>DXCK01000055.1 GCA_019116045.1 Candidatus Bacteroides merdipullorum | reverse complement strand
AAAACGATTTGCCCTTGGAAGGGTATCCGATTTATGGAGAAAATATAGAACAGGCAGCCAAAAGAATAGCCAGAGAATTGATGCCGAAAATTTCTTTGCGCAACCTCCACTTTCATTTCCGATATTACTACCGTGACGATACGGCCAACCGACTGGTTTATCTGTTCTCGCTCGAACTGGGTAACAGCCCTTTACCCCATAAAGAAGGTAAGTTATGGACACTTCAACAAATAAAACAAGACCTAGGGAAACGATACTTCAGCAAGTTTCTGGAGTATGAATACGAACCTTTACGAGAGATTATTTATACAAGAGAAAGATACAAGGAATCTTAGTCAAATCAGGAAGTTTTCCTTGCCAATCCTTGACAGTCTTTGTCTGAATGAACTCGCCTTCGCAGGTGATATTGGCAGCGATACAAAGTTTAGTCTGAGGGCGGCAATTACGCAAGATGTCTTCCAACATTTTAGTATTCCGATAAGGGGTCTCTATAAACAGTTGGGTCTGATGTTCTGTGTAAACGCGTTGTTCCAATTGCTTGAGTTTTTTAGCCCGTTCCCCGGGTTCAATAGGAAGATAACCGTTGAAAGCAAAACTTTGCCCATTGAATCCAGAAGCCATTACGGATAAGATGATGGATGAAGGTCCCACCAAGGGCACCACTTTTAAATTTTTCTGTTGGGCTATGGCTACTACATCTGCACCCGGATCTGCTACTGCCGGGCATCCCGCCTCGGAAATAACACCCATCGGATGACCGTCCAACAATGGTTGCAGATAGCCGGAAATATCATTCGGAGAGGTATGTTTGTTCAGAGGATAGAAAGTCATGGAGTCTATGTCTGCGTCATGGTCAACTTTCTTGAGGAAACGACGAGCCGAACGTACATCTTCTACTATGAAATAACGTATATCTCTTATTACTTCTTTATTATAGGCAGGCAATACAGAATCAATAGGCGTATCACCTAAAGTTACCGGCAACAGATAAAGTGCAGATTCCATGTGTCACAAATAATAGATGTCAAATGACCAATGATTAATGGATAAAAGCGATTTTCCTGCTTTCCTCCATCCATCATTGGTCATTGCAAAATTATCCGTAGATTACATTTCCGTTTTCGTCCATATAATCATCCAGCCCTTTCTGATAGGTATTCATGGCACGAAGACTCATGCCCATGCTGGAAAATCCTCCGTCATGATACAGATTTTGCATTGTAACCTTCCGGGTCAGATCGGAGAACATCACAATACAATAATCCGCACATTCGTCAGCGGAAGCATTGCCCAAAGGAGACATGCGGCTGGCAAAGTCGAAAAGTTTGTCCATGTCTTTCACGCCCGAACCGGCAGTGGTCATGGTAGGCGATTGTGAAATGGTGTTGACACGTACGTGGTGTTCGCGGCCATAGATATATCCGAAGCTGCGGGCGATGGACTCCAACAGAGCCTTAGCATCGGCCATGTCATTATAGCCAAAGAAAGTGCGCTGGGCTGCCACATAACTTAAAGCCAGAATAGAACCATATTCGGCAATAGCATTCAGCTTTTTAGCCGTCTGTATCATCTTGTGGAAAGAGATAGCCGAAATGTCCAAGGTCTTTCCCAACATATCATAATCCAGGTCATCGTAAGTACGTTTTTTGCGCACGTTGGGCGACATGCCGATAGAGTGCAGCACGAAGTCAATCTGTCCGCCCAACACCTCCATAGAACGGCGAAAAACGTTTTCCAAATCAGGTACACTGGTAGCATCAGCCGGAATCACTTCGCAATGAAGTTTTTCGGCCAGGTCGGACACTTGACCCATGCGCACGGCTACGGGTGTATTGGACAAAGTTATCGTCGCGCCTTCTTCAACGGCCTTCTCGGCCACCTTCCAGGCAATGGACTGTTCGTTCAGAGCACCGAAAATAATGCCCTTCTTTCCTTTCAACAAATTGTAACTCATAGTCATATTAACTTAAATTGAGGCTGCAAAGATAGGAAGAATCTACATAAGTCGTATCTTTGTGCCTCAAAAAAAGCCATCTTCCGCCGAGGAAAAAGCAGGAAAGCAGGGACCAAAGTTCTTTCTTTAGAGTAGAGACTGATATCCCCTGCCAGAAGATACATGTTTTCAGACAAAAGCTTAGACTCCTGCTTTACAATGAGGTTTTTCCACGGATTGATAGGCCGCTTTTCCTTTTAAAGAAACAAAAAGAGATGAAGAAACTTGTCATTTTCGACCTGGACGGCACGCTGCTAAACACCATCGCCGACCTGGCACAAAGTACAAACCATGCCCTCCAGGCATTGGGCTATCCCACACACGAACTTTCTGAATACCCCTTCATGGTGGGAAACGGTATCAATAAGCTTTTCGAACGAGCACTGCCCGAAGGTGAAAAGACTGCGGAGAATATATCACGCATGCGTGCCGAGTTCATACCTTATTACAATGTGCACAATGCCGACATGAGCCGCCCTTATCCCGGCATACAGGCTTTGCTAAACCGCTTGCAAGCGCTCGGCATACAGGTGGCAGTGGCTTCCAACAAATATCAGGAAGCCACAACAAAACTCATCAGGCACTACTTTCCCAACATCCATTTTGCCGCTGTCTTGGGACAACGAGAAGGTTTTCCCGTCAAACCAGATCCATGCATCGTGTATGACATTTTACGGGCAACGGCTGTCTCGCCCGCAGATGTACTCTATGTAGGCGATTCAGGTGTAGACATGCTGACAGCCCGTAATGCAGGAGTGGAAGCCTGCGGAGTGACCTGGGGATTCCGTCCACGAACAGAATTGGAAGAATATACCCCCGCACACATAGTAGACAAAGTAGAAGATTTAGAAAAACTCTGCTAAATGATGCTTATCTAATAAAATCACGCATTATCCACTCGTTCTTCTTACGGATAATCACTTTTTTATCACTTTTCTCTTCAAATTGTTTGCATATTATAAAAAACGCCTTACCTTTGCACCAACATTAAGAAGAAAAAACAACCGATATGATAAATCTACATACATCCAATCTATTGGCAGTCCTGCACATTATTCGCGTCGTGGTCATGGAATCAAGAGCGTGAGAAAGGACGTGTATGTATATTTACACATAGAACAAATAAAGCCTTTCTCACTATTGTGGGAAAGGCTTTTTTAATGAAAGGAACAAAAGAGAATGAAACAGCAATTACGTAGTTCATCCAGTACACAGGGACGTCGCATGGCAGGAGCACGTGCTCTTTGGACAGCCAACGGCATGAAGAAAGAACAGATGGGAAAACCCATCATTGCGATAGTAAACTCATTTACTCAGTTCGTACCCGGGCATGTACACTTGCATGATATCGGACAATATATAAAAAAAGAAATTGAAAAGCTGGGGTGCTTTGCGGCTGAATTTAACACGATAGCCATAGACGATGGCATCGCTATGGGGCATGACGGCATGCTTTATTCTTTGCCATCACGAGACCTCATTGCAGATAGTGTAGAATATATGGTAAATGCTCATAAAGCAGATGCCATGGTATGCATCAGTAATTGTGACAAGATTACACCTGGTATGCTGATGGCCGCCATGCGCCTCAACATACCCACCGTATTCGTATCAGGCGGCCCAATGGAAGCAGGCGAGTGGAACGGACAACATCTGGATCTGATAGATGCCATGATACAATCAGCCGACAAGAGCGTGAGTGATGCAGATGTAGCTCAAATAGAACGGCACGCATGCCCTACATGCGGTTGTTGTTCTGGCATGTTCACAGCCAATTCGATGAACTGCCTGAATGAAGCCATCGGATTAGCTCTGCCGGGGAATGGCACCATTGTAGCTACGCATAAGAATCGTAAAAAACTATTCAAGGATGCAGCACGGCTCATTGTGAAAAATGCACGAAAGTATTATGAAGAAGGGGATGAAAGTATTCTTCCACGAAGCATTGCAACCCGACAAGCCTTCTTGAACGCTATGACATTGGATATTGCTATGGGTGGTTCGACGAACACAGTGTTGCACCTGCTGGCCATTGCTCATGAAGCGGAAGTAGATTTCTGCATGGATGACATTGACGCCTTGTCACGCCGTACTCCTTGTCTCTGTAAAGTAGCGCCCAATACACAAAAATATCATGTACAAGACGTAAATAGAGCCGGCGGCATCGTAGCGATTATGAGTGAGCTTGCCAAAGGAGGCTTGGTAGATACTAACGTGAAACGTGTAGACGGCATGACTTTAGGTGAAGAAATAGAAAAATACGATATCACCGGTTCTAATGTAAGTCCGAAAGCATTAAAAAAATATGCTTCTGCTCCAGGTGGAAAGTTCAACCTAAAATTAGGTTCGCAAGAGACTTATTATAAAGAACTGGATATAGACCGTGCCAATGGTTGTATCCGTAACTTGGCACATGCTTATAGCAAAGACGGAGGACTGGCGGTGCTAAAGGGAAACATCGCCCAAGACGGTTGCGTAGTGAAGACAGCCGGTGTAGACGAAAGCATTTTACGTTTCACCGGTCCTGCCCGAGTTTATGATTCACAAGAAGCTGCTTGTCAAGGGATTTTAGAAGGAGAAGTGCAAAGTGGAGACGTGGTTGTCATCACTCACGAAGGCCCGAAAGGAGGCCCTGGCATGCAAGAGATGCTCTACCCTACTTCTTATCTTAAATCACGTCATTTAGGCAAAGAATGTGCACTCATCACAGACGGACGCTTCAGTGGGGGTACATCAGGCTTAAGCATCGGACATATTTCACCGGAAGCAGCCGCAGGCGGTAATATCGGCAAAATTCAGAACGGTGACATTATAGAAATAGACATTCCTCGCCGAAGCATCAACGTGAAGTTGTCAGACAAAGAATTAAAAGAACGTCCTATGAGAACTATCACCAGACAAAGGAATGTATCGAAAGCGCTCCAAGCTTATGCAGCTATGGTTAGTTCTGCAGACAAAGGTGGAGTAAGGATTATTAAGTGAGCAAAAAATTATCTTGCCATTGGCCAGACAAACAATATTATCTATGCAATCATGAGCAATGAGTCAAAGAACTTCATAACTGGCGCAGAAGCTTTGATGCGTTCACTGGAAGCTCAAGGAGTAGACACACTTTTTGGTTACCCGGGAGGAAGCATCATGCCTGTATTCGACGCGCTTTATGACCATCGAGATAGACTGAAACACATATTAGTACGGCATGAACAAGGAGCCACCCATGCTGCGCAAGGTTATGCACGTGTATCGGGCAAAGTAGGAGTTTGCCTAGTCACAAGTGGGCCTGGCGCTACTAACACCATCACAGGCATTGCAGATGCCATGATAGACAGCACTCCTATCGTAGTCATTGCTGGACAAGTGGGAACTGGATTTTTGGGGACTGATGCTTTTCAAGAAGTAGACTTGGTCGGCATCACGCAACCTATTTCCAAATGGAGTTACCAGATTCGCCGGGCCGAAGACGTGGCGTGGGCCATAGCACGGGCGTTTTATATTGCTCGGAGTGGACGGCCGGGGCCTGTTGTACTGGACTTCGCAAAAAATGCCCAGACAGACAAGACTGCCTATAACACCGTCAAAGTCGACTATATCCGAAGTTATGTCCCGGTACCTGAGACTGACGAAGAATCTATCCGCCAGGCAGCCGACCTTATCAATAACGCTCAACGCCCTCTGGTATTGGTGGGACAGGGAGTAGAACTGGGACATGCACAAACAGAATTGCGTACTTTTATCGAGCGAGCCGGGCTGCCTGCTGCACGTACGTTACTGGGATTGTCGGCTTTACCCACAGATCATCCACTGAACAAAGGAATGTTGGGCATGCATGGCAACTTGGGACCCAACATCAATACTAATAAGTGTGACATCCTCATTGCGGTAGGTATGCGCTTCGATGACCGCGTAACGGGTAATGTAGCGACTTATGCCCGCCAGGCTAAAGTCATCCATTTCGACATTGACCCAGCAGAAATCAACAAGAACATACGAGTAGATGTTGCCGTATTGGGTAATTGCAAACAAACACTGCCTGCGGTTACAGCCTTGTTACGCCCGGCTACTCACGAAGAATGGTTGGCCAGCTTCCGTCCTTATGAAGAGGTGGAAGCTGAAAAGGTGATTCGTCCGGAGTTGCAGCCATCAGGCGGCATGCTGAGCATGGGGGAAGTCGTGCGTGCCGTAAGTGATGCTACTCATGATGAGGCGATTCTGGTGACAGACGTCGGCCAAAACCAAATGATGTCAGCCCGCTATTTCCGTTACAAGGAGCCGCGCAGCATCGTAACCTCGGGCGGACTGGGTACGATGGGCTTCGGTATGCCGGCTGCCATCGGTGCAACCTTCGGAAGACCCGACCGTACTGTGTGTGTATTTATGGGTGACGGAGGTTTTCAAATGAACTTGCAAGAACTGGGCACTATCATGGAGCAACAGGCGCCAGTGAAGATGATTATGCTGAACAATAACTTCCTGGGCAACGTGCGCCAGTGGCAGGCCATGTTCTTCAACCGCCGCTATTCCTTCACTCCGATGCTTAATCCCGATTACCTTCAGATAGCGGCTGCCTATGGCATCCCCGCCCGTCGTGTCATGACGCGTGAAGAACTGCGGGAAGCCGTCAACGAGATGCTCTCCACCGACGGGCCGTTCTTGCTGGAAGCATGCGTGGTGGAAGAAGGAAACGTATTGCCCATGACCCCCCCGGGAGGCTCGGTCAATCAGATGTTGTTGGAATGTTGAGTAAACTTGAAAGCTATGGATAAGACATTATATACCATTATCGTCCATTCGGAGAACATTGCCGGACTGCTGAACCAGGTGACGGCTGTCTTCACACGGAGGCAAATCAACATCGAGAGCCTCAATGTGTCGGCATCTTCCATCCAGGGCGTGCATAAATACACCATCACCGCATGGACAGACAAAGACACGATTGAGAAGGTGGTGAAGCAAATCTCGAAGAAGATAGACGTGCTTCAAGCGCATTATTTCACCGACAGCGAAATCTACCAGCACGAGATTGCCCTCTACAAACTGACTACCCCGGTGTTGGAGAACAAGCACGAGGTGTCGAAAGTTATCCGCCAGTTCCATGCCCGCATCGTCGAGGTGAATCCTGTGTTCGCCATTGTGGAGATGAACGGCATGAGCGAAGAAATCACGCAGCTTTACCACGAGTTGCAGAAACTGGGTTGTGTGCTTCAGTTCGTACGTTCGGGGCGGGTGGCCATCACCACCAGTTGCATCGAGCGGGTCAATGAATACCTGGCCGAGCGCGAAGCCAAATACCGTCAATCCAAAGAGCAAGAATCATGAATACAACCAATGAGAAGATAGGGACCTATCCGTTTGTGGTGGAACCGTTTCACGCAGACTTCACGGGACGGCTCACCTTGGGCGTGTTGGGCAACCACCTGCTGAACTGTGCCGGCTTCCACGCCGAGGAGCGCGGCTTCGGCATGGCCACGCTGAACGAAGAGAACTACACCTGGGTGCTCTCGCGCCTGGCCATCGAGATGACCGAGATGCCTTGCCAGTACGAGCCGTTCTCGGTGCAGACATGGGTGGAGAATGTCTACCGCCTCTTCACCGACCGCAACTTTGCCATCTTGGACAAAGACGGGCGCCCCCTGGGCTATGCACGCTCGGTGTGGGCCATGATAAACATGCACACCCGGCGGCCCATCGACCTGCTGGAAGTGAACGGGGGAAGCATCACGGAGTATATCTGCGACGCGCCCTGCCCCATCGGCAAGCCCTCGCGCATCAAGGTGCATGCCGAAAGGCCGGCAGCCTCTCTGCGGGCAAAATACAGCGACATCGACATCAACGGCCATGTGAACAGCATACGCTACATCGAGCATATCCTCGACCTGTTCCCGCTGGAACAGTACAGGCAGAAGCGCATCCGCCGCTTCGAGATGGCCTACGTGGCCGAGAGTTACTACGATGACCAGCTCGACTTCTACCTCGAGACCGAGGCGGGGGAAGACACCTGCAACGTGGAGATACGGAAGAACGGCACCGAAACCGTGTGCCGCTCGAAAATAACGTTTGAAGAGAACCAAATACATGTATAATTAATGACTACTAAACACTGAAAACAATGGCACAAATGAATTTTGGCGGCGTAATGGAGAATGTGATTACCCGCGAAGAATTTCCTCTTGAGAAAGCACGTGAGATACTGAAAGACGAGACGATTGCCGTGCTGGGCTACGGCGTGCAAGGCCCGGGACAGGCATGCAACCTGCGCGACAACGGATTCAACGTCATCGTGGGCCAGCGCGAAGGCAAGACATACGACAAGGCCGTGGCCGACGGATGGGTGCCCGGCGAGACGCTCTTCTCCATCGAAGAGGCTGCGCAGCGCGGCACCATCGTGTGCATGCTGCTGAGCGATGCCGCGCAGATTGCCGTATGGCCCACCATCAAGCCCTACCTCACGGCAGGCAAGGCGCTGTATTTCAGCCACGGCTTCGGCATCACCTACAAGGAGCGCACGCACATCATCCCGCCCGCAGACATCGACGTCATCATGGTGGCCCCCAAGGGTTCGGGCACGTCGCTGCGCACGATGTTCCTCGAAGGCCGCGGGCTGAACAGCTCGTATGCCGTCTATCAGGACGCCACCGGCCGCGCCACCGACCGCACCCTGGCCTTCGGCATCGGCATCGGCTCGGGCTATCTGTTCGAGACCACCTTCAAGCGCGAGGTTTACAGCGACCTGACCGGCGAGCGCGGCTCGCTGATGGGCGCTATTCAGGGATTGCTGTTGGCACAATATGAGGTGCTGCGCGAAAACGGACACACCCCGTCCGAAGCCTTCAACGAAACGGTGGAGGAACTGACGCAGTCGCTCATGCCGCTGTTTGCCAAGAATGGCATGGACTGGATGTACGCCAACTGCTCGACCACGGCACAGCGCGGCGCACTGGACTGGATGGGTCCCTTCCACGACGCCATCAAGCCCGTCATGCAGAAGCTCTATGAGAGCGTGAAGAGCGGCAACGAGGCGCAAATCTCCATCGACAGCAACTCGCAGCCCGACTACCGCGAGAAGCTGAACGCCGAGCTCAAGGCCCTGCGCGAAAGCGAAATGTGGCAGACGGCCGTGACGGTGCGTAAGCTCCGCCCGGAGAATAACTGACCCATGCCTGTGTGAAAGCAAGCGGGCGGCCCCGACCGGGGTCGCCCGCTTTTTTGTTTGCAGAACCGTCATGCCTGCTCTGCGTCGTGCAGGCGGCGGATGTAGGCCAGCAGGTCGGCATAGAAGGGATGGCGGGCCAGCGTGGCCGCTTCGCCCAGGATGACGAGCTTCATGCGGGCGCGGGTGATGGCTACGTTCATGCGGCGCAGGTCGCCGAGGAATCCGATTTGCCCCTGGTCGTTGGCGCGGACGAGGGAGATGAAGATGACGTCGCGCTCCTGCCCTTGGAAGCCGTCGACGGTGTTCGCCGCGAGCAGGTCTCGGATGGGGCGCAGGACAGCGCTCTGGCGGAGGCGGCTACGCAGGTATTGCACCTGGGCACGGTAGGGCGAGATAATGCCGAAGTCGATGCGCTCGTCCTGGATGCGGGCGGTGCCGATGCGGGTGACGTAGGCTTCGAGGTGGCGAATGAGCAGGTCGGCCTCGTCGCGGTTGATGCGTCCGAAGGTGTCGCCCACGAATTGCTCTTTGAAGTCGAGTCCGGTGGTGTCTATCCAGTCGATGGGTGTGTCGAGGTCGAGGATGCCGCGGTGGCGGACGGAGGGGTCGGCCTGGAGCAGCCCTTGGTAGAAGCGGCGGGACGAGAACTGCATGATGGCTTCGTTCATGCGGTACTGCACCCGAAGGAGGCTGACGGCTTCGGGCTTGGTCTGCGCCAGGCGTTGCATGAGCGTGCGCTCCAACCCGCCCCGGGCGGCGTCGGGGCACTTGATGGTGGGGGGCAGTTGCTGGTGGTCGCCGGCCAGAATGACGCGGTCGGCGCGGCGGATGGCTATCCAGCAGGCGGCCTCGAGGGCTTGGGCGGCCTCGTCGACGAAGAGGGTGCCGAAGCGCCGTCCGTGCAGCAGCCGGTGGTTGGCGCCGACGAGGGTGGAGGCGATGACGTGTGCCGAGTCGAAGAGGTCGGCGTTTATCTGCACCTCAAGGGCGGTGGCGCGGTCGCGCAGGCGGCTGAGGCGATTGCGCAGGGCCTCGCGTTCGGCATAGGTAGAGCGGCGGGCGCGGCCCTGGAGGGCGCGGAGTTCCTTTCGGATGGCCCAGAGCTCGGGGTAGGCAGGGTGTGCCTCGAAGCGGCGCTCGTAGGTGAAGGAGAGCATCTTGTCGTCGACGCGCGTAGGGTTGCCGATGCGCAGGACAGACAGGCCGCGGTCGACGAGGCGTTCCGATATCCAGTCGACGGCGGTGTTGCTCTGCGCGCAGACCAGCACTTGGGGTTCGCGGTGGAGGGTCTCATAGATGGCCTCGACCAGCGTCGTGGTCTTGCCCGTGCCGGGAGGTCCGTGAACGATGGCCACGTCGCGGGCGCAGAGCACGCGGTTGACGGCTGCCTCCTGCGTGGGGTTGAGCCAGGGCAGGCGCACGGGGTAGAGCTGTCGGAAGCCAGGCTTCTGCGTGCCCAGCAGCAGGTCGCGCAGTTCGGCCAGGCGGTTGCCCTTGGCGCGGGCCACGTCGTTCAGGGCCTCAAACATGGTGCGGTAGGAGGTCTCGTCGAAGAACAGTTGCACACCCACAGCGTCGGCGCCTTGCACATCGAGCACGGCGTTCATGCCGGGCATGGCGAGGACCATGCGCGTATCGTCGGCGTAGGAGACGGTGGCCTGGAAGGGGAAGTACGTCAGCCCGCCGTCGGCCGACTGGCGGAAGAAGACGACGGGTCGTCCGAACTCGAAGCTGTGCTCGATGTCCGTGTCCTGCGTGCGCACGACCTCCAGCACCAGTTGGTTGAGCGAATTGTAGTAGTTGCGCCCCACGCTGACGGGCCACCAGCACAGGCCGCGCTTCACCTTGCGGGCCACGCCCATCGTCTCGGTCTGCCGCTGGAACTCGGCCTTCTCGTACTCATACTCCATGCGCAGGAGCAACTGCTGGCGCTCGAGATGCGCAGCGGGGTTTTGGATATCTTCTTGCGGTTTCATGCGGCAAAGTTACGAATATCCGCGAAAAACCCGCCCCGTCCCCTTGCATATTCCGAAAGAATGACTATCTTTGCCCCTGCGGATGCGCCGGAAAACGCGATACTGCGCCGTTGAAAACGCCCTACTGCGCAGTTATAAACGCGATACTGGGCAGTTGAAAACGCCCTACTGCGCATTTTTAACTCCGCTACTGCGCGTTTTTGACGACGCTACTGCGCGTTTCAAATCGAGTAAAAAAGATTGAATTAACCAAATATTTACCCTTTAAAACACATCACCGTCATGTCTTTTAAATACAAATTAACCAAGAAGCGCAAGAGTCCATCGAACCCGCAAGCAGAAACCGAATGGCACGCCATCCCCTCCATCACCAACCGCCTGACAACCCGCTCCGTCTGCAAAGTCGTGACGCGCAACACGACGACCGCCCCCACCGAAGCCGAATCGACCTTCAACCTCGTGTGCGACGGTATCGTCCACGAACTGCAGCAGGGCAACAGCGTCCAACTGGGCGAACTGGGCTGGCTGCGCATCTCCTTCGGCAGCGAAGGGGTGGAAGACCTCACCCAGTTCGACGCCGCCACGATGATTAAGAACATCAAAATCGTATTCACCCCGTCGAAGGCCCTCATGGCCGACATCCGCAACGGCCTGGTGTTTGAAAACGCCGGCGTGGTCGAAGAAGGCTTCACCTTCCCCACCACCAAAGCCTACCTGGACTACAAACAGACGGGACAGTTGCCCACCCCGGGCGGCACCGGCACCGGCGGCACCGACGACGATGACAGCGGCCAAGGCACCTTCGGATGACCCGCAACCGCCGCTCAGGACACTTTCCAAGGGAGACAGGCACACGCCCGTCTCCCCTTTTTTTGCCCCCGGCGCGCGGATATTCGCCAATCTTTCCGTATCTTTGCGCGTTCAAAATCAAGACCATGAGCCAAGAAAATTTCCACATCTTCCTCTGGGCGATGTCCGCCGTGGCGCTCGCCGTCTTCATCGCCCTCTACTTCGTCCGCGCCGGCTACGGCATCTTCCGCACCGCCCAATGGGGCCCGTCGGTCAACAACCGCCTGGGCTGGGTGCTGATGGAAGCCCCCGTGTTCGTCACGATGTTCATCCTCTGGGCCCGCAGCGGCGTAGGATTCGCCATGCCCGCCTACCTGTTCTTCCTGCTGTTCCAGCTCCACTACCTGCAACGCTCGTTCATCTTCCCCCTGCTGCTGAAAGGCCGGAGCCGCATGCCCCTGTCCATCCTGCTGATGGGCGTCGTGTTCAACGTGCTGAACGGCATCATGCAAGCCGGCGGCCTCTTCTGGTACCCCGCCATATCGCCCGACACCGGATGGGCCTACCTGCTCGAGCCGCAGGCCATCGCCGGACTGCTGCTCTTCTTCATCGGCATGGGCATCAACCTGCACTCCGACCACGTCATCCGCCACCTCCGCCGCCCCGGCGACACGCGCCACTACCTGCCCGCCCGCGGCCTCTACCGCTACGTCACCTCGGCCAACTACCTGGGCGAACTGGTGGAATGGACGGGCTTCGCCATCCTGACCACCTCGCCCGCCGCCTGGGTCTTCGTCTGGTGGACAGCCGCCAACCTCGTGCCCCGCGCCCACGCCATATATAATAGGTATGTAGAAGAATTCGGCGCCCAAGCCGTCGGCAAACGGAAACGAATCATACCATACATATATTAATATAGAATGAAGAATGAAAAATGAAGAACGAAGAACGATGAATGTCGACGCGCCCTTGTTTCCGGTGAGATTCTTCACTGTGCGCACAGTGCCATTCTTCATTCATCATTCTTCATTCTTCATTAAATAAGTTTTCAATTGATCATGAGCAAGCTATTCACCCCCATCACCCTCGGCCCGCTGACGTTGCGCAACCGCACCATCCGCTCGGCTGCCTTCGAGAGCATGTGCCCCGGCAACAAGCCCTCGCAGCAACTCCTCGACTACCACCGCTCCGTCGCCGCAGGCGGCGTGGGCATGACCACGGTGGCCTACGCCGCCGTCACCCGCAGCGGCCTCTCCTTCGACCGCCAGCTATGGATGCGCCCCGAGATTGTCCCCGGCCTGCGCCAACTGACCGACGCCGTCCACGCCGAGGGCGCCGCCGCCGGCATCCAACTGGGCCACTGCGGCAACATGTCGCATCGCAGCATCTGCGGCTGCACGCCCGTGGGCGCCTCCACCGGCTTCAACCTCTACTCGCCCACCTTCGTGCGCGGCCTCCGCGCCGACGAACTGCCCGAAATGGCCCGCGCCTACGGCCGCTCCGTCCGCCTGGCCCGCGAAGCCGGGTTCGATGCCGTCGAGATACACGCCGGCCACGGCTACCTCATCAGCCAGTTCCTCTCCCCTGCCACGAACCATCGCAGCGACCTCTTCGGCGGCTCGCTGGAGAACCGCATGCGCTTCATGGACATGGTGATGCAAGAAGTTATGCAAGCCGCCGGCACCGACATGGCCGTCATCGTCAAGATGAACATGCGCGACGGCTTCCGCGGCGGCATGGAGCTGGACGAGACCCTGCAAGTGGCCCACCGGCTGGAGCAGAGCGGCGCCCATGCCCTCGTGCTCAGCGGCGGCTTCGTCAGCAAGGCACCGATGTACGTCATGCGCAGCGAGATGCCCATACGCACCATGACCCACTACATGACCACGTGGTGGCTGAAGTACGGCGTCCGCCTGGTGGGCAAGTGGATGATACCCACCGTGCCCTTCAAGGAAGCCTACTTTCTGGACGACGCCCTGAAGTTCCGCAAAGAAATCAAGATGCCGCTCATCTACGTGGGCGGGCTCGTCTCCCGCCGCAAGATAGACGAGGTGCTGGACCACGGCTTCGAGGCCGTGCAGATGGCCCGCGCCCTGCTGAACGAGCCTGGCTTCGTCAACCGCATGAAGGCCGAAGAAGACGCACGCTGCCAGTGCCGCCACAGCAACTACTGCATTGCACGCATGTACACCATCGACATGGCCTGCCACCAGCGCCTCAACGAGCCACTGCCGCCCTGCCTGCAGAAAGAAATTGAACAGATAGAAAAACGTCAAGCCGCCCATGATGGAAAGTAATCAACCCCAAAACGCCACCCCACGTCTGGCCGTCATCACCGGAGCCGACGGCGGCATGGGCACCGAAATCACCCGTGCCGTGGCCCTGGCCGGCTACCGTGTCATCATGGCTTCGTGCCGCAAGCAAAAGGCCGAAGCCGTGCGCCGCACGCTGATGCACGGCCATCAGGATTTGCAGATAGAAGTGCGCAAGCTCGACCTCGCCTCGCTGGCATCGGTCGCCGAGTTTGCCAACGTTCTCTTGCAGGAAGGGCAGCCCATCACCTTGCTCATGAACTGCGCCGGCACGATGGAGACAGGCCTGCACATCACCGAAGACGGACTGGAACGTACGGTCAGCGTCAACTACGTCGGGCCCTACCTGCTGACCCGCAAGCTGCTGCCGCTGATGCACGCGGGCAGCCGCGTGGTCAACATGGTGTCGTGCACCTACGCCATCGGCTGCTTGGACTTCCCCGACTTCTTCACCCGCGGACGACGGGGCGGCTTCTGGCGCATCCCCATCTACAGCAACACCAAGCTGGCACTGACCCTCTTCACCATCGACCTGGCCGAGCGCGTCCGCGACCGGGGCATCGTGGTCAACGCTGCCGACCCGGGCATCGTGTCGACGGACATCATCACCATGCACATGTGGTTCGACCCGCTGACCGACTTGCTCTTCCGCCCCTTCATCCGCACGCCTCGCCAGGGAGCCGACACGGCCATCCGCCTGCTGCTGGACGAAGATGCCGGACAGCGCACGGGCACGCTCAACGTCAGCGGGCACGCCAAGCCTCTGTCGGAGAAGTACACGCGCCACGTGCAGATGCAGGAGCTTTGGCGGCGCACGGAAGAGATTGTGGAACGATGGTTGTAGAAACCGTAATTTATATACCCATTCTTCCCGCACCGCTCCCTACCTTTGCCGGAAAAATAAAGATACGATTATGACATTAGACAGTTTCTTGGAATACGTAAAGACTGGGCAAGCCCTGAACAGTGAAGAAATACACCAATTCATGGACGCCATGAGCGGCGAAGCACGGCGCATCACTTTCCGGCTGAACACAGCTTACTACGAACCAGCCGAAGTGCGTGCGCTCCTGTCCGAATTGTTCGGCTATACCGTCCCCGAAACCTTCCGCGTCTTCCCGCCTTTCTACACCGACTTCGGCAAGAACATCCGGGTGAGTGAGCATGTCTTCATCAACGCTTGCTGCCATTTCCAGGACCACGGCGGAGTGACCTTGGGCGAGGGTTGCCAAATAGGCCACAACGTGGTCTTCGCCACCCTGAACCACGGTATAGAGCCCGAAGACCGCCTGCACACCTACCCCGCCCCTATCGTGTTGGGAAAAGGCGTGTGGGTCGGCTCCAACGCCACCATCCTGCAAGGCGTCAGCATAGGTGACTATGCGATAGTGGCCGCCGGTGCGGTGGTGACGAAAGACGTGCCCGCCCGCACTGTGGTGGGAGGTGTCCCGGCCCGGGTCATCAAGCAATTCTGAAGCACCCGTCTCGTAACAGGCTGGTTGCCGGTGTCGCAACCAGTCGGTTGTTGGTGCCGCAACCAGTCGGTTGTTGGCGTGAAAAAAGTGGAGGCCGCTCCGAGCAACTCGGGCAGCCTCCACGCTTTTTATTTATCAACGAGCCTTCCGGCCTGTCATCAGCACTTACCGCCGTTCCACGGCTTCAGTTGCTTGAAGAAATCGTTGCCTTTGTCGTCCACCAAGATGAAGGCTGGGAAATCGACCACGTCAATCTTCCAGATGGCTTCCATACCCAGTTCCGGGTATTCCACACATTCGATGCTCTTGATGCTGTTCATCGACAGCACGGCAGCCGGGCCGCCAATGCTGCCCAGATAGAAACCTCCGTGCTTCTGGCAAGCATCCGTAACCACCTGCGTGCGGTTGCCCTTGGCAATCATCACCATCGAGCCGCCGTGGTCTTGGAACTCATCCACATAGGGGTCCATGCGGTTGGCCGTCGTCGGGCCCATCGAACCACAAGGCATACCGGCAGGCGTTTTGGCCGGGCCGGCGTAGAGCACGGGATGGTCTTTGAAATACTGCGGCAAGTCTTCGCCGGCATCCAGACGGGCTTTCAGCTTGGCGTGGGCGATGTCACGAGCCACGATGATGGTGCCGTTCAGGCTGACACGCGTAGCTACCGGATATTGAGACAGAATCTTGCAGATTTCGCTCATCGGCTGGTTCAGGTCGATGCGCACGGCACCTCCCTCGCCTGCGTTGCGCAGTTCGGCGGGAATCAGTTCGCCGGGATTGTCGTCCAGCTTCTCAATCCAGACGCCGTCCTTGTTGATTTTCGCCTTGATGTTGCGGTCGGCCGAACAGCTCACGCCCAAGCCGATGGGACAAGAAGCACCGTGACGCGGCAGACGGATGACGCGGATGTCGTGGGCAAAATATTTGCCGCCAAACTGGGCGCCGAAACCAATCTTGTGGGCCTCTTCCAGCAGTTGCTTCTCCAGCTCCACGTCGCGGAAGGCACGTCCCGTCTCATCGCCGGTCGTCGGCAGATTGTCGTAATAGTGCGTAGAAGCCAGTTTTACGGTCAGCAGATTCTTTTCAGCAGAAGTACCACCGATGACGAAAGCAATGTGATACGGAGGACAAGCGGCCGTGCCCAATGTCTTCATCTTCTCCACCAGGAAGGGCACCAGCGTACCCGGGTTCTGGATACGGGCTTTCGTCTCCTGATAGAAATAAGTCTTGTTGGCCGAACCACCGCCTTTCACCACGCATAGGAACTTATACTCGTCGCCTTCCGTAGCCTCGATGTCAATCTGGGCAGGCAGGTTGCAACGGGTGTTGACTTCTTCGTACATGGTGAGCGGTGCGTTCTGCGAGTAGCGCAGGTTCTCTTCCGTGTAGGTCTTGTAGACGCCTTTCGACAGAGCTTCTTCGTCACAGAATCCCGTCCAGACCTGCTGGCCTTTTTCACCGTGAATGATAGCCGTGCCGGTGTCCTGGCAGAAAGGAAGCTGGCCTTTGCTGGCTACCTCGGCATTGCGGAGGAAGGTCAGAGCCACGTACTTGTCGTTTTCACTGGCTTCGGGGTCGGTCAGAATCTTAGCCACCTGTTCGTTGTGCGAACGGCGTAACAGGAAGTTGACGTCGCGAAAAGCCGCATTGGCCAACATCGTCAGTGCTTCGGGGCTTACCTTCAGGATAGGTTTCCCTTCAAATTCGCTTACCGACACACCATCTTTGGTGAGCAGGTAATACTCAGTGTCGTCTTTGCCCAACTGGAACATGGGCGCATACTTGAATTCGGGTGTTGCCATAATTACTATATGTTTTTAGAATCGATTGGTTGTTCGTATGCGCAAAGGTAAGAAGTATTATCGAAAATTCCTTTTCCCGGGGCGGCTTTTCTTACGTAAAAGAACAGAAAAACGCCGGGGCAGCTTTTTCTGGAGCTGCCCCGGCGTCTCTTTTGCTTCGTGGACCTGGAGGGAGTCGAACCCTCGTCCAAACGAGGAAATCATAAGCTTTCTACATGCTTATCTTTGCCTAATTTTTCGTGCTGCGGCAGAACCAAAGCCATCAACCGCAACCTTATCCTCTAAAGATTTCGCCGACACTGCGAGGCCGATGCCGACTATCTCCGATATGACTGCACCACTTGACCGGAATGCTTCGGAGCCACAGCTTCCGAGTGATGTCTCGTTCCAGCACCTGGTGCCGGAATTAAGCTCTAATCTACTATACTTCGATTACGCAGCGAGAGCGTAGTTGTTTTCGCCAGATAAATTTTCGAAGACTGAGATTTAAGTGCCAGCCAACGAAGCACTGCATGCTTACCTACCATTTCTGCCCGCTGTCAAATCCAGTCAAGCCCATGAATCGGTCGTCTGTAAAAGACGGTGCGTTTTTGTTTTTCGCAGCAAAGGTACGCATTATTTTTGATATTCCATCCCAAACGGCCCGGAAAATATCTCGTCAGCCCGGAGGACGGAAGAAGCGGTTGCTGCTCACGGACAAGAGCCGTGCCCATCCCGAACAAAAGCCGCGCCCGTCCCGAACAAGAGCCGGGGCTTCTGTGTGCCGTAAACGAAGATTTCCGGAATGTTTTTCGGCAAATTTACGTACCTTTGTCCGCACGAACATTCAAATTGCAAAAATGAAAACACTGCCATTCCTTCTGCTTGCATGCTGCATGGGGGCATGCACCTCCCGCCCTTCGGGTGGCGGCGCTGATGGGCTGACCTTGCTGGTGGGCACTTACAACGACGGGGACAGCCACGGCATCTACTCCTTCCGTTTCAATGGAGACACCGGGGAAAGCCGACTGTTGGACTCCATCGCCCTGCCCAATCCATCGTTTCTGACCGTATCCGAAGACCTGAAACACGTCTATGCCGTCAGCGAGATGAACGACAGCAGCGCCATGCTCAACCTGTTGGCGTTCGACCCGGCCGAGGGAAAGCTGCGCTTGCTTGACCGCCATCCTACTTTCGGCACCGACCCCTGTTACGTAGCTACGGACGGACGTATGGTTCTGACAGCCAATTACAGCGGTGGAAGCATATCCGTATTCCCCTTGCATGCCGACGGCACAACGGCTCCAGCCGACACGTTGTTCCACGGCACGGCCAACGGGCCCGACAGTATCCGGCAAAACGAGCCGCATGTACACTGCACGGTCTTCTCGCCCGACGGGAAATATGTCTTTGCCACAGATTTCAGCGCCGATCGACTGCTGCGGTTCGACGTGACAGGAAACGGACTGGTTCCTTCGCCCGACTCAACCATCGTTCCCGTCAACCCCGACTCAGGCCCCCGACACTTGACGTTCTCGCCAGACGGACGGCACGCCTACCTCATCGGCGAACTGTCCGGCGTCGTCACTGCCTTCGCCTACGAAGCCGGACGACTGACCCCGATACAAACCATCGCTGCCGACACCACGGGCGCACGCGGCAGTGCCGACATACACGTCAGTCCGGACGGACAATTCCTCTATACCAGCAATCGCCTGCAAAACGACGGCATAGCCATCTTCACCATCCACCCGCAAAAAGGTACGCTGACGCCAGCAGGCTACCAACCGACAGGCAAACACCCACGCAACTTCGGCATCACCCCCGACGGAAAATACCTGCTGGCCGCCTGCCGCGATGACAACGTCATCCAGGTGTACAGGCGCGACACCCGGACGGGATTGCTGAACGACACACACCAAGACATACACGTAAACAAGCCCGTATGCATCGTATTCGTTAATAAACCATAAACGGAAACACGTGCAAACCGGAAGTTGACTAACTTTGTCTATGGACAAGATATAAACCTAATAAACAAAAGACAATGAACCGAAAGAACAGTCTGTTAGCCACAACATTCTTCATGCTTGCCACCCTCCCGGCCGTGGCACAAACCGAAGTCACCATAGGCGTGATGCGCGGCAAGGACTACGGAGTCACCTACATGCTGCCCAAAACCGAAATCATCTTCAGCCTGGAAGTGACCAAGCACACCTATACACCCGGCAATCTTTGCCAATACGCCGGACAATACCTGCAACTGAACAACATATCGGGCGAAAAAAGCGAATACTGGACGCTGGACAACATACAAATGCAGACAACAGGCGTGCCGGACAAAGACAACGTCTATTTCGTGAAACTGAAAGACAAAACCGTCGCTCCCCTTATGGAACTGACGGAAGACGGCATCGTGCGCTCTATCAACCGACCCCTCAGTGGCAAAAAGCCCCAACAAGCCGAAGAACCCGCGCCCGACAAGAAAAAACAGTTGCCCGACCCCAAACGCTTCCTGACTGAAGAAATACTGCTGGCCAACTCCACCGCCAAACAGGCAGAGCTGATAGCCAAAGAAATCTACAACATACGGGAAAGCCGCAATGCACTGCTGCGCGGCGAAGCAGAAAACACGCCGCGAGACGGAGAACAACTGAAGCTGATGCTGGACAACCTGGAACTGCAAGAACGCTCGCTGACAGAAATGTTCACCGGACATACGACCGAAGAGACCAAGACCATCCGCCTCAAAACGACTCCCGAAGAAATGAAAGACAAAGTCCTCTTCCGCTTCTCACGCAAACTGGGCCTGCTGGATTGGGATGACTTAGCCGGAGAGCCTTACTACCTAAACATCACCAACCTGGACCCTCTGCCAGAACCGGCTGCCGAACCTGAAGGGAAAAAGAAGAAGAAAGAAGAAAGCTTGGAAGGCGTTGCCTACAGAGTTCCAGGCCGCGCACGAATCATCCTGCGCCAAGGCAACAATACCTTATTGAAGACAGAAGCACCCGTCACCCAATTCGGCACCATCGAATACCTGGCACCCGTGCTGTTCAATAAAAACTCCACCATCCAGGTGCTGTTCGACACGACCACAGGCGGACTGATTAAAGTTGAACGATAGCCAACAAAGAAAAGAAAAACCGAAAGAGGCACATTACGCGTCCCAAATCCCTCTTGAGAACGCTAATGTGCCTCTTTAAAAAAACAGTCCCCCTCGCCCCTTCAGGACGGAGAAGCCAGCAGACGGATAAAGCCGTCTCTCTGCAATTGCATCAGATAAGTAGTGACACGGGAAGCATAACCAGTCTCTCCCCCAAAATGTTCCGACAGCAACAGCACGATTTCACTCACCCTACGCCGGCCGTCTATCAGATTCCAGACCGCCGTCCCATGCTCTTCCAAACGAACACGGATAAAAGGAGACATCCCCTTGGGCAAGAAAAAACGACGCACCCATGCCCGCTTGAAACGAGGATAAGCTAAAACAGCACACTCATCCTCCCATTCCGTCACCACATGCGTACTACGCACAGGAACAGCGTCAAGCAAATTATATTTCGGCAAACGGCTCATCTCCCCCACAAGGCATCACGCCACTCAATGAATATTAGGCTCTTCCAACTGATAACCATACTTCTTGTCAGCCCGCTTCAGCAGGAAAGCCACCAGAAGCGACAAACAGGCAATGCCCGTGAAGATGCACATAGGAATGGTATAATCATAGATATTCCCACCTTTCTCATCCTGACCTACGATGCAATATACATCGAGCACCTTGCCAATCAGCGTAGGGATTCCCCACAGGCCAATGTTCTGTATAAAGAAAATCAACGAATAAGCCGTCCCCAACTGGTTCAGAGGGAATATCTTGGCCACAGCCGGCCACATGGCCGAAGGCACCAACGAAAAGGCAATGCCCAAAACTATCATCAGCACAATAGCCACCAGCCAATAGCTGATGCCCGGCAGAGCATAGATGAAGTGCACCCCTATCAGCATGGCCGAACCCAGCAACATAATGGAAGCGGCCTTACCGCGCTTGTCAATATATCCTCCGAAGATGGGAGTCAGAAACAGAGCACCCAAAGCGGGCAGGCCGGCAATCGTACCGGCCACATTTTCATTGATGCCATACTTCAGCACCATGAATTCGGAAGCGAACTTCTGGAAGGGGAACACACATGAATAGAAAAACACGCACAACAAGGCTATCAACCAGAAACCCGGATTGCACAAAATGTTTTTCACATCTTTAAAAGAGAATTTCTCCGCCGGGTCTGCTTCTCCGGAAGCTACGGCCTCAGCCTCCAATTGCTTGTCAAGCTTCCGGTCCATGATTGCGAAGACAAAAAAGGCAACCAGTCCACCCACCAGCAACAGCAATCCCACCATGACTGGCGTTGTTATCTGGAAGGCACGAGCCAAAGGTATGGCCACAGCGTATCCCGCCTGCGAACCAATACGAGCCAAAGCCACTTGCAAACCCATGGCCGTAGCCAATTCCTTGCCATGAAACCACTTGGCAATGATCTTGGTCACCGTAATGCCGGCCACCTCAGCGCCTACCCCAAAAATAGAGTACCCCAAGAAAGCGGTGAACACGCCTATCTGATAGCCAAACAGTTCCGAACATCCAAACAGCTCAGCCTCCGGCCCCACCAAACCGGTCATGGCATAATACTCAAGAGCCGTACCAACAACCATCAGCACAGTAGCCAGTTTGCCCGTAAAGCGTATGCCGAAACGGTCCAGAATCAAACCGCCCCAAATCAGCATTAAAAAGAATACATTCAAGAAGCTATAGCCGCCGGTATAGAAACCGTAATCGGAGCTTGACCAACCCAACTCCACTTCCAGCATCGACTTCAACGGCGCAACCACATCGTTCACATAATACGCAGCCATCATAGTAAAAGCCACAATGGCCAGCGCTCCCCAACGAGTAGCTTTAGAATCATTCAACTTTTGTTTCAATTGTCCTGTCATTTTCTTCTCTACTTAAATAATTGCATGTACAATAAAAGGGTTGATGCCTACGCCGACATCAACCCTCTCTATTTTTTCAAACAAAGATAACACGCCTTCGTCTTAGTTAGCGGCATTAGAATCTGCCGGTGCGGTCGTCTCTGCCGGCACTTCAGTCTGAGGTGCATTCGTTCCCAGAGGCATGTTATAAGGATTCGTGCTTTCCTCTTGCTGGGCTTGCTCTAAAATGACATCCCCCTTTTGCGGTCCCGTAGGCAATACATAAGCTGAAACAATGCTTATCACTACCATGAAAGCAGCCAGTCCCCAAGTAGTCTTCTCCAAAAAGTCAGTAGTCTTGCGCACGCCCATAATCTGATTGGACGAAGAAAAACTTGAAGCCAAACCTCCCCCTTTGGAGTTTTGAATCAATACAATGAAGCACATCAACACTGCTGCTATCAGCATTAAGATAACTAATAATACGTACATTTTTGTTATTTTGATTTAGCGTTAATAATCAATTTCTCCAAGAATCTGATTTGGTCTGCAAAGTAAG
>DXCK01000054.1 GCA_019116045.1 Candidatus Bacteroides merdipullorum | reverse complement strand
TGGTAGCGGTAAACCGGCAGTACAAAAGACTCCCTACACCTCCCCCTACGGGTACTCCTCCTCCCCCGGAGGAGGAGAAATCAGTTACCTTTGTATAGTATAAGTTAAATTTCAGCATCTACTTACCTACTTAAGACTTAAGACTTATAATGTATCGTAATAAGCCAAATCACTTATTTTCTCGTTTTATAAGTCAATTAACTTATAATATTGGGGTTGGTAGAGATATTATTTATACCTTTGCATTGCAAAGCCTCCACATTGGCCAACATCAAATCGGACATGCTGCCCCGTTGGCGATTCCAAACAAAACAGGCAGTCAACATGATTGCCAATACAATGCCTACCAATAAAAATCTCCGAATACGTTCCATCATTTTTTCCCTTAGTGTTACGACAAAATTAAGCAACAATATTCGGAAGAACAACCTACAAACAAAAAGATGTGGGCAAAGGAAAGGTAAGAAATTGTTCAGGATGGACCATAATCAAAAACCAGAATGGCATCTTCGTGCAAATCCAAATTAATCCCATAAATCAATTTCCGGGCTTCATCTACCACAATATCAGATACCGGCTCTTCCAAAAGAAAGCGCTTGACGGGCTTTCCATCCCAATGATAAAATTCTATCACAGAAGAATGTCGCTTATCCAACTCTCCCCAAGGGACACCGGCATATAGGGCATATACTCCCTCAGAGGTCGATGTCAGGGCTTCGTAATGCACCATGTTATGCTCCACATCGTATTCATACTTCCCACCAGAACGTGCATTGCCCAACAAATGAAAATCAGGAGCATCTGCCACACCCACGAAACTGTTCAATTTCAAACTGTCATTCTCTACCCTACCAAACTCCAACCGATTGATAAAGAAATAGGCCGTCGCAAAACAGTTCTGTGAAACAGAAAGCCAACAATCATCAAACTCCGTAGAATAAGCATCACCCAACTCTTCCTTTAAACGAAACGTATTGGGCAACTCATCCAGCAGCAGATAATCATCCAAATTCCACAACTCACGAGCCGACAAACTGCTGCTGCTCCTTTTCAGCAGATACTGCCCGTCTGCCACATAATTGATTTCCCAAAAGAAACGCCCGTCAGTGACCGGATGCCGCACCTCATCCGACAAAACAGCCGCGGAATCTGTCAAAAGGAATGTGGCATACGCATCTGTTGCATGATCCCTAAACGCAAACCGATTGCCCGGCATATTCTCAATGACAACAGGCATCATATATTCATTCCTCCCATTTCCCCTATGCCCGAAAGAATAAAGGAAATCCAGCTCAGGACGAGAATATACATAAAAGAAATCGGTTGCATTGTCATACACATTATGCAACACCATATAATCGGCCGTCGCATAGATATGGCCAACCTTTATAATCTCCTGAAAATTCTTTAAAGAAGGACGAAGGGTCTGCGATACCGCAAAATCTTTCTCAACCGACACCTCTTGCCTGCAAGAGCACATGCACAAGACCAAGAAAAAAGATAACAGCAAATGCCAACCGCAGAAAAATCTGCCCCATTCAATCGTTGCTTTCATGATAAGTTACAATTTTTTTAAGTAGGTAAGTAACTGTTCATAATTAGTTTATACTATAAAGGAGAATGAGGTATCTGTCATTCTGAGCGGAGCCCGTAGGGCGTAGTCGAAGAATCTCCCTAAGGTCTCTGTCCGTCTGGCAGCGCAAGAAGGAGATGTTTCGACTACGCTCAACATGACAGAGACAACGATTTTTAACCTCTCAATCTTCCGCAAAAATAAGCTTTAATTCCAGACGAACCAACTGAAGTAAGCATTTTTCAACAGCATATCGTCCTCACACCCCCACCCGAAACAAGCCGGACCAAAGTCGTACCCGGCTCGTACCCGGCTCGTACCAAGTTCGTTTGAAGTTCGACGCTATAGAAACGAACATGGAGCGACTTTGGTACGACCCGTTTGACAATTTTTTTCCTTTCCGATGGAGCGCAAGGGCAAAAAGAGATTATCTGCCCCGCACGATGCGCTTGATGTCGTTCAGTTTGTTCAGGGCTTCCAGCGGCGTCAGGTTGTTGACGTCGAGGTTCAGGATTTCGTCGCGTATCTGGCAGAGAACGGGGTCTTCCAACTGGAAGAAGCTGAGCTGCATGCCGCCGGCCGAAGAGGCGCCCTCGGTGATGGTCTTGCCGCTGACGGTGCCCGTCTGACGGTTCTCTTGCTCCAGTTGCTTCAAGATTTCATCGGCCCGCCGCACGATGCTCTTGGGCATGCCGGCCATCTTGGCCACATGTATGCCGAAGCTGTGCTCGCTGCCGCCGCGCTCCAGCTTGCGCAGGAAAATCACTTTATTGTCCACCTCGCGGACGGCCACGTTGTAGTTCTTGATGCGACAGAAGCTCTTCTCCATCTCGTTCAGTTCGTGGTAGTGCGTGGCGAAAAGCGTGCGTGCCCGGGCACGGGGATGCTCGTGGATATACTCTACGATGGCCCAGGCGATGGAGATGCCGTCGTAGGTGGACGTGCCGCGCCCCAGTTCGTCGAAGAGCACCAGGCTGCGGGGCGAGAGGTTGTTGAGGATGTTGGCCGCCTCGTTCATCTCGACCATGAAGGTCGACTCGCCCACGGAGATGTTGTCGCTGGCCCCCACGCGGGTGAAGATCTTGTCCACCAGTCCGATGTGTGCACTCTCGGCGGGGACGAAGCTGCCTATCTGCGCCAGCAGGGTGATGAGCGCCGTCTGGCGCAAGAGGGCGGACTTACCGGCCATGTTGGGGCCGGTGATGATGATGATTTGCTGCGACTCGGTGTCCAGGCGGACATCGTTGGCCACGTAAGCCTCGCCGATGGGCAGTTGCTTTTCGATGACGGGATGGCGCCCCTGGTGTATCTCCAACACATCATCGTCGGCTATGACGGGACGGATGTAGCGGTTTTCCTGCGCCACGGCGGCAAAGGACAACAAACAGTCCAGCCGCGCCAGTTGGGTGGCGTCTATCTGCATGGGGGGGATGAACTCGACGAGCGATTGCACCAGGTCGTTGAACAGTTGTGCCTCGAGCGACAGGATTTTGTCTTCCGCACCCAGGATTTTTTCCTCGTATTCCTTCAGCTCTTGCGTGATGTAGCGTTCGGCATTGGCCAAGGTCTGTTTGCGTATCCATTCGGGCGGGACCTTGTCTTTATGCGTGTTGCGCACCTCGATGTAGTAGCCGAAGACGTTGTTGTAGCCTATTTTCAGACTGGGGATGCCGGTCTGTTCGCTTTCGCGTTGCTGAATTTGCAGGAGATAGTCTTTGCCGGAGTAGGCGATGCGGCGCAGTTCGTCCAGTTCGGCGTTGAATCCGGAGCGGATGACGCCGCCTTTGTTGACCAACAAGGGCGGGTCGTTGTTCAGTTCGTGGTCGATGCGGTCGCGCACGGATTGGCACAGGTTAAGCTGCTCGCCCATGCGGTTGAGGCTGGCATTGTCGGCTTCGAGACAGGCGGCCTTGATGGGTTCGATGGCCTGCAGGGCCACCTTCAACGCCACCACCTCGCGCGGGGAAACGCGGCCAACCGCTACTTTGGAGAGGATGCGTTCGAGGTCGCCCACGCGGTGCAACTGCTCTTCGATGAGGCTGCGGAAGTCGGGGTGGCGGAAGAAATACTCCACGGCATCCAGGCGTTCGTTGATGGGCCTGACTTCCTTCAGGGGGAAGACCAGCCAACGCTTCAGCAGGCGGGCACCCATGGGGCTGATGGTGCGGTCGATGACACTGAGCAGGCTGCTGCCTCCGTCGTTCATGGAATCCATCAGTTCGAGGCTGCGCACGGTAAACTTGTCCAGGCGGACGTATTTGTCGGCCTCGATACGGGAGAGTGAGGTGATGTGGCCTATCTGCGTGTGTTGCGTCAGGATGAGGTATTGCAGAATGGCGCCCGAGGCGATGATGCCGTTGGTCAGGTGTTCCACCCCAAATCCTTTCAGGTTCTTCACTTCGAAGTGTTTCAACAGCTTCTCGCGAGCGGTGGCTTCGGTGAAAACCCAGTCCTCCAGTTCATAGGTGAAGAACTTGCTGCCGAAGTTTCCTTCGAACATCGGACGCTTGCCCCGCTCGAACAGCACTTCCTTGGGGGCGAAGTTGTTCAGCAGCTTGTCCACATAGTCGGGCTTACCCTCTGAAGTCAGAAATTCGCCGGTGGATATGTCCAGGAAAGCTACCCCGCAGATGTCTCCCTTGCCGAAATGCACGGCCGCCAGGAAGTTGTTTTCCTTGTAGTTCAGCACATTGTCGTTGATAGAGACACCGGGGGTCACCAATTCTGTAATGCCTCGCTTCACCAGCTTCTTGGCCAGTTTGGGGTCTTCCAGTTGGTCGCAGATGGCCACCCGCTTGCCGGCCCTGACCAGTTTGGGCAGGTAGGTGTCCAGCGCATGGTGTGGAAATCCGGCCATCTCGATGGTTTGTCCTCCTTTGCCGTTGTTGCGCTTGGTCAGGGTGATGCCCAGGATGTCGGCGGCCACCACGGCGTCGTTAGAATAGGTTTCGTAAAAATCCCCGCAGCGGAAAAGCATGATGGCATCGGGATGCTTGGCCTTCAGGTCGAGAAACTGCTTCATCATGGGGGTGAGGACAATATCTGGATTCATGGACATGTTTCTTGTTTTTGAAATTTCACTTTTGTGCGACAAAGATACGGCTTTTTGCGGGAAAAGGAGACAAATGCAGGCGGGATACTTAGCAAGCTTAGAGCCTGATTAAAATTCATTTTCCTGTCATCCCGAGCACAGTCGAGGGATCTCACTACGCGCTTGAAAAGTATTAGGGAGATGTTTCGACTACGCTTCAACCCCCTCTTTGCTCCCCCGTTTGGCGGGGGAGAACAATGCTCAACATGACAGAAAGAGCGATTTTTAAACAGCTTCTTAACAAGTGGGAGCTTCTTGCTAATATATGTTATAAATCAAGAACTTTCGGATGGAAAATTTGCAGTTACAATAAATATGCGTACCTTTGCAATGTGTTTTTCATAGTATTAGATTTAAGGTTAACAAAGGTTGGGCTCAGCGGAGCCCTTTTTTTATGCCCGTTCAGAGGGTGGAGATGCGTTCGGCAAAACTCCGGCTGAAGCGTATCGTTTCTTCCAGGCTGTTAGAAAAGAATGTGAAAAGTGAAATTTGATGGTCGGTCAACACCTGCAACTGGCAGGCATATTCACCGTCCTTTTGCCCGTCGCCCAGGTCATACAGGCGGTACTCCCCGCCCTCGAAGTAGTGCTCTTCCAGCAACGTCCATCCTTCTTGTTCCACATAGCTCAGTTCACCATCTTCGTAGGAATAGGCAAGTAGCTGCACCACATGCCAGTTCGTGTCGGCACGGTCTTCGTAGCCGTGCGTGCCGTTCTTCTCAAAATAGATGAACTGCCCCGGCAATCTGAACTCGAGGTTCCCCAGCCGGTAAATCAGCTCGCCTTTCCGGTAGCCGATGGGGTAGTCGGTCTGCAGCTCGGGCAGTCCGGACAGGTCTATCGGCTCGTAGTCTGCACATTCGCACAGCTTCAGGTATGCTTCTTTCGGGAAAGGAAGGCGGGAATCGAGACGGGCAGCTTGTTCGAGATTGTCCAGAATAAAGGCATTGGTTTCTTTGTCTTCCGCGCTGCGCTTGGAAGGCATAAAGCAACAATCTTCCCACAAGGCGTTCAAGGCCGAGTTCCGGTAGAACAAGGCGTCACGCTCTTCGTGGGGCCAGACGAAAAATTCGTCGGCAAAGCCTTCCAGGCCGCCCGGATGTTTGAGGCGTGCCAAGAGGCTTGAGATGTTGAAAAAGCCCAGAGGGGTTATCAACAGGCCTTTCCTGTCGGAAGGCAGGTAGACTTCATCGTCCCAGCCCACAGCCAGCGAGAGGTATTCACCGTCTTTCTGCTTCCGGCACAGGGAAAGGATGTCTCGCAGCCAAGGCAAAAAATAATTGTTGCGCAAGCGGTGGAAATCGTTATTGCGGTAGTAGCCGGTTTCGTCTTCTATGCGGAAATCGTATCCGTTCAGGTCGGTAATCTCATCGGCCAGTTCTACGGCTTCTTTGTGGAATCCCGGCCCTGCCGGGGTGGTACAACAACGTCCGAGAAGGGCTATTTCTCCACTTTTTTCATCGGTCTGATAGGAGAAAGACATGTTGCCCAGGCGGCATATAGAAAGGGAAAACTTATCGCGTGAATGGGTCAGCGTTACCTGATGGCGACGTGCAACGACCTTCAACAGCTTGCCGAATGTAGCGGCACTGCTGCACCGTGTCTTGATAGTCAAATAGATGCTCATGGATTTTTCATTTAAGCCTTTTCAATGCAGTTTTCTGCAGCTTCCCGGTTCAATGGAAGGAAAACGTATGCACATCGCCGACATTTCCGTCAAAGGTAATGAAAATAATGAGAAATAAAAAGCAGAATGATGAAAAAGGAATAAAAATAAAAGGGACAAGCCTTTCAGCTTGTCCCTTCCATCCAATAAACAATTTGTATGAGTTGGACTACCAAGATTCGAACTTGGACAAACAGAACCAAAATCTGTTGTGCTACCATTACACCAT
>DXCK01000053.1 GCA_019116045.1 Candidatus Bacteroides merdipullorum | reverse complement strand
AAGCAGAAGTGTTTTCTTGCTATATTGTTTGGAATGGCGGTTGTTGTTACATGACCGCCATTTGATGTGTTGAGGCTATGGGAAGTTCTAAAGCTTTCTTTTCCTGACCGGGAATCTGCCAAAATGCTTGCCTGCATGATACGAATATGAAAATAAATTCGTTATTTTGCAGGCAAAGTAAACCGACGAATGGAAGACGAAAATTTCGACATACGCAACCAGCACCCTTTGACCGGGCGCGAACGTGACTTTGAGAACGCCTTGCGTCCATTGCGTTTCGAGGACTTCAGCGGGCAGGATAAGGTGGTAGATAATTTACGTATCTTTGTCAAGGCTGCCCGGTTGAGGGGGGAGGCTTTGGACCATGTGTTGTTGCACGGGCCTCCCGGGCTGGGGAAAACGACACTTTCTAACATCATTGCTAATGAGCTGGGGGTAGGTTTCAAGGTGACTTCGGGGCCTGTGTTGGATAAACCCGGTGATTTGGCTGGCATCTTGACGAACTTGGATACGAATGATGTCTTGTTCATTGATGAGATACATCGTTTGTCGCCCGTGGTGGAAGAGTATCTGTACTCGGCCATGGAAGACTATCGCATTGACATCATGATAGACAAGGGGCCTTCGGCACGCAGCATCCAGATAGACCTGAATCCCTTTACATTGGTGGGGGCTACGACACGCAGCGGGTTGCTGACTGCACCGTTGCGGGCGCGTTTTGGTATCAATTTGCATCTGGAGTATTATGATGACGAGGTGTTGACAGGCATCATCTTGCGTTCGGCCGGCATCCTTGATGTGCCTTGTTCGCGCAAGGCGGCTCAGGAGATTGCTTCGCGCAGTCGGGGAACGCCCCGTATAGCCAATGCTTTGTTGCGCCGCGTGCGTGACTTCGCTCAGGTGAAAGGGTCGGGCAGTATTGATACGGAGATTGCTATCTTTGCCCTTGAAGCCTTGAATATCGACCGTTATGGTCTGGACCAGATAGACAATAAGTTGTTGACAACAATTATCGACAAATTCCGTGGTGGTCCGGTGGGATTGACAACCATTGCCACGGCTTTGGGCGAAGACCCGGGTACGTTGGAAGAGGTTTATGAGCCGTTTCTTATCAAAGAAGGATTCTTAAAACGTACTCCCCGTGGGCGTGAAGTGACAGAACTGGCTTACCGTCATTTGGGTAAGAACAGGTATGAGGAACATCGGGATTTGTTCGGTAATTTCTGAACGTGTCCTATGTCAATAAGGATGTGGATGTTTGGTTGGCTTAAATGGAAATTAGTGGCACACAGATGACGCAGGTGGAACAGATTTACACCGTTCTTTCTAATCTGTCTGTTAGAGCTTGTCGTTTAAAAAATCGCTCTCTTTGTCATGTTGAGCGAAGCGGAGTCGAAACTTCTCCTGAATACTTTTATCGCATCGGGAGATTCTTCACTTCGTTCAGAATGACAGTCAAATGAATATTTAAACAAGTTCTTAAAATCTGCGGTCTTCTGCTCTATCAGCGTCATCTGTGTGCCATCGTGATAAATTATCAGTTATTTGCTTAGATAATAAAAAATTATGGTTGGTTTGAAATCGCTTGCAAAAGATACTGCCGTGTATGGTCTGAGTAGTATCGTGGGTCGTTTCTTGAACTATTTGTTGGTTCCTGTCTATACGTTGGCACTGCCGGCGCAAACGGGTGGATATGGAGTGGTGACCAACATCTATGCTTGGGTCGCATTGGTGTTGGTGCTGTTGACCTGCGGTATGGAGACGGGGTTCTTTCGCTTTGCCAATCGTGAAGGTGAGGAACCGATGCGTGTTTATTCTACCACGTTGTTGGCAGTGGGCAGTGGCGCATTGCTTTTCCTGGCTTTGGGATTGGGGTTTTTGCATCCCATTGCCGGTTGGTTGGGATATGCCGAGCATCCTTGGTACGTGGGCATGATGATGCTTGTTGTGGCTATGGATGCAGTGCAGAGCATTCCTTTTGCTTATTTACGTTACCAACGGAGGCCCTTCCGGTTTGCCGCTCTGAAATTATTGTTCATCCTTCTGAATATTCTGCTTAACTTGGTGTATTATGTCGTGTTGGACGGCGACGATGTGGCTTATGCCTTTTTGTTCAACCTGGTGTGTACGTCGACAGTGATGATCTGTATGTGGCCTGAGCTTCATGGCTTCCGCTACGTCTTGGATCGTGCTTTGCTGCGACGTATGTTGGGCTATTGCCTGCCTCTGTTGGTGCTGGGCCTGGCTGGCATATTGAACCAAGTGGCCGATAAGATTATTTTCCCTTATGTTTACCCAGATCCGGAGGCTGCCCCCGTGCAACTGGGTATTTATGGTGCTGCTGCCAAGATAGCCATGATTATGGCCATGCTGACACAAGCCTTTCGTTATGCCTACGAGCCTTTCGTTTTTGGGAAAAGCCGTGATAAGGATAATCGCGAGGTTTATGCCCAGGCTATGAAGTTCTTCATCATCTTCACCCTGCTGGCTTTCCTGGCCGTGATGTTCTACCTGGATGTGCTTAAATACCTCATTGGTCCGGATTATTGGGAGGGGTTGCGCGTGGTGCCCATCGTTATGGCTGCCGAAATATTCATGGGAATTTATTTTAATTTGTCGTTTTGGTATAAACTGATAGATCAGACCCGCTGGGGGGCCTGGTTCTCGTTGGCGGGCTGCGTGGTGTTGGTGGCCGTCAATGTTCTGCTGGTGCCGCGCTACGGCTACATGGCTTGCGCCTGGGGCGGATTTGCGGGCTACGGGGTGGCGATGCTGCTGTCCTATTTCGTGGGGCAGCGGAAGTATCCTATCCGTTATGATTTGCGTTCCATTGGGAGCTATGTGCTCTTGGCAGCCGTGCTTTATCTGGCGGGCGAGTATCTGCCGGTGGACAATGTGGTGTGGCGTCTGGTTTGGCGCACATTCCTGTTGCTGCTCTTCATGGCATTTGTGGTGAAGCGTGACCTGCCATTGTCGCAGTGGCCGGTGATAGGAAGCCATTTCAGGAAAAAGTCCGGCCGGGAATAGCTTGATGTACAGAAATCAAATAAATCATATATGAAGTTGAGGAAAACGTTGGTGGTTTTGTCTTGTCTGTTGTTGGCCGTAGGAAGTCGGGCCGACGAAGGCATGTGGATGCTGGGCGACCTGAATAAAGAGACACGCCGCACGATGAAGGAACTCGGCCTGGAGTTGTCGGCCAAGCAATTGTATCATCCTCGCCGCCCTTCGTTGAAGGATGCTGTGGTCAGTTTTGGCGGTTTCTGTTCGGGCGTTGTCGTGAGTCGTGAGGGGCTGGTGCTGACTAATCATCATTGTGGCTTTAGCAGTATCCGTCAACGCAGCACCATGGAGCATAATTACCTGAGAGACGGTTTCGTGGCGCATAACCGGGACGAAGAAATTCCTTGCCCTGAGTTGTTTGTCCGTTTCTTGATCCGACAAGAGAATGTGACCCGCCGCGTGCTTTCTGCCGTGAAGCCTGGCATGGATGAGGCTGAGCGTTCGTTGGCTATTGATTCTGTGATGTGGACTATCGGGCGTGAGGTGATGATGCGTGATTCGACCACGGTAGGTGCTGTCGATGCCTATTATGGCGGCAATGAGTTTTGGCTTTCTGTCTATCGGGATTATTACGATGTAAGGCTGGTGTTTGCGCCACCTTCGTCGGTCGGTAAGTTCGGCTGGGAAGAGGATAACTGGGAATGGCCGCGTCATACGGGAGATTTCAGTGTCTTTCGCATCTATGCTAATCAAGAAAACTTGCCTGCTGAATATTCGGCCGATAACGTGCCTTATCGTCCTGCGTATGTCGCCCCCATTTCGTTGGATGGTTATCGCGAAGGTTCGTTTTGCATGACCTTGGGCTATCCGGGTACGACTGAGCGATATTTGTCATCATTTGGCATCGAAGAGATGATGCAGGGTGTCAACCAGGCACAGATAGATGTACGTGGCGTGAAGCAAGCTATCTGGAAACGCGAAATGGACCGTAATGACAGTATCCGTTTGATGTATGCTTCTAAGTATGATGAAAGTTCAAATTATTGGAAAAACAGCATCGGCATGAATCAGGCCATCCGTCGCCTGCATGTATTGGATAAGAAAAAGGCGATGGAAAAGGAATTGTGCCGTTGGATAGAAAATACACCGCGCGAACGCAAAAGATTGTCTACTCTTTTTACTGATTTAGAGACGAATTATAGAGAACGGCGGGAGGTTGACCGGGCGAATGCTTACTTTACGGAGTCTTTCTTCAATGGCCCAGAACTGGTACAGTTGGCTCTTTCCATCCTGAATTTCGATTTTGAGGGAGAACGTGATGCCGTAGTGGCTGGTCTGGAGAACATCGTGGAGCAATATGCCAATTTGGACGTGGATATTGACAAAGAGGTGTTCGCTTCCATGATAGATGTTTATCGTGCACGGGTGGATTCGGCTTATTGGCCTGTGTTCTTTCAAGAAATTGACACTCTGTACGGAGGCAGCTCTCGTGCCTATGCGGACACGCTTTATGCTCGTTCGGACTTGACTTCGCCCCGGGGGCTGAAACGTTTCTTAGAACGGGATACTACTTATCATATTTACGAGGATCCGGCCATTACGTTGAGCATAGACTTGTTGGCACAACTTTTTGAGATGAATTATCAAGTCCGTGAACCTTCGCGCGAAATCAGGCGGGGTGAACGTCTGCTCAATGCAGCCGTACGGCGTATGTATGATGAGCGTAATTTTTATCCCGATGCTAATTCTACCCTTCGGCTCAGTTTCGGTACCGTATGTGGTTACCGCCCTCAAGATGGGGTGGAGTATAATCACTATACCACCGTGCGGGGTATATTGGAGAAAGTAAAGTCGCATGCCGGCAATGCCGATTTTGCCCTTCAGCCCGATTTGTTGAAGCTATTCTTGTCCGGCCAGTTCGGACGCTATGCTGATCAAGATGGGCAGATGAAAGTGTGCTTTATTTCTAACAATGACATTACTGGTGGCAACTCTGGTAGTGCTATGTTTAATGAACGTGGTGAACTGTTGGGACTGGCTTTCGACGGTAATTGGGAGGCTATGAGTGGGGATATCTGTTACGAACCTCAGTTGCAACGGACAATCGGGGTGGACATCCGCTATGTTCTTTTTATTATTGAGAAATATGCACACGCTTCACATTTGGTTCATGAGTTGCTTTTATCCGACTGAAGCCTCTGATTCCTGGTATGATGAAACCAGGTGTATAGTCTCAATCTTATCTCGTAATAGAGTCGGAAAGCATGCGGAGAGTTCGGATTCTTTGCCCCAGGAGGGTGTCAGTAGCGTTAAAATATCCTATAATAACAGATTTTATGCAATACTTTGTTTGACATATATGAATTAATAGGTTAAATTTGTCGCGTTTTTAGATGCTTTATGCGCCGTTTCCTCGTGCCTGGCAAGTATTGCACTGTAAGCCTTTGTTAAGAGGAAATGTCAAAGAGTGAAAAACAAAAGTTCCTATATTTTTTTATTAATTAATTTCATTATCTTATTTGTTATGGAAACAAAAAACAAAAAAAAGAACGTGGGCTTCAGAGGTATTAAGTCTGCGTGGATTGTAATCGTTTGCTGCTTCATCGTAGCCGTTTTGATTTACACTCAGGTGCTGGGTAATCCTGCTAACTTTATGAACAACGACCCGAACAACCACCCGCTGCCCGGTAACTTCCTGGGAACTATCTATAAAGGTGGTGTGATCGTGCCTGTGATCCAGACCCTGTTGCTGACTGTTATCGCTTTGTCTATTGAACGTTTCTTCGCTATCCGTGCTGCTTTCGGTCATGGCTCTTTGGCTAAGTTCGTTGCTAATATCAAGGTGGCTTTGGCTAACAACGATATGGCTCAGGCTCAGGCTTTGTGCGACAAACAACGTGGTTCTGTAGCTAATGTTGTAGGTGCAACTTTGCAGAAGTATTCTGAAATGGAAAACAATACCGTGCTGTCGAAAGACCAGAAGCAATTGGCTATCCAACAGGAATTGGAAGAAGCTACTGCATTGGAATTGCCTATGATGCAGGAAAACTTGCCTATCATTGGTACTATCACTACGCTGGGTACGTTGATGGGTCTGCTCGGTACGGTTATCGGTATGATTCGTTCATTCGCTGCTTTGGCTGCCGGTGGCTCTGCTGACTCAATGGCTCTGTCACAAGGTATCTCTGAGGCCTTGATTAATACGGCCTTCGGTATCTTGACTGGTGCATTGGCCGTAATTGCTTATAACTACTACACGAATAAGATTGATAAACTGACATTCGCTCTTGACGAAGTAGGCTTCTCTATCGTACAGACATTTGCCGCTACGCATAAGTAAATTATAAAACGGAGAGGCCGGAAGATACATTCGTGTCTTTCGCCGACTTCCAGTCTTAGTTTCTCATTTTTTTAATTTACAATTATGGGTAGAGTCAAAATCAAAAAGAAAAGCACATTCATCGACATGACCGCGATGAGTGACGTGACAGTATTGTTGCTGACGTTCTTCATGTTGACTTCTACATTCGTTAAACCGGAACCCGTCAAGGTCAATGTGCCGGGCTCTGTGTCCGAAATCAAGATTCCTGAAACCAATATTCTTCAGATCTTGATTGCACAGGATGGAAAAGTCTTCATGAGCCTGGATAAACAGGGCGACCTGGAGCAACTGCTGGGTGCCATGGGACAGGAATATGGAGTGCAATTCTCGGCTGAGGAGACTAAGAAATTCATGGTGGCAAGCACTTTCGGTGTGCCCATGAAAAATATGAAAGCCTTCCTTGCTCAGCCAGAAGAAAAGCAAAGCGAACTGTTGAAGAGTACCGATGCTGGTATTCCCACAGATAGCTTGGACAATCAGTTCAAGGCGTGGGTACGCAACGCACGGGCCATCAATAAAGATTTGCGAATCGCCATTAAAGCGGATGCCACCACTCCTTATTCAGTTATTAAAGATGTTATGAACTCTCTTCAGGATCTTCGCGAGAACAGGTATAACCTGATCACTACGCTGAAGACGACATCTGAAGAATAAATTGGAAAGGATCGAATATGGCAGAAATACAAGAAAGTGGCGGCAAGAAGAGCAACAGCAAACAGAAAAAGATGACCGTCCGTGTGGACTTCACGCCGATGGTGGATATGAACATGTTGCTGATTACCTTCTTCATGCTGTGTACTACGCTGAGTAAACCTCAGACAATGGAAATAAGCATGCCGAGTAACGACAAGAATATCACTGACGAACAGCGTTCGAAAGTAAAGGCTTCGCAAGCTATTACGCTTTTGCTGGCGGGTGATGACAAGTTGTATTACTATGAGGGGGAACCTGACTACAAGGACTTCAACTCGCTGAAGGAAACTTCGTATCAGGCTGATGGCCTCCGTGCTATGCTTCTCCGTCGTAATCGTGTTGCTGTGCAGAAGGTAAATGAATTGAAGCAACAAAAAGCAGACTTGAAAATATCGGAAGATGACTATAAAGAGCAACTCTCTGAAATCAAAAGCGGTGATGATACGCCTACGGTAATCATCAAAGCTCAGGGAGAGGCTTCTTATAAGAATCTGATCGATGCGCTGGATGAAATGCAGATTTGCAATATCGGTAAGTATGTAATCGCTGATATGGCTGATGGTGACGACTTCTTGATTAAGAATTTCGAAAGCCAAGGTGCCTACGGTGCAGAAAACCTTGCTCAATAAAATGTGTAACACCTAAAGAAGTAGATTATGGCAAAAATAGATTTGACCTCTCGCGAATGGTGTGACCTCATTTTTGAAGGCAGAAATAAGGAATATGGTGCGTATGAGATGCGTGCCCGTGCACCGAGACGATTGACGTTCTCCGTCATATTGGTTATTGTGATTGCATTGGTGGGTTTCTCTATCCCGAAGTTGATTACGATGGTTACGCCCGAGAAAAAGGAAGTAATGACTGAAGTAACCACACTTTCTCAGTTGGAAGAACCCGAAGTAAAACAAGAAGAAGTTCAGAAAGTACAGCCTGTAGCTCCTCCTCCTCCTGCATTGAAGAGTTCTATTAAGTTCACAGCTCCTGTCATTAAGAAGGACGAAGAAGTGAACGAGGATGATCAATTAAAGAGCCAGGAAGAGTTGAATGAGACCAAGGTGACCATCTCTATTGCGGATGTGAAAGGTACGGATGAAGAAGGCGGTGTAGATATTGCCGACCTGAAGCAAGTCGTTACGGAAGCTCCCGTGGAAGAAGAGGTGTTCGATATGGTAGAACAGGCTCCTCAGTTCCCCGGTGGTCCGCAAGAACTGATGGCTTATCTGAGCAAGAATATCCGTTATCCGGTTATTGCACAGGAAAATGGTATATCAGGTCGTGTTATCTGTCAATTCGTTGTAGGTTCTGATGGTAGCGTGCGCGACATTAAAGTGATGCGTGGTGTTGACCCCTCACTGGATAAAGAAGCCGTGCGTGTGATTCAGTCTATGCCGAAGTGGATTCCGGGCCGTCAGAATGGTAAGGCGGTTTCCGTAAGATATACGTTGCCTGTAACGTTCAGATTGCAGTAATTAAGGCGTATGCATTTATGAAAAGAGGTAGACAGTTTGGACTTTTGTTCTTTTTGTTGATTGGGGTGCTTGCTGCTTGTAGGCAGGCACCGAAAGATGGACGCACGGATACTTATACGTCTGGGACGGTAGCTATTGCTGCTGATGAGAGTTTTCAACCGATTGTGGAGGAAGAAATCTTCGTCTTTGAGTCCCTTTATCCGTTGGCGGATCTTGTCCCACACTATGTGACAGAGGTAGAGGCTGTCAACCTCTTACTCAAAGACAGCCTGCGACTGGCCATTACCAGTCGCAGGCTGACACCTGAGGAATTGTATTCTTTCAATAGCCGTAAATTTTTCCCTCAACAGATTAAGATTGCAACGGATGGTTTGGCTTTGATTTCCAATTTGAGCAATCCTGACACTCTGATTAGTGTAAGCGCCATCCGTGATATATTGACAGGAACAAAGACCCGATGGAAAGACATTTATCCAAACTCTCGGCTGGGTGATATCCAACTGGTGTTTGATAATAAAAATTCAAGTACGGTGCGTTTTGCAATAGATTCCATTTGTCATGGTAAAGAGTTGGCGGGTAATGTGAGTGCCTTGAAGACGAATAAGGAGGTTATAAATTTCGTCGCAAAGACACCTGGTGCCATAGGCATTGTTGGTGTGAATTGGCTGAGCGACCGGAATGACAGCACGGGACTTTCTTTTAATAAGGAAGTGCACGTTATGTCGGTCAGCCACTCCACACAGCCGACGGTACTGAATAGTTTCAAACCCTACCAGTATTATCTGTACAATGGTGATTATCCCTTAGCACGTGACTTGTATGTCTTGGTGAATGACCCGCGTAATGGGTTGTGTTGGGGATTTTCGGGCTTCCTTACTTCTTACCGGGGGCAGTTGATTATCCAGAAATCGGGTCTGCTGCCGGCAACGCAAGCTGTGCGGGTGGTGAACGTGAAAGATGAATGAATTGTTTTTTTATAAGAGAGAAATATGAAGATTAAAAGTAGATTTGTGTTGTGCTGCGTAGGCTTACTGTTTGCAGGTATGGTTTCCGCGCAGACGCCGGCTGCTGAGTGGCAGGCTGGTGTGAATCAGGTGAAAGAACTGATTAAGACAGACCCGAAACAGGCGTGGGATATGACCGAGGATTTGGTGAAAGGCAAGAACAAGAAGAATGTTGACTTGATTTTGGCTTTGACGCAAGTGTATCGGGAAGCACAGAAAGATGAGCAAATGAATGAACTGCTTGAGAAGGCTAAGAAGGCTGATAAGCAAGACCCGCGTATCTCTTTGTTGGAAGGTGATATCGCTTTGGACAAGAAAGACGTTGGTAAGGCTTGCCAGTTGTATGAACAGGCTATTTATTTTGACCCCAACTGCTTCGAGGCTTATTTGAAGTATGCAAGAGCTTACAAGTCGGCCAGTCCGGCTCAGGCTATTGCCAAACTGCAGGAGCTGAAGCAGATTGCTCCGGATAACTTGGAGGCTGATAAGGCGTTGGCAGAGGTGTATTATGCGAATAACCGCTTCGGTGATGCTGTGAAGGCTTATGCTAACTTTATCCACACGGATCTCGCTACTGAGAACGATATCTTGAGCTATGCGTTTGCTCTTTTCTTGAACCATGACTTTGAGGCTTCTTTGGAGATTGCACGCAAGGGCTTGGAGCAGAATCCCAATCATACTGCCTTCAACCGTCTGGCCATGTATAACAACATCGACCTGAAGCGTTATGATGAGGCTGCTACTTATGCAGATGTATTCTTCAATAAGCTGAAAGAAGTTAACTATTCCGGTCTGGATTATCGTTATTATGGTGCCTTGCTGAATGCACAGCAGAACTATGAGGGTGCTGTGGCTCAGTATGAGAAGGCTTATGAGTTGGATACGGCTTCGGTTGAGCTGTTGCAGCAGATTTCAGAGGCATATGCCAGCAACGATGACTATGAGAAGGCTATTGATGCTTACAAGAAATATTGCGAAGCTTTGCCTGCTGAGGAAAGAACGATGGAGAATACTTTCCAGTTAGGCCGTCTGTATTACAGTGAAGGTACTTCTACGGATACCATCAAGGTTACTCCCGAGATGCGTCAGGCTGCCTTGACTCAGGCCGACACGATTTTTGCAGAAGTGGCTATGGAAGCTCCTGAAAGCTATCTGGGTAACTTCTGGCGTGCTCGTACAAACTCGGCTATTGACCCTGAGACGACGCAAGGTCTGGCTAAGCCTTATTATGAGAAGGTGGTAGAAATGTTGCTGCCGAAGAATGATGCTCGTTATAACCGGGTGATCATCGAATGTTATAAGTATTTGGGTTACTATTTCCTGTTGCAGAGCGACTATGAGACTTCCAAGGATTATTGGAACAAGATTCTTGCGATTGACCCGAATGACGCATTAGCTAAGACAGCCTTGGAAGGCATTGAAAAGGAAGGACACTAATAAGAAAAAGCAAATGCTCTTCGTGGAGGAGGGCGATAAAAGATAAATGGAAAATGGTGAGGGTGTGCCAAGATGATGGTGCACCCTCTTTTTTTGAGGCGTAGGAGCTGCTAGCAGTTCGGGTGGATGCTTTCCACTGATTTGTGCGTGGCGTGCCGCCTGCGCTTGTATTATGCCAAAAAGAGAGTCCGTTGCCACAGGGCAGGGACTCTCTTAGAACTTGTTGTAGGGCGATGAGCTTTATTTCTTTTTCTTCTTAGAGGGCTTGGCCCAGCCTTCTTCTTCGAAGTCGGGTTCTTTCCAGCGTGTGTCGTTCTCGTCGTGCTGGAAGAATTGTTTCCAGTCATCTTTACGGCCGCGCGGGCGTGTGTAACCCCGTTCTTCCCGGCTGGGTTTGTCTTTCTTCTTGCTGCTTCTTTTGACTTCTTTGGCGGAAGTTTTGTCGCTTTCTTCGCCAGCCATTTCGACTACTACTTTGCGTCCTCTCCAGTTGGCGCGTTTCAGCCCTTTCAGGACGCGTGCTGTGGCTTCTTCTTCTACTTCGAAGAAGGAGAAGTTGCGCATCAGGTCGATGCGGCCGATTTCCACATGGCCGCGTACGTTTGAGTTGATAAGCCCGATGAGCTCGTTGGGGAAGAGGTTGTCGTTTTTGCCCAGGTTGATGAAGAAGCGGGTGAAGCCCGGCTCTGCGCGACGGTTGCCTTCGTTTTTTTCGTTTTTAGGGCTTTTCTTCTCTTTCCGGTCTTTAGGGTCGGTGGCTGTTTCAATGTCTTTGCGGTCGCGATAGTAGTCCGAGAAGCGGTTGAACTCGTGGCTGACCATGCGTTTGATAAGGTCTTCTTTGGAGAGCCAGTCCAGTTTGCGGTAGACGTCGGGCATGAAGTCGGCTATTTCTTCTTCGTTCACCTTTACTTTCTCCAGGTCGTCGATGACCTTCAGCAACTGGCGTTCGCAGATTTCCTTGGCTGTGGGCATGCGTCCTGCTTCGAATTTCTTGCCGATGATGCGTTCTATCTCGCGCATGCGTCCTTTCTCGCGCAGGTTGATGATGGCGATGGAGGTGCCGGTCTTACCGGCGCGTCCGGTGCGTCCGCTGCGGTGGGTGTAGCTCTCTGTGTCTTCCGGCAAGCCGTAGTTGATGACGTGCGTCAGGTCGTCCACGTCCAGTCCTCGGGCGGCGACGTCGGTGGCTACCAGCAACTGGAGGTTGCGGATGCGGAATTTCTGCATCACGGCGTCGCGTTGCGCCTGGCTCAGTTCGCCGTGCAGCGAGTCGGCATTGTATCCTTCCTGCATCAGCTTGTCGGCTATTTCTTGGGTTTCTTTGCGGGTGCGGCAGAAGATGATGCCGTATATCTGCGGGTTATAGTCGACGATGCGTTTCAGGGTCTCGTATTTGTCTTTGGCATGCACCACGTAGACGATGTGTTTGACGTTGGCCGTTCCTTCGTTTTTGCGCCCGATGGTGATTTCTTTGGCGTCGTGCAGGTAGTTCTTGGCGATGCGGGCTATTTCGGCGCTCATGGTGGCCGAGAACAGCAATGTGTTGCGTTCCTGCGGCACTTCGGCCAGGATGGCGTCAATGCTTTCGCTGAATCCCATGTTCAGCATTTCGTCGGCTTCGTCCAATACGACGTTCTGTACCTGTGCCAGCGACACGGTCTTGCGGCGCATCAGGTCGAGCAGGCGTCCGGGTGTGGCCACAATGACGTGTACGCCTTGCTTCAGGGCGCGTATCTGGCTTTCGATGGACGAGCCGCCGTAGACGGGCAGCACGCGCAGGCCGTCGATGTATTTGGAGTAGTCGTTGAGGTCGCCTGCTATTTGCAGGCAGAGTTCACGTGTGGGGCTGAGGATGAGTGCTTGGGGGGCACGGAGGCTAACGTTGGTCTTTTGCAGCAGTGGCAGTCCGTAGGCGGCGGTTTTTCCGGTGCCCGTTTGGGCCAGTGCCACTACGTCGTTGTTTTCTCCCAGCAGATAAGGAATCACTTCTTCTTGTACCGGCATGGGCTGCTCGTAGCCCATTTCTTCGATGGCGCGGCGTATCTCCGGCGACACACCGAGCTCTTCAAATGTCTTCATTCAGTCTAATGTATCTCTTGTTTTCGGGTGCAAAGATACGGATTATTAGCGGAATGGCCGCGCGGGTCGCGTTATTTCTCTTGGTTGACCAGCAGAATGTCTCGCAGTTGCTCTTGTTCGTCTTTGGTCAGTCCGACGGCTTTCCGTAGGTATTTCCCTACACTGCCGTAGTTGCGCTCTATTTCGTCTTTGGCGGCGTTCAAGAAGGTTTCGCGGGCGGAATAGATGGTGGTGAGTGCTTCTTGCGAGGGTGCGGGCAGTTGGTAGGCATAGCTGGAGGCGGCGGGAATGTTGAAATAGCGGTTGCTCAGGTTGTAGTCGTACAGGATGGATTCTTCGTCTACGCCCAAGGCTGCCAGGATGAGGGCTGAGGCGATGCCGGTGCGTCCTTTGCCTGTGCTGCAATGGATGACGGCGGGGTAGTTCTGGGGATCGAGCAGTACGTCGAACAGTTGCCGGAACTGTGGGGCGTGTTCGGCCACGATTTGGCGGTTGATGCGTTCTACGATGCGGTAGACCGTGTCGCTCTGTATCTTTCGTTTGTCTATTCCGTCCAGGATATTTGCCAGGTCGCCGGAGCGGATGGGGACGTTGATTCTTTGCAGGCCGGGTTGCGGCTTTATGCTGTGGTGGGCCAGCAGTTCGGCCGAGTCGCGCAGGTCTATCACGGTGCGTATGCCGATGCTGCGCAGTTTGTCGGCGGTGGTTGTTTGGTCGAGGTCTAATTGGGCCGAACGGTAGAGCATGCCCCAACGGACGCGCTTGTGGCAGGAGTAGACGGAATATCCGCCCAGGTCGCGGAAGTTTTGCGTGCCGGGCACGTTGACGTTGCGCGAGCTGACCTTCACGCGGTATTTGTTGTTGAACAGCAGCGTGTAGTAGTAGCGCTTCATGGTGTCGTTGTTCATCACCATGAGGCATTGGCTGGCGATGGGGGCTGTGGCCACGGGTACGCTTTCTGGTGCCTTCTCGGGGTCGGTCGAGGCATATACCTTTACTTCGCCTTCGATGGCGGGTTTGGTTTCCCACTTCACGGTGTCGTTGCCCGCGCTGTTCCCTTCGCACACCACGACGATGTGCGGTGTCACCCCGCTGCAAGCCGAGAGTATGATTGATAAGAAAAATCCGTTCAGCAGATTCTTGCGCATAGACATAGTCTGGGTAATAGTTTACTGGCCGGCGACTGGTACCTCCTGCGGCGGGCTTCGTCCTTGCGGGCAAGAAACTTCTTTCCTTCGGACAACGGCCTTGCTTCCTTCGGATGGCAGGCCGACCTGCCGTCCGGAAGAAGCGGAGCCGGGGTACCCGGGTTGCCGGGCTGAGCAAATATATAGCTTTTTTGCTTGTAGCTGTGCGCTCTGCCGCGTGCTTTTAGGCTTCTTTTGAATTAATAAACACTTCCGTTTAAATGTCCGTTAAAGAGCATAAAAAAGGCTCTATGGGTCAACGCTTGTCAGGGACGCGGCGCGTAGCGG
>DXCK01000052.1 GCA_019116045.1 Candidatus Bacteroides merdipullorum | reverse complement strand
ACAGACGAGGCGCCGGATTACGTGGGGCAGATAGCTTATAATGATCCGAGTGGTTATCGGCGTAGTCTGCTGAACGGTGGCTTGAATATTGAGTGGCAAACTTCTGCTTTTACGGCTAGTTTTATTACGGGTTATCAGTGGTTGAATGACCGCATGGCCATGGATCAAGACTTTACTCCTCGTGACATATTTACCTTGGTGCAAGAACAGCGTTCGAATACGATTAGTGAGGAAATTGTTCTTAAGTCCACTTCCAAGCGTTGGCAATGGACGACAGGCGCTTTTGGTTTTTATCAGTGGCTTGAAACTTCGGCACCGGTTCTTTTTAAACGGCAGGGCATCCAAGAATTGATAGAAGACAATGCCAATGCTGCTTTCCCTTCTTCGCCTTCAGCTCCGCAAATGGAGTTGAGCATACACAATGACCGGTTGCTTATCGGGGGAGATTTCTCCACTCCCCAGATGAGTGGTGCTGTCTATCACCAGAGTACGTGGAACGATGTGCTGGTAGAAGGACTTTCTTTCAGCGCAGGCTTGCGACTGGACTATGAGAAGATGTGGCTGGATTATCGTTCAGTGGCCGATCCCATAGATTTCGGTTTCTCTATCGCTATGGGGACTATGCACTTGGAGGACCAGGATATGCAAGCCTTGTCTTCTCTCATAGGCAAAATGTCGCACGATTATTTGCAGTTTCTTCCTAAGTTTTCCGTGCAGTATGAGTGGAGGCGAAATAACAATGTTTACGTTACGGTGGCTAAAGGATACCGTTCGGGAGGGTACAACATACAGATGTTTAGCGACCTGGTGCAATCTCAATTTATCAACGGCATGAAAAGTGCTATGGAGCAAAGCAAGGAGTTGGCTTCAATCTCTTCCATAATAACGGCTATGATGCCGACGGTGGACATCGACGTGAAGGCCACGGCTTTGTATCGGCCTGAATACACTTGGAATTACGAGGCCGGCGCTCATCTTACGGGATGGGGGAATCGTTTGCAGGCCGATTTGGCTATTTTTTTGATGAGTACGCGTGATCAACAAGTCTCTCAGTTTTCTGAAAATGGCATGGGGCGTGTCACCCGTAACGCAGGCCGTAGCCGAAGTTTGGGAGCTGAGGCTGCTGTGACTGCCCGCTTGACAGATGCTTTAACGATGAATGTGGGTTATGGATATACTCGTGCCACTTTCCGGGATTATCTGACGGTGGATGCCGACAACGAGTCAGTGAACCTGCGTGGGCGGGTGGTGCCTTTCATCCCTCGGCATACGCTGAACGTGGGTGGAGAGTATGTTTTTGTATTAAAACCTCATAAGCTTTTCGAACGTATCCGTCTCAATGCCGATTACAATGCCGCAGGCCGTATCTATTGGACAGAAGATAACCGTGCCAGCCAGCCTTTTTATGGAACTCTCAATGCGCGCCTCAGTTTGGAGAAGGGCCTGGGGGCTGTCGCCTTCTGGGTGCGCAATGCTTTGGACAAAGATTATGCTTCGTTTTATTTCGAAAGCATGGGCAACAAGTTCATGCAACGGGGACGCCCCATGCAGGCCGGGATTGAGTTGAGATGTCGTTTTTGACCCTGTGGTATTGGGCCGTGTTTCCGAAGGGAGACGGCCTTGCTTCTAAAGGGAGACAGCCTTGCTTCTAAAGGGAGACAGCCTTGCTTCTGGTGCGGAGTAACGTTCTTTCGTCCCTTATTTCTTTCTGTCCGGCTATTTTCTTGACGAAAAGCTCTGCTTTCTTAAAACAAAGTTCTATATTTGTAGGGTATTAACTCCAAAATCTTACGGATATGAAAGAAGCAGAAGACAAAAGCAAACTGGTAGAAGTGTTCAAAGGTTCGCTTTGGGAAGCCGAACTGGTGAAAGGGTTGTTGAAAGACCGTGGCATTTTATCGACCATTAAAGACGGTTTAGTCGTAAACGTAGCTTTGCCCGAGACGGCCATAGACGTGCAAGTGCTTGTCAACGAAGTTGATTTTGAAGCAGCTATGGACATTGTTCGCGAGCGTAGCAGTCAGACTTTGGGAGAATAAAATGGATAAGTCTTTTACGCGTATCACTGTCAAAGTGGGAAGCAATGTCTTGACTCGCAAGGATGGTACATTGGACGTGACCCGCATGTCGGCCTTGGTAGACCAGATAGCCGATGTGCGTAAGACAGGGATAGAGGTCATACTTGTTTCGTCGGGGGCCGTGGCTTCCGGGCGGAGTGAAGTGCGTCCGACACGCAAGTTGGACAGTGTGGACCAACGTCAGCTTTTTTCTGCCGTAGGACAGGCTAAACTTATCAACCGCTATTATGAGCTGTTTAAGGAGCATGGCATGACGGTAGGGCAAGTGCTCACTACAAAAGAAAGTTTCGCTACCCGTGGGCATTACCTCAACCAGAAAAACTGCATGACGGTCATGTTGGAAAACGGTATCATTCCTATTGTCAATGAAAACGATACCATCTCAGTCAGCGAATTGATGTTTACCGACAACGATGAGCTTTCCGGTCTGATAGCCTCTATGATGGGTGCCCAAGCCCTCATTATATTGAGCAATGTAGACGGCATTTACGACGGGCCGCCGTCAGCACCTTCGTCTCATGTCATTCCTGAAATCCAGCGTGTGGAAGACATTGCTTCTTGCATCCAGACTGCTAAATCCAGCTTTGGCCGAGGAGGGATGTTGACCAAGACAAGCATAGCCCGCAAAGTGGCCGACGAAGGCATCACGGTTATCATAGCCAATGGGAAGCGAGATAATATATTGACAGATATCATTCGGAATGAAGAATTAAGGATGAAGGGAGAAAAAACAGCAGCTTGCACCGCCGCTCCAGGTCTTTCGTCATTAAGTTACACTCGTTTTATTCCGGCTATGCAACCTGTATCTGGTGTGAAAAAATGGATAGCCCACAGCAGTGGTTTTGCCAAGGGAGCCCTTTATGTGAACCAAGAAGCAGCCGAGCTTTTGCTATCAGACCAAGTCGTCAGCCTTTTGCCGGTAGGTGTCATAGCTGTGCAAGGACAATTCAATAAAGACGACATTGTGCGTATCATTGCTCCAGGCAATCGGGTCATAGGTGTAGGCAAAAGCAGCTATTCTTCGAATCAGATCAGTGAATTGATGGGCAAACACGACCAGAAACCCGTGGTGCATTATGATTATTTGTATATCGAGTAGAAAAAGAAGATGTTAAAGATGAACTTAGAACAGACCCTTGCCGCCGTTCAAGACGCAAGCCGCTCGTTGCTGGCTGTAGAAGAAGACACTATCAATAACCTGCTATATGCCGTGGCCGATGCGGCAATCAGTCATTCAGACTATATTCTGGAGGAAAACCGCAAGGATTTGGAGCGGATGGATGTTGCTAATCCTAAGTACGACCGCTTGAAGTTGACAAAAGAGCGCTTGCAGGAGATAGCCAAGGGGTTGCGTCAAGTGGCAGCCTTGCCCTCGCCTTTGGGGCGGGTGTTGAAAGAGCGCGTGTTGCCCAATGGCTTGCAACTGTGGCGCATCAGTGTCCCTTTTGGGGTGATAGGCATTATTTACGAAGCACGGCCTAATGTCAGCTTTGATGTATTTTCTCTTTGCCTGAAAGCAGGAAGTGCCTGTGTGCTGAAAGGTGGAAGTGATGCAGACTGCTCCAACCGAGCTATCATCAAGGTCATTCACGGAGCTTTGGAGCGTTTTGGTCTGGATACTCATCTGGTAGAACTGCTGCCGTCTGACCACGAAACCACAGCCCGTCTTCTGAAAGCTGACCGTTATGTAGACTTGATTATTCCGAGAGGAAGCAGCCGCCTTATCAGTTTTGTGAAACAGAATGCTACCATTCCCATTATAGAGACCGGAGCAGGCATCTGCCACACTTATTTTGATAGTGAGGGCGACGTGCTGAAGGGTGCTGCTATTGTCAACAATGCCAAGACGCGTCGTGTCAGTGTGTGCAATGCGTTGGATTGTTTGATTGTCCACGCCGAGCGTTTACCCGACTTGCCGGCCTTGTGTGCCCCCTTGCAGCAGAGCAGCGTCTTGATTTATGCTGACGGACCAGCTTTCGCAGCTTTGTCCGGGCATTATCCTTCTCATTTGCTGCAACCCGCTACGAGCGAGAGTTATGGTACTGAGTTTTTAGACTATAAGATGGCTGTCAAGACTGTGGCTTCGTTGGATGAGGCTTTGGCACATATCCGCCGTTACGGTTCTAAGCATAGCGAATCCATTGTTACGGAAAATAGTGACAACGCCGCTCGTTTCTTGCGTGATGTAGATGCGGCGTGTGTCTATCACAATGCACCGACTTCCTTTACCGACGGCGGGCAGTTTGGCTTGGGAGCCGAAATAGGCATCAGTACCCAGAAGTTGCACGCCCGTGGTCCTATGGCATTGGAGGAGATAACGACTTATAAGTGGATTATAGAAGGAGACGGACAGGTCAGAGGTTGACCTGCCCGTCTCTCGGGAAAAGGGAAATGTGTTTCTCTGCTCCTATCCGATAATCCACTTGCTGCCGGGGAGGTAGGAGATGATTTTGGTGGTCAGGGCACAACTGATGAAAGTGCCCAAAGCTATGGCAGGTATGGCCACGCCTGTCGGCAATTCCAAGTTTACTTTGAAGAGGCTTACCCATAGCCCGAGCCAGAAGATGTGCATCAGGTACATGCCGAAACTGAGTTTGGAGAGTTCGGTCACGATGCGGGGAGCTTCCGGCCTTTGTATGCAGGTGAAGAGAAGGAAGGTGCCTGCCGTTGCCAACACGCAGTTGATGGTACACATGGCCCAGCCAAGTTCTATGACGGGGGTGGAGTGGACGATTCCCGGGACTGCTTGGATGTAGAATGACAATATCGTCCATGCCCAGCCGACCACTGCCAGCACGGTTCCCACTGCCAAGCGTTTCTGCCTTGACCAATTCAGGTGGGTGCGGATGTAGTGCGCCATGACCAGGTATCCGAGGAATCCGGAGAAGTACCACAGCATGTGGTATTCGTTCCAGAAACATTCTCCCCATAGCTCACCGAACCAGCGGTGCAGGTAGGGCATGCAGGTGGACAAGGCGAACAGGGCGATGAAGAACAGTTCTTCTTTGGCTGTTGCTTTGCGCAACCAGGGGGATATGATGGGGATGAACAGGTAGAGGCTGATGAGCGGATACATGAACCACAGGTGGCCGGCCAGGCTGGGGAAGTTCAGCAGGAGGCGCGACAGGTCGCGGGTGGCCGTTGCGCCGTCAATCTGTCCCCACAGCAAGGGCAGCGTGCTGTACAGCAGCATGAACAAGATGGTGGGGGGGCCTACGCGGAGGAAGCGCTTGCGGTAGAATTGCCACATGCTCTGTCCTTCCTTCAGAGGCACCAGCAGGTAGGCGGAGATAATCATGAACAAGGGTACGGACATGCGCGAGAAGCCGTCGTACAAGGATACCCAGAAGCGGTCTGCTTCGTTCTGCAAGAGGGACTGGGGTCCGGCCATTTCGCCTGTCCCTGCTGCTCCGTAAAAATTCTCACTGGCGTGTACCACCATGACCAACAGGCAGGCGAACACGCGCACATAGTCCAAGAAAGCAATGCGTTTCATGTGATTTTGTCGTGTTTTTTATGGTTAAACTGTTATTTTATTTAATCGCGGTGCAAAGATAGGAAAATCGTGGTATGTTTGCGTATGACGGGTGAAAAAAATCTGTTTCCCGCCTTCGTGCGTCCGGCAGGCCTGCCTGCTGCGGCCGTTCGGGCGGGGAGCCGTGCGGGGTGAACCGGGCAACAGTCTGGAACGGTGTTTGGTAAAATTTTTCTAATCAATCCCTTGCGTTGTTAAATTTTATGGGTATATTTGCCGCGAAAAAGACAAACGCTATTAATAATCATTAATCGGAAAAACGTATGAAAAAAAGCTATTTTTTTGTGATGACGCTGCTGCTGATGGTGGCGGCAGTCGGCTTGGTATCGTGTGGTGACGACGACGAGGGTGGCGTGAGCACTGCCGCTGTTGTGGGCAAATGGGAGTCGGTTTCGTTCAGCGCTTATGAAGTGGTGGACGGAGACAGGAGGCAATTGGACGACAATGTTCCTTACGAGGGTGAGGAAGGCTGGGAGTTTAATGCCGATGGAACGGGCGTATGGTTGGACTTGACGGATGGCTACCGATTGCCCTTCACGTGGTCTATGTCCGGCAACAGACTCTATATTGACGACGGGGAGTTCTTGGACGAATTCATTGTGGAAGAGGCCAGTGGCAACCGTCTGGTCCTCGGATGGCACGAGCCTGACGAGGGGGATGGTTACGAGTATTACGAGGCCATCACGTTCCGCAGGGTGGATTGATGGGCCCGGAAACCGTCGTGAAGCAGCGGTCAAGCTATCGCGTTGAACACTTTATTATTTACTATAAATTCAGATGAAACATGAAAAAAAGTTATGTAATTATGATGGTCATGCTGCTGGTATCGGCAGTGGGCTTTACGGGATGCAGCGATGATGATGAGGGAGGCGTAAGCTCTTCGGCTTTGCTGGGTAGGTGGCAGAGCACGTACGAGTATGCTTATGAGGTGGAAGGAGGGGAGACGATTCCCCTGGAAGACGGGCCGTATATGGACGAGGAAATGACGTTCTACGATGACGGCACCATGTATTGGTACGACCAAAACGAAACCGATGGAGTCTATTGCGACTGGAGAGTTTCGGGCAACAAGCTGTATTTGACGGACTATGAAGACGGTGAGTCTTATACGGATGAGTACGTCATCGAGAGCCTCAGCAGCGACGAGCTGGTCGTCAGCTATACGGAGCGTGACGGAGATTACATGCTGTATGACCGCACTACGTACCGCAGGGTAGAATAAGGACATCGAGGCAGGACACTGTTCGCCTTTCCGCACCGACACCGGAGGGGGCGCGCACAACCGAAGAGGCTGGCGCGCCCCCTCTGTCGTTTCTCCCCGCCGAAAGCCCTCCAGACACCCCGCCGGAGGGGCTTCTGACAGCACGTCCAGAGGCCGTCTGACATCACGCGTGAAAGGGTTCCGACATCACGCGTGTTTTAGATTGTTAATACGCGTGATGTCAAGAGGCTTTCACGCGTGATGTCAGACGGACATCTCCCGTGATACAGACGGACATCTCCCGTGATGCAGACAGACATCACACGTGATGCAGACAAAAAGCACGCGTGATGCGGACAGAAAGTCCCCGTGATGCAGGCAGGCATCCCCGGACTGCCGGCACGCGGCAGCGCGGAAGAAAATTCGCCCCGCCCCGCATTTTCTTCCCCCGATGTGCGGATTATTCCCGCGAATCATGTATCTTTGGCCTGCTTAATCAAACAGAAAACATACCGTTATGAAGAAATTTACATGCGTGCAAGACATCGGCGACCTGAAGCTGGCGCTGGATGAAGCTTTCGAAATCAAGAAAGACCGTTTCAAATACGTCGAACTGGGGCGGAACAAAACGCTCCTGATGATATTTTTCAACTCCAGCCTGCGCACGCGCCTCAGCACGCAGAAAGCCGGGCTGAACCTGGGCATGAACGTCATCGTACTTGACATCAACCAGGGCGCCTGGAAGCTGGAGACCGAGCGCGGCGTCATCATGGACGGCGACAAACCCGAACACCTGCTCGAAGCCATCCCCGTGATGGGCTGCTACTGCGACCTCATAGGCGTCCGCTCCTTCGCCCGTTTCGAAGACCGCGACTACGACTACAACGAGGTCATACTCAACCAGTTCATCCAACACTCCGGCCGGCCCGTCTTCTCCATGGAAGCCGCCACGCGCCACCCACTCCAGAGCTTTGCCGACCTCATCACGATAGAAGAATACAAGAAAACCGCCCGCCCGAAAGTCGTCATGACCTGGGCCCCGCACCCGCGCCCGCTGCCCCAGGCCGTGCCCAACTCGTTTGCCGAATGGATGAACGCCACCGACTACGACTTCGTCATCACCCATCCCGAGGGCTACGAGCTGGCACCCCAGTTCGTCGGACACGCCCGCGTGGAATACGACCAGATGAAAGCCTTCGAAGGCGCAGACTTCATCTACGCCAAGAGCTGGGCGGCATACGCCGGCGACAACTACGGCCAGGTGCTCAGCACAGACCGCTCGTGGACCGTCAGCGACCGCCAGATGGCCGTCACCAACCAGGCCTACTTCATGCACTGCCTGCCCGTGCGCCGCAACATGATTGTCACGGACGACGTCATCGAAAGCCCCCGTTCCATCGTCATCCCCGAGGCGGCCAACCGCGAAATCTCGGCCACCGTCGTCCTGAAACGCCTCCTGCAAGGCCTCTGAACGCCGCCCGGATACCCCCGGCAAGTACGATTCATCTTTAATAACAAACGCCTATGTCAACCATAACCATCGCAATCGTTATCCTCTTCGTCATCGGCTACCTCTGCATCGCACTCGAGACCGTGACGAAAGTCAACAAGGCAGCCGTCGCCCTGCTCATGCTCGTGGCCACGTGGACACTCTACATGTTCGACCCCGGCAACTTCTCCGCAGGCATCACGGCCGACGGCCTGGCCGCCGCCGCGGCCCCCGTCATCGAAGGCCACCTGGGCAGCACGGCCACCACGCTCTTCTTCCTGATGGGCGCCATGACCATCGTCGAAACCGTCGACCAGTACGGCGGCTTCAACTTCGTGCGCAACCTGCTGTCCACGCGCAGCAAGCGAGCCCTGCTCTGGCGCATCACCATCCTCACCTTCTTCTTGTCCGCCATCCTGGACAACATGACCACGGCCATCGTCATGGTCATGATATTGCGCAAGCTGGTGGCCGACCACAAAGACCGCCTCATCTACGCATCGCTGGTCATCATTGCCGCCAACTCTGGAGGCGCCTTCTCGCCCATCGGCGACGTCACCACCATCATGCTCTGGAACAAAAGCCTCGTCACGGCGGCCGGAGTCATCAAAGAACTCTTCATCCCCTCGCTCGTTTCCATCATCGTCCCGGCCTACTTGCTCTCCTTCTCGCTTAAGGGCACGCTGGCCTCTGGCGCATCCATGGAAACGGACGCCGTCCACAACGCCCTGACAGAGAGCCAGCGCAAGACAGTCTTCTGGGTCGGTGTAGGCGGACTGGTGTTCGTCCCCATCTTCAAGACCCTCACGCATGTCCCCCCGTTTGTCGGCATACTTCTGGTGCTCGGCCTGCTTTGGCTGGTCACCGAACTGTTCTACCGCCGCCAGGAACACGGCGCCGACGGCAGCACCCAGAAGCGCATTGTCAACATCATCTCGCGCATCGACATGAGCACCATCCTCTTCTTCCTCGGCATCCTCATGGCTGTATCTTGCCTGCAAGAGATAGGCGTGCTGACGATAGTGGGCAAGGGCTTGGATGACATCTTCAATGGCAATCACTATCTCATCACCGGCATCATAGGCGTATTGTCCAGCATCATCGACAACGTTCCCCTGGTTGCCGGTTGCATGGGCATGTACCCGATGGCCGAGATAGGCGACATGGCGCAAGACGGCATCTTCTGGCAGTTGCTGGCTTATTGCGCAGGCGTGGGCGGCTCGATGCTCATTATCGGTTCGGCTGCCGGCGTGGTAGTGATGGGACTGGAGAAGATAACCTTCGGCTGGTACATGAAGCGCATCACGTGGATAGCCTTTGTCGGCTACGTGGCAGGCATACTGGTCTACTGGTTGGAGAAGGCAGTCATCGGCTTGTAGGCCTGTTTGCCTGCATGAAACAGTTTTGGCACGGACTTCACAAGGGCGCTTCCCAGAAAGCATGTCTCTTGCGAAGTCCGTGCTTCTTTCCTGCGCACCAGAAGAAGCCTTCTTCCGAAAGCCGAGCACGGCGCTTCCTTACCCCCGGTCCTTCTGGGCTGCACACTCGGGGCAGAGGCCTTTCAGCACGTAGTTGATACTGTCTATCGTAAAGCCCTCCGGCAGTTTCACCATAGGAGCCGGCAGGTTGCTGAAGCAGAAAGTGCGGTTGCAGCGTTCGCAATGGAAGTGTGTGTGCAGGTCTCCTACGGCACACGAACAGTCATCGTGGCATACGGCATATTTGAAGGAGCCCGTACCGTCGTCTATGCTGTGTATGAGGTGGTGCCCCAGAAAGAGGGTCAGCGTGCGGTAGATGGTCGACTTGTCCACCGTGTCCAGTGCATTGTCCAGGTCTGTCAGCGACAACGATTGCCGGGCCTGCATCATGGCGTCCAGCACCAGCAGGCGGATGGCTGTTGGCTGTATGTCTCTTCGCGCCAGCATATCGAGGTATTTCTTTTCGTCTTTCATATATAGTCTTCGTTATTTTATCATCTTCTGCAGCCGTATGGCATTCAATATGGCCAGCATGGCCACGCCTACATCGGCAAACACAGCTTCCCACAAGGTTGCCACGCCGCAGGCGCCCAACAGGAGCACAGCCAGTTTGATGCCCAAAGCCATGACGATGTTTTGCCAAATGATGCGGCGTGTTTGCCGCCCGGCCCGGATGGCAGTAGCAATCTTCGAAGGTTGGTCGGTCTGTATCACTACGTCTGCCGTCTCGATGGCTGCATCGCTGCCCAAACCTCCCATGGCAATGCCTACGTGGCTTAAAGCCAGCGAAGGAGTGTCGTTAATGCCATCGCCTACGAAGGCTATGCGGCTGGCGGCATTTTGTTTCAATGCCTCTATATGTTTCACTTTCCCTTCGGGCAATAAGTCGCCATAAGCGTGGGCGATGCCTATGCGGCTTGCAAAGTTAGTGACAATCTCTTGCTTATCCCCCGAAAGTATTTGGATATTTTCAATGCCGAGCTTTTTCAAGGCTTTTATGGCTTGCGGGGCATCTTCTTTCAGTGTGTCGGCCAGCAGAAGGGACCCCATGTAACGTCCGTCGGATGCACAGGCAACCAAGGTTCCTTCTGCCTGTTGTACGAAATCTGGGCAGTGTATGCCATGTTTTTCCAACAGTCGTTGGTTGCCGACCAGGACATGCTGTCCATTGACCTCGGCCTCCAGCCCATAGCCGGCCTCTTCTTTCAGTTCACCGGAAAACGGCAGCGGGGCAATGCCTTTTTGCAAGGCGTAAGTGGCAATGGCTTTGGCGATGGGGTGTGTACTATTTTGTTCGACACTGCTTACCAGTTGCAGCAGTTTCTTTTCATCCACATCCTTTGCCGTCAGGCAGGCTTGCACTTCAAAAGTGCCTTGCGTCAGCGTACCAGTTTTGTCGAACACTACAGTATTGATGTGTGTGATGGCGTCTAGGTAATTGCCGCCTTTGAACAGAATACCCAGTTTGGATGCGGCTCCGATACCCCCGAAGTAGCTCAGAGGAATGCTGACTACCAGTGCGCATGGGCAAGAAATAACTAAAAATACCAGTCCCCGGTAGAGCCAATCATCTAATGTATAAGCAAAAGAAGGCTGGATGAGCGACCATACGTAAGGCAACAATACGATGAGGGCGGCTAATCCTGTAACAGCAGGTGTATAAATGCGGGCAAACTTGCGAATGAAAAGTTCGGCAGGTGCTTTGCGTTCACTGGCATCATGCACCATCTCCAGAATACGCGATAAAGCACTTTGCTCGAAAGGTTTGGTCACCGTGAGGTGCACTACACGGTCAGTGGCAATCATTCCGGCCAGCACTTCTTCGCCCCGGCAGATGTTGCGCGGCAAGCTTTCGCCTGTCAGTGCAGATGTATTAAATGCCGCTGTTTCGTTGAGCATTGTACCGTCCAGAGGCACACGCTCGCCAGTTTTTACCTCTATGACTTCACCCGTTTTCACGTCTCTGGGGTTGACTCTTTCCTCGTGACCTTCGCGAATGACAGTAGCCGTTTCGGGGCGTACATCCAGCAAAGCGCTGATGTTGCGTTTGGCTCGGTTGACGGCTTTACTCTGGAACCATTCACCCAGCGAGTAGAATAGCATGACAGCTACGCCTTCGGGATATTCGCCGATGTAGAATGCTCCAATGGTGGCAAGGGTCATCAGGGTAAATTCGTTGAAAATGTCTCCATGAATGATATTTTCCCAGGCTTCCTTCATGACTGGCAGTCCTACGGGCAGGTAGGCAACAATGAACCATAGAATACGTATGGTCGGGTTAAAGAAAGTGGCATCGACCGCTCCCAGTCCGATACCGGCAAACAGCAGTATAGCCGAAGTTATGATGAGCAGACAGGTCTTGGAGCCTGTCTCTTCACAATGGTCGTGCTCTGGGGCATTTTCGCAGTGTCTGCAAGTGCAATGTGCCATATCTTTTTATTGTTTATTGTTTTTCTGACGGCAAAGGTACGGCATTGTGTTTGCAACTTGGTTGCAAACGTGTATTCGTTTTTCCCGTTTTTTCTCTACTTTTGCAGCGGTTTTCAGAAGGAGGATAACAGATTATGGCTGCTGTAAAAGAAATGACCGAAGGGAAGATATTCCCACAACTATTTTATTTTACTTTGCCCCTGCTGATGGGCAACTTGTTGCAACAGACTTATTCGCTGGTAGATGCCGCCATTGTCGGCAAGTTTCTGGGCATAGATTCGCTGGCTGCCGTTGGTGCCAGTTCATCAGTTGTATTTCTGATATTGGGTTTCTGCAACGGCTGCTGTGGTGGTTTCGGTATTCCTGTGGCTCAGAAGTTCGGTGCACACGATTATTCGACCATGCGTCGTTGTGTGTCGGTCAGTCTGCAATTGGCCGCCCTGATGTCTGTCGTTTTGGCTGTCGTCACGGGTATTCTATGTGACGATATCTTGCGTCTGATGCGTACTCCGGCCAACATCTTCGATGAAGCCTATGTCTATCTTCTCATTACTTTCATAGGCATTCCCTGTACTTTTTTCTACAATCTCTTATCCAGCATTATCCGTGCTTTGGGCGATAGCAAGACGCCTTTCTGGTTTCTTCTGCTGGCAGCGGTGCTCAACATCGTGCTGGACCTTTTTTGCATCCTGGTGCTTCATTGGGGAGTAGCGGGGGCAGCTATTGCTACCGTTTTTTCGCAAGGTTTTTCTGCCGCCTTGTGCTATTTCTACATGATTCGCCGTTTCGCTATCTTGCGCACCACGCCTGCCGAGCGTCGTTTCAACAAGTCTATTGCACGCATATTGCTTAACATTGGTGTCCCTATGGGATTGCAGTTTTCCATCACGGCCATAGGCAGTATCATGCTGCAAAGTGCCAATAATGCTTTGGGTACAGCTTGCGTAGCAGCCTTTACCGCTGCCATGCGTATCAAGATGTTCTTCATGTGTCCTTTCGAAAGCCTGGGAATTGCCATGGCCACTTTTGCCGGACAGAATTATGGAGCGGGCCGACCCAGGCGTATCATGCAAGGGGTGAAGGCTGCTTCGCTGATGGCATTGGCTTATTGGATATTCACTTTTTGTGTACTGATGTTTGGTTCCCAAAGACTTGCCTTGCTTTTTGTGGATGCTTCGGAGGCTGAGATATTGGCTGACACCGCTCTTTTCCTGCATGTTTCTGTCACGTTCTTTCCTGTTCTTGGCCTGCTTTGCATTTTACGTTATACCATTCAAGGAGCAGGTTTTACCAACTTGGCCATGCTTTCCGGTGTCTCAGAGATGATAGCCCGTATATTGGTCAGCTTGTTGGCCGTTCCAGCTTTTGGTTATTTGGCTGTTTGCTTTGGCGATTCTACAGCGTGGATTTTTGCCGATGCTTTTCTGATACCTGCATTCTTTTATGTGTACAAGAAGATTCAACTGGTAAAACGCTCTGATTGATGGATGCCGATTTTCATACCGGACGGAAGATAATCCATATCGACATGGATGCTTTCTATGCTTCTGTTGAACAGCGGGACAACCCTTCGTTGCGTGGCAAACCTATTGCTGTGGGACATGCAGAAGAGAGGGGAGTTGTGGCGGCTGCCAGTTATGAGGCCCGTCGTTATGGTGTGCGTTCGGCCATGTCGTCGGCGAAGGCGAAAAGGCTTTGTCCTTCTCTCATCTTTGTCCGTGGGCGTATGGAGGTTTACAAAGAAGTGTCGCGCCAGATTCATGAAATCTTTCATGAATATACAGATATCATCGAGCCGATTTCTTTGGATGAAGCGTTTCTGGATGTCACAGAGAACAAACTCGGCATTGAGCTGGCTGTGGACATTGCTAGGGAAATCAAGCAGAAGATACGCGAGCGTCTGCAATTGGTGGCTTCGGCCGGGGTGTCTTACAATAAGTTTCTGGCCAAGATTGCTTCGGATTACCGCAAACCTGACGGGCTTTGCACGATTCATCCGGCCCAGGCTTTGGATTTCATTGCCGGCCTGCCTATCGAAAGTTTCTGGGGAGTAGGCCCCGTCACGGCTAAACGTATGCACGCTTTGGGTATCCATAACGGTCTGCAGCTTCGTGCCTGCTCGCCTGACCGCCTCCTTCGCGAGTTTGGCAAGATGGGCTCCGTCTACTACGATTTTGCCCGGGGCATAGACTTGCGCCCTGTCGAGGCGATGCGCATCCGCAAGTCCATCGGCTGCGAGCGTACGTTGGAGAAAGACGTTTCGCTCCGCTCGTCGGTCATCATCGAGCTGTATCATGTCGCCGTCGAGTTGGTCAGCCGTCTCGAAAAGAAAGATTTTCGGGGAAATACTCTGACGTTGAAAATCAAGTTTCATGATTTCCGGCAAATCACCCGCAGCTTGACCCAATCTCGTGAGCTGACTACGCTCGATGTCATTCTTCCCCTGGCCAAGCAGTTGCTGCAAGAGGTGGATTACGCCGAGCATCCCATCAGGCTCATCGGCCTCTCCGTTTCCAATCCGCACGAAGAGACCGACAGGCATGGTGTTTGGGAACAACTGAGTTTGGAGTTCAAAGATTGGGATGGACTGTGAAGCTGCACGGGCTTCGACCGTTAAAAAAAAAGGGCGCGCCGTATAGTTTTCAGACGGAGGTCATAGTTGTTTGACGCGTTCTGCTCCAACGGCCGGGCGATGGTCTTGCTGTAGGCGAAGCGGGTGTTCAGATTGTCCGTGATGTTACAGACCACGGTGGCGGCAGGCAGGTTGATGCCTAGTAAAATGTGTGTCATGCTGTTGGCGGAACATTCGTTTCTACTTGCGTCGCAGGATAGTTTACCAGATACAGTGTTCCCGTAGCGCGGGTAAAAGCTGTGTAGAGCCATCTGAAATAATCAGGAGTCAGGTATTCATCCGCCATGTATCCTTGGTCCAGAAAAACATTTTTCCATTGGCCGCCTTGTGCTTTGTGGCAAGTGATAGCATAGGCATATTTCACTTGCAGGGCGTTGTAGTGTGGGTCGTTTTTTATTTTCTTCATGCGTTCGGCTTTGGTCGTGATGTCTGCATAATCTTCCAGTACATTCTGAAACAGGCGCTCACTGTCTGCCTTTGTCAAGGCTGGTGCATCGCTTTGCAAGGTGTCAAGCAAAAGGCTGACTTCCATTTCCAGGTCGTTGCAGTCTGGAAAGGCAAGGATGGCATCGGCAAAGCGGAAACCATAAAGTTCATGCGTGCGGCGCACTCGTCTGACAATGGCGGTTTCGCCGTTTGCAATGAATTCTTCGTTCTTCTCTTTTCCCTGCTCTGTCCAGTAATAATTGTTTTTGGCCACCATCAGCAAATCGCCTGACTCCAGTTCGTCTTCGCGCCAAAGAATGCGTGAACGAATACCGTTGTTGTAGATATTAGCCCGCTTATTGCTACGGCAAATCACGATGGTTTCATCCATTCCGTCACGGGCATAACATTCTTCCAATGCATCTATCAGTTCATTGCCGGGCAATAGGCGGATGTCGGCGAAGCCCGCTATGCGTATCTTCGGCAGTGAAAAGCAATCTTCAGAGGCGATGGCTTGCCTCAGGCGTGTGGCATTCCACAATATGCCTGACTCTTTGGCTTGTCTGACTACTTGCGTAAGGTCCATTTCCATGACTTCCAGCCCATATCCCTTCAAGGCTTCACCCACAAGAGCCGGACTTTGTTCTTCGCCAACCGGAGGAAGTTGAGCCAAGTCTCCCAAGAACAACAGGCGACAGCCTTGTCCGGAGTAGACAAACTGAATCAGGTCGTCCAGCAAACGGCCTGTTCCAAAAGTCGAACCGGACAATCCATCGTTGGAAATCATCGATGCTTCGTCTACGATGTAGAGCGTATGGGTGGTTAGGTTGTCATTCAAGGTAAAGTTGGTCAGTTCGTTGGAAAAAGAGCGTTGCCGGTAGATTTTCTTATGGATGGTAAAAGCCGGGTGTCCTGCATAGGAAGCGAAGACTTTGGCTGCCCGTCCTGTGGGAGCCAGCAAAATAGACTTCTGTTTTAATTGGTCTAATGTACGTACCAATGCCCCGACCAGTGAGGTTTTTCCTGTACCAGCATAGCCGCGCAAGATGAAAATGCCGTCAGGATTTGGAGATGTCAAGAACTCGGCAAGCCGTTTGAAGGCCATTTCTTGTTCGGGGGTCGGTTGATAAGAGAACTGCTTCTTTATTTGCACCTCTAAGTATTTGTCTATCATAGCTGTCGCACAAAAAAATGAGAGATTTGCTGTCTAATTCTGTATTTTGTTCTACTTTTGTAGTGCGAATATAGCAAACTAAAGGAAATCCTTTGTCATGAAGAGCTTATTAAATGTTGTTTTATGTATATGTGTCGTATTGTTGGCCTATGTCTGCTATGCCAGTATCATGAGGCCGATTCATTTTGACGCTCTTAAGAAACAACGCGAAGCTGCCGTGAAGGCTCGTTTGCTGGATATTCGCAAAGCTCAGTCTGCCTATCATCTGTTGCATCATGGCCGATATGCGTCCAGCTTTGACACGCTGATTGTGTTTGTTAAGACAGCCCGTTTGCCGTTTGTGCATAAGGCTGCGGGAGTGTCGGGTGAATCTTTTCGGCATGACACCTGTTGGGTAGCTTTGGCGGATACACTTTATCCAAAAGGTTTTCAGGTTGATTCGTTGCGATACATCCCTTATGGCAAGGGAGCGCAGTTTGAGATGCAGGTACGTAATTGCGAAGATTCTTCAGGAGAAGCTTATTGTTTGTTAGAGGTTAAAGCGCCTTTAGATGCTTATCTGGCGGGAATGGATTCTCAAGAAGTGGCTAATCTACGGACAGAGCAAGAGCAGCAGGAGAAGTATGCCGGGTTAAAGATTGGTGACCTGGAGACTCCTACTAACAATGCCGGCAACTGGGAATGAAAAATGTAATATAATGGGAATAATGAATTGTAGTAATACAGAACGATGCATCCTGTCCATGCGGATAAGCACGGATGGCTTTGTTTTTGCAGTCTCCAATCCTTTAGACAATAGAGACGAAGGCTGGGAGTTGGAAAACTATCCGGTGGATGTCACTTTGCCGTTGGCTCTCAATCTGAGGCAAGCTTTCAGTCAGTTGAAGTGGTTAGAACGTCCTTTCCGGAAAGTAAAGGTACTGTTGGCTACCAAACGTTTCACACTTCTGCCTATGGAATATTTCAAGGATGACTGTGTGGAAGCGTTCTTTTACCAGAATCATTCCAAAGAAGAGAACGAAATGGTGTTGTACAATACCTTGAGCAATAGCAATGCGGCGGTGCTGTTTGGAATAGACAGGAGCGTGGTCGAGGCGGTGCAGGAGCTGCAACCGGAAGCAAAGTTTTATGCACAGGTCTCTCCGTTGATAGACCATTTCGCGGTAAAGAGTCGTTTGAGCAATACCCGGAAGCTGTATGTACATGTGCGGCGTGAGTATATTGATGTTTTGGGCTATGAAGCTGGCCGGCTTTTGTTGGTCAATGCGTATAAATGCGGACAGCAGGCAGACTGTATCTACTACATACTTTGTATTTGGCAAATGCTGGGTTTTGACCAAGAGAACGATGAGCTTTATTTGTTGGGCGGGCTGGATGAGAAACCAGATTTGCTTACTGGGCTGAAGGATTTCATTCGCTGGGTATCGGTGATGGAACCGGCTGGAAATATGGATTTGCAAACTGTTGTATTATGCGAGTAATCAGTGGTATATATAAGCGGAGACGATTTGATGTTCCGCGCTCTTTCAAGGCAAGGCCTACGACAGACTTTGCCAAGGAGAATTTGTTTAATGTCTTGTCAAATCATTTAGACTTCGAAGAGGATGGGGTAGAGGCTCTTGACTTGTTTGCCGGAACTGGCAGTATCAGCCTGGAACTGTTGTCACGTGGTTGTACTCAAGTGGTTTCGGTGGAAAAGGACCGCGAACATTATGCCTTTATCTGCAAAGTTATGCATGAATTGAAAGCTGCGAACTGGCTGCCTGTGCATGCCGATGTCTTTAAATTTGTGAAGAGCACACACCGGCGTTTTGATTTTATCTTTGCCGACCCACCTTATGAGTTGAAGGAACTGGAGGCTTTGCCTGACTTGGTTTTGAACAGTGACTTGCTGAAACCGGAAGGTCTTTTTGTTTTGGAGCATGGGAAAAAGAATCACTTTGAGGCACATCCTTGCTTTATCGAGCACCGGGCGTATGGCAGTGTCAACTTCAGTTTCTTTGGTGCCTCTACGGATTCAGAGCAAGGGAGAGAATAGGCGGATGATGCTTTCGCTTGCTTTGCGATACCATGGACGTTTTGTCCAGTTTTTCAGAAATACTTGTTTGCAGTCGCGTTGGTCTTGCAGGAATATTTCGCGCATCTGCAAGGCTGTCTCTGTGTCGTAGATAAAGGCGTTGACTTCGAAGTTGTGTTCGAAGCTACGGAAATCGATGTTGGTAGAGCCTACGGTGGAGAGGGTGTCGTCGCTGACCATGAGCTTGGCGTGTAGGAATCCTTTCTGGTAAAAATAGACTTTGACGCCTGCTTGCAACACGTCAGCCAAATAGGAGCATGAGCCCAAGTGGGTTAACCAGGAGTCTGCTCGTTGGGGGAGCATCAGGCGTACATCTACGCCGGACAGGGCGGCCGTCTGCATGGCGATGAGCATTGACTCGGTGGGTAGGAAATAGGGCGTTTGGATGTAGAAGTATTTCTTGGCGGCAGACATGGCCATGATGAGTCCTTGCATGATTTCCCGCCAGGGACCTACGGGTTCGCTGGTGACGATTTGCACTTGTGAGGTGCCCTGGTTGTCTTCCAGGCGGGGGAAGTAGCGGGCGGAGGTGATGAGGGTGCGGTCTACGAAGTACCAGTCCAGCAGGAAGGCCGTCTGCAACCCGTGCACGGCTTTGCCTTTCAGCATCAGGTGGGTGTCGCGCCAGATGCCCCATGAGAATCCCTTTACGTAGCGTTCGGCCAGGTTCATGCCGCCCACAAATCCTGTGTGGCCGTCTATGACAATGATTTTCCGGTGATTACGGTAGTTTACCTTGTTGGTGAAGTGGGGAAAGCGTACTTTCAGGAAGCTGCGCACTTCGATGCCGGCTTCGCGCATTTGCTCGAAAAACTGGGTGGGGACATGCCAGCAGCCTACGTCGTCGTAAATGACGCGCACTTCGATGCCGGCCTTGGAGCGTTCTATCAGTACGTCGCGCACCAGGCGGCCGATGGCGTCGTTTTCGAAGATGTAGGATTCGATGTGGATATGTTGCTGGGCGCGTTGCATTTCACGCAGCAGGGCGGGCAGCAGTGTGTAGCCCGACGTATAGGTCTCCACCAGGTTGCCGTCGAAAGGGAGTGACTGGTTGACGTTGTAGAACAGGAGGCCGAGGCGTTGATAGGCTGTGGGAAGTGGTGAGGTGGGTTGGGCCAGATATTCGGCCATGGGTTTCTTCAGCAGATGGCCGTACACTTTTTTGCCGATGATGCGTTCGTGGCGCTGGCTGCGTCCGAAGAAGAAGTAAAATACCAGTCCCACGACGGGCAGGAAGATGAGCACCAATATCCAGGCCATCGTCTTGACGGGGTTGCGGTTGTCCATCACGATGACGATGATGGTGCCGATGATGATGGCCCACAAGACGATGTCGAAGGCCACGCGGGCCAGTTGCTCTATCAGCAGATTCCATTCCATGGTTGTGATACTTGTTGCTCAACGGCAAAAGTATATAAAATGACTGAAGCGGCCAAGCCTGGAGAGGGGGAATTACGTGGCGGGGATAGATGGAGGCAAAATGTCACGGGTATGTGAGGTACTTAGCTCACATACCCGTGAGGTACTTACCTCACATACCCGTGAGGTAGTCAGCTCACATACCCGTGAGATAGTCAGGACACACCCGCAACCGCCTGGAGGGGGTATGGAGGCGTCAGAAGCGGCGTGGCCCTCTGCCCGGTCCGTGGCCGCCGGGGCCACCCATGCCGGGCATCTCCTCGCGCTTCACCCGTTTGCCTCCGAAGATGTTGAGGCGGTAGATAAAGCGCAGCATGCAATAGCTGTTCACGCCGTTGTATTCGTACACCGAGCGTCCGCTCGAGGTGAGCGAGCGGGTGATGTTGCTCTGCCGGCGCAGGATGTCATACATCTCGAAACTGATGGTAGCGTCGCCATTGAGGAAAGTCTGCGACAGTTGGGCGTTCCAAATCAACTCGTTGCGGTTCATGCTGCTGTCGCGGTAGCCGCGGCGTGCCTGGTTGGTGATGTTGGTAGACAGCGACATGTTCCACGGGGCGGTGATGTTCGTAAAACCACCGTACGAGAAGTTGTACGGGTTCTGGTTGTTGTCCGGCGTCAGCTTGTCGCGTTCGGCCGTATAGGAGAAACTGCCGTTCAATCCCACCTCCAGCCAGTCGTTGCGGAAAGAGCCGCGCAGGCGTTCGCCCACGTTCAGGTTGGTGGTCGTGTTCTTCTGCTCGATGCGTGTCTGCGTGTCGGTCAGGTAGCCCACGTTGTTCTGGTAGTTGAAGCTGGTGAAGGTGCTGATGTTGAACCGCTTGTCCTTCAGTGCCGTGTTGAATCCGAACATGGCGAAGGCATTCCAGTTGCCGTTGATATTCTTCGGTGTCGTGGTCCATCCGCCGGTCGACTCGTTGTAGACGCGGCTGTTGCTCACGCTGTTCTGCGTGGCCTGGAAATTGGCGTGCGAGAAGATGCCCCGCTGCCGTTCCACGTCGTAGGTGTTGTAGAAGAAGCGCAGGTTGTGGCTGAACGAGGGCTTCAGCCCCGGGTTGCCCACGCGTATGTTCTGCGGGTTCGAGTTGTCGGTGATGGGCAACAGGTTCTCCATCGACGGCTGGCTGCTGCGCCCGCGGTAGGTGAAGCGCAACTGGCTGACCTTGGAGAAGCGGTAGCGGAAGTCGATGTTGGGGGCAAAGTTGAACACGTTGCGCGTGGTGTCCACCATGTAGTCGCCCCGCTTGTAGGACAGCACCGTGTGCTGCGGTTGCAGCGAGATGCCCGAGCTGAGTTGCCACTTCTCGCGGATGAAGCGCAGGGCCACCGAGGCGTCGTGGTTGTAGTAACGGTATTCGGCATAGCGCCCCAAGCTGTCCACCTCGTGCGTGTCGTAGTCGCCGGGCAGGGGGGAGCTGATGTTCCAGTCGTTGCCATACGATTGCAGGTCGTAGGTCTTGCGGTCGCTCTCGCTGTACATGTACTGGAACTGGTAGCTGAATTGCAGGTATGTGGCTTTGGCTATCGGTTCACTGTATGTCAGTTGAGCCCGGTAGTTGAAGTCCTTGGTTGGCGTGTGTATGTATTGGTTACGAATCAGGATAGAGTCGCCGCCCAAATAGCTTTCCAGCAGGAAGTAGTTGGTTTGCGACTCGGTGTACTGCCGGTTTACGTTGTCACCGTAACTGAAACGGCCTCGGAAGGTGATGTTGCGTCCGTCGGGGCTGAGTTTGCGGTTTATCTGCAAGGTACCGTTGGCACTCAGGTCTTTGCCGTCGGTCAGGCTGCCGCTGTTGATGGCATTGATGCGGATGTCCTCCAGCGGGTCGTCATCCATAGTCAACTTTTCCAGGTTGAGGTAGTCGTTGGGGTTGTCCACCAGGTTGTACGGGTCGCTGTTGAAGGTCCCTGTTTCGGACAGTGAGTAGTTGTCCGTCTTGCTGTACGACACGTTGGGACGGAAGATGATGTTGGTCAGCGTGTCGGGACGCCACTCCATGCGGAAGTCAGCATTGAAGTTCTTGCTGCGGTTCAGGGCGTTGCTGTTCGAGTTTGAGAACGAGTTTCCGCTGGTCAGGAAGTCTTCTGTCGAACCGATGCTGGCCACGTCGCTGCCCGTGTAGTTGTAGCGTGCGCTGCCTCCCAGTTCTATCTTGTCTGTCTTGGTGAAGAAGTCTATGCCCACCCATTTCTTGGCAGTCAGGCCGTTGTTGCGGTTCCAGCGCGGGCCGCCTCCGCCTCCGTAGAAGCCTTGGTCGTTGACGTTGTTTATCGAGCCGATGAGTGAGACTTGCGTGGGGCCGCGGAAGTAGTTGACCATGGCGCGGGTGGAGTAGCGGTCTTTGGTGCCGATGGCTCCGTCCACGTTGCCGAACCATCCGGTGTTCATCTCCTTCTTCACCGTGAGGTCCAGTACTGTCTCTTCTTCGCCGTCGTCGATGCCGGTGATGCGGGCCAGGTCGGACTTCTTGTCGTAGGTCTTCAGCTTGTCAATCATTTCGACGGGCAGGTTTTTTAGGGCTGTGGATACGTCGCCGCCGAAGAACTCCTGTCCGTTGACCATGACTTTCGAGATGTCCTTGCCGTTGATTTTTACGTTTCCGCTGTCGTCAATCTCTGCGCCGGGCAGCTTCTCCACCAGGTCTTCCAGCACGGCGCCCTTCTGTGTGCGGTAGGCCGACGAGTTGAATTGTATGGTGTCTTCCACCACTTGCACCTGGGGGGCTTGGCCAGTGACCACGGCTTCGGCCAGCAGGATAGCGTCGGGTTGCAACACTACGTCGTCCATCCGTTTGTTTTGCGAGGTTACCTGCAAGGGGACGAGCTGGGTGATGTATCCTAAGTAGGAGACCTTCAGTACGTATTTGCCCGGTTTTGCCTGCAGGCGGTAGTAGCCGTCGGGCGAGCAGGCCATGCCGGTGGATTGGGTACTGTCGGGCAGGTTGAGCAGTTGCACGCTGGCTGCGATGGCGGGCTGGTTGGTGTCGCCCTCCATGACGCGCCCTCTGATGTCGACTGCTTTACTTTGTGAAAATGCGGACAGTGCCACGGCCCATAGCAGCACTATCCCTGCAACGAATCTGTTCATGTGTTTGTCTATTCTTACCTTAAAAAAAATGAGTTACCGATGCCCTTTTGACGAGCAGGTTGGTAGAAGGTTTAATGCTTGAAGTGATAAAATGTCTTATTAATCGACTAATTCCTTTAAAATGTCGACGAACGGGTGGGATAGGTACGACGGAGAAACCTTATCTTTGCACGCGGAACGCGGAGGACTTGTATTTAACAAATTTATACAATTAACTCCTGGTGTTAACATCTGTTTACTGTTGGACAAGTGACACGTCCAGGGTGGACAAGTGACACGTCCAGGGTAGGACAGGTTGTACGTCCAGGGTGGACGTCCGTTTGGGCCCGGGCGTGTCAACTGCATGAATTGATTAAACACAGAAATAAACTATGAACCAACAACAAGAAGTAATCCTTTGCGAAGGCCTGGCGGACAGCCTGTCGCGTGCCATCGACCAATGTCCGCACGACCGCCTGTTCATCCTCACCGACGAACATACGCACGGTCTTTGTCTCCCCTTGCTGAAAGACGTGGAGGCCGTGCGGGGGGCGGCCGAGATAGTCATCGTCCCCGGCGACACGCACAAGAACCTGGCCACGCTGGCCTCCGTCTGGCAGGCGTTGAGCGACGGCGGCGCCACCCGACACTCGCTGCTGCTCAACCTGGGCGGCGGCATGGTGACCGACCTGGGCGGGTTTGCCGCCTCGACCTTCAAGCGCGGCATCGCTTACATCAACCTGCCCACCACGCTTCTGGCTATGGTCGATGCGGCCGTGGGCGGCAAGACGGGCATCAACTTCAACGGGCTGAAGAACGAAATCGGGGCCTTCTCGCCCGCCGCCAGCGTGCTCATCGAGACCGAGTTCCTGCGCTCGCTGGACGCGCACAACTTCTTCTCCGGCTATGCCGAGATGCTGAAACACGGCCTCATCAGCACGCCCGAACACTGGGCCGAACTGCTGGCTTTCGATACCGACCGCATCGACTACGCCCGGCTCAAACAACTGGTGGGACGATCGGTGCAGGTCAAGGAAAACATCGTGCGAGAAGACCCCTTGGAGCGCGGCATCCGTAAGGCGCTGAACCTGGGGCACACCGTGGGCCACGCCTTCGAGAGCCTCGCTCTGGCCGAAGACCGTCCCGTGTTGCACGGATACGCCGTGGCCTGGGGCATGGTGTGCGAGCTCTACCTCTCCTTCCTCAAGACCGGTTTCCCGAAAGAACGCATGCAGCAGACCATCCGCTTCATCCGCCAGAACTACGGCGTCTTCCCGTTCGACTGCAAGGCCTACGACCGCCTGTACGAGCTGATGCAGCACGACAAGAAGAACCTGGCGTCGGGCGTCATCAACTTCACCCTGCTGCACGACATCGGCCAGATAGCCCTCAACCAGACCGCCGATCGCGACACCATCTTCGAAGCCTTCGACTTTTATCGTGAGACGATGGGCGCCTGAATCAGCAAACTTTAACACAAGTTCACGCAGCCTTTTGGGCACTTCTTCGTTTTCCTCTACGAAAAGCGAATTGTATAACTCCTAAAAATGTGAACTTGATATGAAAGTTATGATGAGAAAAGAGAAATGGTATCTGATGTTAGCGTTGATTGTGGGTTCGTTGAGCTTCCAATCCTGCTTGGATGACGACGACAATGATGCTTATGCCCTGCTGATGCCCAACGCCCTGGTGACGGTCAAGCACAACACGGACAACACGGTCTATCTGCAACTGGACGAGCAGACCACCCTGCTGCCTGTCAACCTGACTACTTCTCCCTTCGGGGAAAAAGAAGTGCGCGCCCTGGTGAACTATACAAATGTGAACGAACCGAGTGGCGATTATAACCAGGCAGTCCATGTCAATTGGATTGACAGCCTGCTGACCAAACCGATTGCCCCCAATCTGGGTGATACGGAGAATGACGAGGTCTATGGAAACGACCCCGTGGAAATGGTAGCCGATTGGGTGACCATTGCCGAAGACGGCTATCTGACCCTGCGTTTCCGTACCGTCTGGAACGACCCGGGCAAGAAGCATTTCGTCAACCTTATCTCGACCAACAACCCGGACGACCCTTATGAAGTAGAGTTCCGCCACAATGCCTATGGCGATACCTACGGGCAACCCGGCGACGGACTCGTGGCCTTCAGTCTGGCTTCTTTGCCCGACACGGAAGGGAAGACCGTGAAACTGACCCTGAAGTGGCATTCCTTCAGCGGCGATAAGTCCTACCAGTTCGACTATTGTACTCGCAGTGCCACGTTGCCGTCTGAACCCGAAGTGACCGCAGTCCGGAACAGCCTGAACCTCAAGTGACTCTCGGACTGGAACAAGAAACCTGACCTTGACATGTATAAAACAGGCCTTGCACTATTGCCCAGACAAAGGGCAGGTGCAAGGCCTTTTATCTTGCCTTCGTTTGACACCTAGGTCAGCCTTCGGCTCCGGGCAGCAGTACTACGCCCTCTTTTTTCTTTCCGTCCATCTTGATGACGGCCGGCTGCCCAAACTGGACGTGGCGCAGGTACTGTGTCTCCTGCACGGCTGGTTGGGCGTTAAGGAAATCTTGGTTGTACAGCCCGTCGTTCATGTAGGCATTGATGGTGAAATAGCCTACGCCAAACGAGGTCAGGTTTTGGAAGAAATGCGTACCCTGACTGGGGTCGACTCGATAGTTGGTCAGTCCGGCTTCTACGATGACTCGGGCGGCCGAGATATGAGGCCACTTCACGGGGATGCCCAGCCAAGGGTCACTGCTGCCCCAACGTCCCGGTCCGATAAGGATATAATGGCGTCCCATGTCGAGGAACTGGCGGTTGAGTTTCTCTATCTCGCGGGCAATCTCTGGGTTGCGCGAGGCACTGTAATCGTGCGTTTTGACGTAGACCACGTCGCAGATGTCGTCCATGATGCCATGTCCCAGCGAATTGTTGGAGCGTAACAGCAGCTTTTCGTCGGGAATGAGCTCAAGGTCTTCGTCCAACATTTCTTTGCTGTCCACGATGGGACGTATTTGAAGCAGATAGAATGTGCCAGTCTTGTCTTTCTCACGGCTCAAGGTGGCTGCGAACTCTATTTCCACCGGACGGCGCATTTCCGATTGCCCGTATTTTAGGGCCAGTTGCAGGATGCGTGCCAGAGGAAAGACGTCGTGTTGCAGGATATTGGCAAAAGTAATCACCTTACGTCCGCCGGGGTACAATCCATCGCGTATGATCTGGTCATAGGGGTCGTAAGTGGAAGCAATGTAGTTCAATGAACCGTCTTTTTCTGCTTCCTTGACCGGCAGCTTCAGTAGGTTGAATCCATCGTCGATGGAGAAATCATGGCCTGCATTGCTCAGGTCAAGGGCATAAAAGCGGGTTTGTGTCTCGCGCAGCGCCATCTCCAGTTCACTGGTTTGCAACACTTGGTTGGGATGATAGGGAGAGAAGCGCAAGGTCATGCCTCCGTCCACAATGTATTTGCCCAAGCCCAGAGCCAGGTTGACAATGCCCTCTTCTGCCTGTTCGTCGCCGATGGGGTAGTAGTTGAGCGAGCGGGCTACGCCAGACATGGACGGATAGTAACGGTCTCCGTACTGATTGCCCACCACTTGTTGCAAGATGACTGCCATTTTTTCCTGGTCAATGACATTGCTTGTGGCCTGCATGTAGGCTTTCGAGTCGCGGAAGAACACCGAGGCATACACCCCCTTGATGGCATCGGACAACATGCGCAACATCTCATACTTGTCATCCAGATAAGGAATCATATACGTGTTGTAAATGCCGGCAAAAGGTTGATAGTGCGAATCTTCCAACAGCGATGAGGAACGCACGGCAATGGGCGACTTCACCACGTCAAAGAAAGTAAAGAAATCTTCCACCAACCGGTCCGGCAATTTGGCTTTGAGGAAATAGCGCAGAATTACGTCATCGTCCGTATCCGATAAAGCCACTTGGTAAAGATTGTTATTCTCCATGAATTCATCGAACACGTCAGTGCAGAGCACTACGGTCTTCGGTATAGCCACGCGGGCGTTTTCGAACTCTTCGAACTCGGCGTGGTGCTTCACCAGGTTGTCAATGAAAGCCAGGCCTCGGCCCTTGCCTCCCAGCGAACCGTCGCCTATCCTGGCAAAGTTAGAGTAGAGGTCGAAGCGGTCGCGTTTGAAGACAGCTACCACGCCTTGGTTCTTCATCTTGCGGTATTTCACGATGGCTTCGAAGATAAGACGTCGGTGTGCATCGACGTCCTGCAAGCTGTTCCAAGTGATTGGTTTCAGAAATTCGGCAATGGGGAACATTGCCCGCGAGTAGAGCCAGCGACTGACGTGGTTGCGGCTGATGTGGTAAAGAAAGGATTCGGCCGGCACGGCAAACAATATATTTTGCAGCTCTTTCAGGTTTTTGACACGGGCAATCTCTTCCCCTGTCTCCGGGTTGCGGAAGATGAAGTCGCCGAAGCCGAAATTCTGTACCACCGTGCGCCGCAGGTCGACATCCATCTTCTTCGAATTTTTATCGATGAAGGCGGCGCCATACTTGGCGGCGTAGGCGGCGTTCTCCGATTCGCTCGACTGAATGATGAGGGGTGCAAACGGGTCTTCCTTGCGGATGGCGGCGCAGAGTTTGATGCCGCTCAGCCCGTCCTTTGGTCCACCTTCCGTCTTGGGGAAGCGCACGTCGGTGATGACACCCAGCAGGTTGTTCTTGTATTTCTGGTAAATGCCATAGGCTTCGTCGTAGGTACGGGCCAGGACAATCTTGGGGCGGCCCCTCATACGCAGCGTGCGTTGGTGGGCATTCAAGGCTTCGGTACTGAACTCCTGGCTCTGCTGGAGGACGAACTTGTAGAGGTTAGGCAAGACAGAGGAGTAGAAGCGCACCTCGTCTTCCACCAAAAGGATGACCTGCACACCCACCTGACTGACGTCGTGTTCCAGGTTCATCTTGTCTTCAATCAGCTTGATGATAGATACCAGCAAATCCGTATTGCCCAGCCAGCAGAACACGTATTCGAAGGCGCTGAGGTCTTCGTTGGCCATCCGCTCGCTCACCCCGTGGCTGAAGGGAGTTAGAATGACGATGGGGATTTGGGGATAGTCCTGCTTGATGCGCCTGGCGGTGTCGAAGATTTCCGTATCGCCCGTGCCGGGCATGCAGATGACCAGGTCGTAGGCGAGCGAAGACAGTTGAGCCAAGGCTTCATTGCAGGTGGTGGCCTGCGTGAATCGAGGTGGGGAGCTGAGGGAGAGGGAGGCGTATTCGTTGAAAATCTTTTCGTCGATGCGTCCGTCATCTTCCAGCATGAAGGCGTCGTAGGGATTGGCCACGAGCAACACGTTGAAGATGCGGCGCTTCATCAGGTCGGCGAACTGTGTGTCTTTAAAATATAGCTGATTGAGTTTGAACTTGCTTAGCATAAGTTTCCCTTTTTTGTTTTACGTAGGCAAAAGTAGCGGATTTCGGAACAGTTCGTCTCTGTTAGTTGCACTTTTTTTATCGATGAACGACAAATGTGCGTATATATAGGAACCAGAAACCTC
>DXCK01000051.1 GCA_019116045.1 Candidatus Bacteroides merdipullorum | reverse complement strand
TGTCAAGTTATAACATTTAAGCGATTACCACTATGTTCTCAGAGGATAAAGTTACGGAGATTTATTGTATGGCGGATGATTTTTGCAAAGAATTTGCCAAAGTACAGGAAAAATACATGGTTGAAGACAAGAATCATAAACATCGGAACAAGCCGAACCGGATGAGCGATGCGGAAATCATGGTCATCCTGATCCTGTTCCACTCGGGAGGTTTCCGATGTTTCAAGCATTATTACAAGGAATATGTCTGCAAGCATCTGCCCCACCTCTTCCCCAGCCGTGTGTCCTACAACCGTTTTGTGGAACTGGAGAAAGAAGTCCTGTTGCAACTTACCGTCTTCATCAAGGAGGTCTTGCTGGGCACTTGTACCGGTATCAGCTTTGTGGATTCCACACCGCTGCGTGTATGCCGGAGACAACGCATATTGATCCATAAAACCTTTGAGGGGCTTGCGGAACGTGGAAAATGCTCCATGGGATGGTTCTTCGGCTTCAAACTGCATTTGATTATCAATGACAAAGGGGAAATCCTTAACTTTATGTTTACACCCGGAAATGTGGATGACCGTGAGCCGTTGAAACAAACTAGGTTCTTGAAAAATATAAAGGGCAAGCTCTGTGCGGACAAAGGGTACATCGGTCAGGCACTATTTGAGAATCTTTTCACGGGCGGCATACAACTGATAACCAAAGTGAAGAACAACATGAAAAATTCCCTGATGAGCGTAGCGGACAGAATCCTGCTGAGAAAACGCGCTTTGATAGAAACGGTCAATGATGAGTTGAAGAATATCGCACAGATTGAACACTCCAGACACCGTTCCTTCAATAACTTCATTGCCAATTCTCTATCTGCCATAGCAGCATACTGTTTCTTTGAAAAGAAGCCCGCCATTGACCTGTGTTTTGTCAAAGACGGGCAACTTACTATGTTTTGAATTATATCGAACTCACGTTATATTAATAGAAATTAAGTTGAATGAAAACTAAGTTATGTATTATAATTGGTATCGTTTTGTGTCTTGTTTCGTGTAAACAATCAAGGCAGAAGAATTTACTTGTTGATTTGTTGCAAGATTGGCAAGGAAAAGAGATTATTATTCCAGATTCTATGTACACGATTCTAGGAGGTAGAAACTTGGGGGATGTGTTTGCTTATGAATACACGATTCTAAACTATGTGGATTCGGCAGGGTGTCTCGGCTGTAATTTAAGATTTAGGGAATGGAATATTCTATTGAAGGAGTTTCAGGATTGGAAATGTCAAGTGATGCCTCTGTTTGTATTCTACCCAGGTAATGCGATGAAAATAAGAGAAATACGAGATTTGGCAAAAAGTAATGCGATTGATTATCCTATTGTCATAGATACACTGAATGTGGTGAATAAGTTGAACCTTTTTCCTGAAGATGCACGTTTTCATACTTTTCTTTTAGATAAGGACAATAAAGTATTGGCAGTGGGAAATCCTGTACTTAATCCTATGATTAAAGATCTGTATTTGAAGATTATGCGTGATGAAAATTCTTTAATAGAAGAGGATGGTAAGAAGGTGATAACAAGTATTTCTTTAGTAGAAACAGTTTTGTCTATGGGTGATTTTGCCTGGCAAAAAAAGCAGCAGGACACATTCAAGTTGAAGAACACGGGCGAGAAGCCGTTGGTGATACAGGATGTCATTACTTCTTGCGGTTGCCTGACGGTGGATTATCCCCAAGAGCCGGTGCAGCCGGGCAAGGAAGCCGTATTGCGCATGACGTACAAGGCGGACAATCCGGGGCATTTCAACAAGGTGGTGACGGTGTATTGCAATGCGGAAAACTCGCCGATAAAGCTTCGGGTGAGCGGGAATGCGATGGAAATGAATTAGATGTGAAAAAGATGAGGAAGAGCTATTCTTTAGGGAAGAATGTTTCCTCTCCCTTGTCAGGTAAGGGAAGGTGGTGGCTTTCTGTGCTTTGCTCTTCACTGGATGTGTTGTTGAACATTTGTTTTTATCTTTGTATGTTGTTGGTGGCTTATGTGTTGATACAGGTGTTTGTTGTGACGTCGTTTCGCATACCTTCTGATTCTATGCTTCCAGCCATTATGCCGGGCGACTGTGTATGGGTAGATAAGTGTTCAGGAGGGGCGCGTTTGTTCAACCTATGGGCAGCAATTGATGGACAGGAAGTGGATGTGAAACGTGTGCCGGGTTGGCGTGATTTCCGTCGGGGTGATGTGCTAGTATTCAATTTTCCCTATCAGGAAGGGCGATGGGATAGTATCGCAATGGATGTAAGGAAGTATTTTGTGAAGCGGTGCATCGCAGTGCCGGGCGATACGTTGGAGATCCGCGGTGGATATTATCATATCCGGGGAGTGACAGATAGATTGGGAAATGTGGCGGCGCAACGGGAAATAGCACTGCTGCCGGATAGCGGCAGTGGAAGGGACGTGGTGATGGAATGTTATCCGTGGGACAGGCGGTTGGGGTGGACGATTAAAGAGTTTGGCCCGTTGGTGGTGCCACGCAAGGGAATGGTGATGACGATGGATGGGCTGAATGGTTTGCTGTATGGGAGATTGGTGGAATGGGAACAGAAACGTGAATTGCAGACCGATAGCCGAGGGGATGTGTATTTGGGCGACAGCCTGATAAGAGGGTATGTATTCCGGGAGAATTATTATTTCGTGGGCGGGGACAATGCTTTGAATTCGCAGGATTCCCGCTATTGGGGGCTGTTGCCGGAACCGTTTATAGTGGGAAGGGCTTGGCGAATATGGAAGTCGGTGGATGAAGACGGACGCATCCGTTGGGAACGGGTATTGAGAAAAATAGAATGAACAGTTATAAAATAAAAAAGCAATGAATAAGAGTGCGTGGAATAGGCTAACCTGTCTCGGGATGCTACTGGGGATGTTGTTGGGGGCATGTCGGAATGATATGCGTCTGGAATATGCTTTGCAGGCAGCTGGGGAGAACCGGGCGGAGTTGGAGCGGGTACTGGCATATTATGAGGACGAGCCGGAGAAGCGGAAGGCGGCTCGTTTCCTGATAGAGAATATGCCGTATTATCACTCGATGCAAGGTGAGAAACTGGATTCGCTGAAGGGGGTGTTGGCCTCGGCGGATTCGCTGGGTGTTGTGCCGGGATTGCCTTGGTATGACCCCAATTGGCCTTCCTATTCGCCGGAAAACTTACGGCGGACTGAAGATGTGCGGACAGTGACGGCTGATTTTTTGATACGGAATATTGATCTGGCATTTGAGGTCTGGAAAAAACGGCCTTGGAACACAGAACTTTCGTGGGAAGAGTTCTGTGAGTTCCTTTTGCCGTATCGGGTGGGGGATGAGGCTTTGGAGAATTGGCGGGAGGTTTGCTATGAGCGGTATTCTTTCCTGTTGGATTCGGTGTATACAGGCAACGACCCGGTAGAGGCCACAAGAATAGTGTGCGATTATTTGGAGAAAGAACAGCCTTTTCGCTTGTCGTGGATGTTCAATTATCCGCATCTGGGAGGTGAGTTCCTGTTAAAGAACCGTATTGGAAAGTGTAGGGAGGCTTGCGACCTGATTGTGTATGTGTTGCGTGCTTTGGGTATCCCGGCAGCTTTTGACTTTTATACGTTAAGTGCTGAAAACCCTTCTGGACATATTTGGGTGGTGGTAAAAGATAGCACGGATAGCTGGCTTCCCTTTAATTTTCCGTATTCCCGACCGGAGCGTGGAAATTATTTTATAGATAATCAGCGTCCCAGTGTGATTTATCGGCAATATTTTGGTCGGCAGTGGGGTAAATCGCGAGAATTTTTGAAAGATGCCGATGTGCCGGTAGAGTTTAAAAATGAGTTTCGTAAGAATGTTTCGGATAATTATTTCCATACGAATTTGGAGATACCGGTAGAGAAGGCTACAGGAAAATATGTTTGTTTAGGTGTGTTTGGTATTCATGGTTGGCGAGGAGTTGATATAGCCCAAGTGAAACGTGGAAAAGCAGTTTTCCGAAATATAGGCCCTGAACAGATTTATATTTTAATGTATTGTAAGAATGGACTATATGTCCCGCTGGGCAACCCGTTTTATTTTGATGGGCATGCGGCACGGGAATTTGAGGCTGTTACGAATCAGTTAGATTCCGTTGTGTTGTATCGGAAGTTTCCTCTTTCTGAACGGATAAAAGAATATATGGCAGGTATGAAGGGAGGGCGATTTGAGGCTTTTTGTGACAGAAATTTTCATCAGCCTATATTGATGTATCAGGTGGAAGAGGCGCCGCAGATAAATTTGAATCGGGTGTCATTAAAAACTCCGGTAAGGTGTCGTTATGTTCGTTATGTTTCTGCTTCAACTGAATATGCAGAAGTGGCAGAAATGTACTTTGGAGGCCATGGAGAGGAATGGATTCCGGTTGACAGTTGGGGTGATGCACCGGCTTCGATAGGGACGGGAGCTTATCAAGTGTATGACAATAATCCATTGACATATTATATTTCTTCGCAGGGTGGAGCATCTATTACCCTTGATTTAGGAAAGACGGTATGGGTGGACAAGTTAACTTTCATGCCTCGTAATGATGATAACTTTATCCGGATAGGAGATGAGTATGAATTGTTTTATTGGGGAAATGGACGCTGGCAATCATTAGGACGGCAAAAGGCAACTGATATTCAATTGGTCTATGAAAATGTCCCTGATGGGGCGTTGCTGCATTTGCATGATTGGTCGAGAGGAAAGGAAGAATTGCCGTTTTATATGGAGAATGGCAAGCAAGTGTTTGTTTCGGAAGGAATAGACTGATATGAGTAAAGGGATTTTTCATAGTAAGATTGAGTATAGGAATGACTTTATTGTTGGGAGTAGTGAACAGATGCATCATCTCAAGAACTCGCCGATTAAGCTTCGGGTAAGTGGCAATGCGCATGAGGAAGTGGATAAAACATATTGAGCGGTGGATGGACTGGACGTTGAACGCTTTGCTGGGCATTTGCGTACTGGCCTTGCTGTGGATTGTGTTGCAGGTGTTTGTGGTGACGTCGTTCCGTATCCCCAGCGATTCGATGGAGCCTGCGCTGGTGGCGGGAGACGCGGTGCTGGTGGAGAAATGGAGCTATGGGCCGAGACTGTTCAATGTGTGGAAGGCTGTGGACGGCAGGCAGGTCCCCATCTATCGCTTGCCGGGGATGGGGAGAGTGGAACGCAACGATGTCATCGTGTTTAATAATCCTTGCCCGAAATGGTGGTTCCGGATGGAGATGGACGTGATGCAGTATTACGTGAAGAGGTGTGTGGCCTTGCCGGGCGATACGTTTTATATCCGGGGCGGACGCTATGGCGTGGTCGGACAGAAGGACGAGGTGGGCTACCGGAAAGGTCAGGAAGAGATGGCGCGTTTGTTTACGGACAAGGAGCATCCGGTGGATGAGGCGTTGTTGAGGGCTTATCCGCTGGATAGTCTGCTGGGTTGGACGGTTCTGGATTTCGGACCAATGTATGTGCCCCAGGCAGGGGATAGCATAAACTGGGACAGGCGTTCTTTTCTGTTGTACAGGAATCTGGCGGAGTGGGAGCAGGGAGTGTCCGTGGAACAGAAGGATAGTGCTTTCTATATGGGTGGAAAGCGGACGGAGGGTTATCGCTTCCGGAAGAATTATTACTTGGCGGCAGGAGACAAGGCGGCCAATTCGCGTGACTCGCGCTATTGGGGCTTTCTGCCGGAGGAATATATTGTGGGAAAGGTCTGGCGCATCTGGAAGTCGGTGGATGAGTGGAGTGGAAGAATGAGATGGGACAGAGTAGGGAAGAAGGTGGAATGAGGAAGTTACGATGCTTATCAAATGATGAAAAGAATAGGATACATATTGTTACTGGCTGCTTGTTGCCTCTTGTTGTCGCTGGTTTGCGCCGAAGACGGGCGTCTGCCTTCCGGCGAAATGGCCTTCCAATGGTTGTGGTTCGACCGGGCGGCATTGGCTGCTGCGGCTTGTATGCTCGTTGGGTTGTTGCTGTGTCGGAAAGGGAAGGGTTTGGAACTCGACTTCTCGACTGCGGTGTCTTGGGCTTTGATAGGTTGGGCGGCGGTGCAGGCGGTCATCGGTTTGCGGCAGGTGTTTGGCTTCGAGGCATCGGGACATGCACTGTATGCGCTGACAGGCAGTTTCTTCAATCCGGGGCCGTATGCAGGCTATCTGGCCATGGCACTGCCAGTGTGCCTGTATGAGTATCTCTGTATCGAAAGAGAAAGAGCGTGGAGACGCTATGTGGCCGGAGGTGTCGGTTTGCTCCTGCTTTGTGTATTGCCGGCCACGATGAGTCGTTCGGCTTGGTTGGCGGCGGGAGTGTCGTGTTTGTGGGTGTATGGTTGTCTGGCCGGTTGGGGAAAAAGGTTGCAGAAAGTGTGGGAGAAGAAGTCTTGGAGGCTTTTGGCTGCTGCAGTTGGAATATGCTTGTTGGTGTGTTTGGCCGGAATGTTGTTGTTCAGTCTGAAGCCAGATTCGGCCAGAGGGCGTTTGTTCATGTGGCGGATGTCCGCCCGTGCTGTGGCAGAGAAGCCTTGGAGTGGGTATGGATTAGGAAATTTCTCGGCTGCTTACGGCGAGGCGCAGGCTGGCTATTTTGCCGCGGGCGGTTATACCGAATGGGAAGAGCGCGTGGCGGGCAGTCCGGAATATGCGTTCAATGAGTATGTGCAGTCGGCAGTGGAGATAGGCATCCCGTTGACGCTGGGGCTGGTGGCTCTGGTTGTGGTTTGCGGGTATGTAGGATGGTGGAAACATCGTTATGGCGTTTGCGGTGCATTGTTGTCTCTTGGGGTATTTGCTTTTTCGTCCTATCCGTTGCAGTTGCCAGTCTTTCTGGTGACAGGTGTTTGCCTGTTGGCGGCTTGTCTGTTGGGAAAAAGCCTGAAAGCTTGGTGGATATTTGCTCTGTGCGTGGCTGCCGCAGGTGGCGGACGTCTTTCTGGCGACCGGGCTCTGGTAGAGGCTTGCCGGGAATGGGCCAATGCGCGGACATTATACCATGCCGGAGCATACGGAGTGGCGGAAGAAGACTACAAGCAGTTGTATCCGTTGTTGAAGGACAGGGCTTCTTTCTTGTTCGAATACGGGCATGGGCTGCATAAGCAAGAGAAATACGAGGACTCGAACCGGGTGCTGGAGGAAGCTGCGGAGCACAGTTGCGATCCGATGATTTGGAATATCCGCGGGAAGAATCATCAGGCATTGGGCAATGGAAAAGAGGCCGAGCAGTGTTTCTTGCATGCAACGCATTTGTTGCCTGGGCGGATTTATCCGTATTACTTGTTGGCAAAGCTTTACGCGTCGGCCGGTTATAGGCATCCGGAAAAATTGGAGGAAATGAAGTATCTCGTAAGATGTAAAGAGCCGAAAGTGCCCTCTACGGCTATACGGGAGATGCGCGAGGAAGTGGAAAAGCTGGAGTGAGAGAATAAATGAGGAAAGAAGCGCGGTTGGTGTAAATAAAAATGCGTTCCTTTGCAAAGGCTTAGAGGTGAATGACAGACACATCAATAGTATAAACTAAAAAGGAATGATTACTTAGAAAAAATAGTTAGTGATATGACTGAATGTAAAGAGAAATGGCAGAAATGGCTGTGCCTGGCGCTGGTGGCGTTGGCGGTGTCTTGTTCTGGAAGTGGAGAAGAAAAGGCGGCCGAAGACGAAGAAAAGAGCGGGGACGGGGTGACAACCGTAATACCGGATATGGAAAGCGAGGTGAGCGTGCAAGTGCTGAAGGCACGGGACTTCGAGCATGAGCTGGTGAGCAACGGCAAGCTGGTAGCCAGGCAACAGGCTGACCTGAAGTTTGAGACACAAGGCGTGGTGGCAGCCATCTATGTGAAGAACGGTGAGCGTGTATGCAAAGGCCAAAAACTGGCTGAACTGGACAAGTTCGCTTTGACGCGCAAAGTGGCGCAAGCCCGCGATGCTGTGGAACAAGCACGTTTGCAGATGCAGGATGTACTGATTGGACAAGGATATGCTGTCGACGATTCGCTCAAGGTGCCTGCCGACATCATGCGTCTGGCGCGTGTGAAGAGCGGATATGACCGTAGCGTGGCAGACTATGAACTGGCCCGGCGTGAAGAGGAGCAGGCGACGCTGAAAGCTCCTTTTGACGGTGTGGTGGCCAATTTGTTTGCCAAACCTTATAACGAGCCTGATGCCTCGCAGGCTTTCTGTACCATTGTAGGGATGCAGCAGATGGAGGTCGATTTCACGGTGTTGGAAAACGAACTGCCGCTGGTAAAGGCTGGTGACCGGGTGGAGGTGACGCCTTACTCGGACGCGGTGTCGCATTATGTGGGGCGTGTCGTGGAAATCAACCCGCTGGTGGACGAGAAAGGCATGGTGCGCGTCAAGGCACAGGTGGACGGAAAAGGCCGGCTGTTCAGCGGGATGAATGTGCGGGTCAGCGTGCATCGTTCGTTGGGCAGGCAACTGGTGGTCCCCAAGACTGCCGTGGTGCTTCGTTCGGGCAAGCAGGTGGTCTTTACGTTGGAAAACGGCAAGGCGATGTGGAACTATGTGCATACCTCGTTGGAGAACTCGGATTGTTACAGTTTGGCCGAGGGGTTGGAGGAAGGCGATACGGTTATTGTGACCGGAAATGTAAACCTGGCACACGAGTCACCGGTCGTTGTCGTGGATGAAGAAGGAAGGACCCCGTCTATGAACCATTAATTTCCAATCAATCTTCTCTATCAATCATCATGATAAAGTTTCTTATACAACGTCCCATAGCCGTGCTGATGGCGTTCACTGCTTGCTTCATCTTGGGGCTGGTGACGTATTTCTCGCTGCCTGTCTCGTTGTTGCCGGACATTGCCATCCCGGAGATTACGGTGCAGGTGACGGCTGAGAACACTTCGGCACGCGAGCTGGAGAATGCTGTGGTCAAGCCTTTGCGGCAGCAACTCATTCAGGTGGCGAAACTGGAAAACCTGCACAGCGAGACGCGTGACGGCGCAGGGCTGATTCGCCTGAGTTTCGATTATGGCACTCGCACTGACTTGGCTTTCATCGAGGTGAACGAGAAAATCGATGCGGCTATGAATTACTTGCCGAAGGACATTGACCGCCCTAAAGTGGTGAAGGCCAGTGCGACGGACATCCCGGTGTTTTACCTGAACTTGACGCTGAAAGCTGACAGTGCTTTCGGACGGACAGACGAAAGGGCTTTTCTGGAGCTTTGCGAGTTTGCCGAAAATGTCATCAGACGGCGTATCGAACAATTGCCCGAGGTGGCTATGGTGGACGTGACGGGTGTGCTGGAGCGTGAATTGCAGGTGGTGCCCGACCCGGACAAGCTGGCGGTGCTGGGGCTTTCTGTCGAAGACATCGAGCAGGTGTTGGCGCAGAACAATGTAGAGCCGGGCAGTATGACGGTGCGCGATGGTTATTACGAATACAACATCAAGTTCTCTACCTTGCTGCGTACGGAAGACGATGTGCGCAACATTTTGTTACGCAAGGAAGGGCGTATCATCCGTCTGGGTGATTTCTGCGATGTCAACATCGTGCCGGCTGAAGAGCGGGGCGTCGTGTTGAGCAACGGCAAGAGGGCGGTGACCTTGGCTGTCATTAAGCAGGCGGACGAGACGATGGCTGACATGAAGGCGGCCGTGGGAGGTACGGTGGACTACTTCAGGCAGACGTATCCTGACATTGACTTCTGCGTGAGCCGTAACCAGACGGAGCTGCTGGACTATACCATCACGAACTTGCAGGAGAATCTGTTGCAGGGTTTCCTGTTCATCTGTATCGTGGCCATGCTGTTTCTGGGCGACCTGAAGTCTCCTTTCATCATAGGGTTGAGCATGTTGGTGTCGCTGGTGGCGGGCTTTGTGTTCTTCTATCTGTTCGGCTTGTCGATGAACATCATATCGCTGTCGGGGCTTATCATGGCTTTGGGGATGATGATAGACAACAGCATCATTGTGACGGAGAACATTTCGCAGTATCGGGAGCGTGGTTACAGCTTGCGGAGGGCTTGCGTGGCGGGCACGGATGAGGTGATTACGCCCATGATTAGTTCGTCGCTGACGACCATTGCCGTGTTTGTCCCGCTTATCTTCATGAGTGGCATTGGTGGGGCGTTGTTCTATGATCAGGCGTTTTCGGTGACGGTGGGGCAGGTGACGTCTTACTTCACGGGCATCTTGCTGTTGCCGGTGCTGTATTACCTGGTGTACCGGGCAGGCATGGGGAGGCGCCGGTCGTGGTGGGGACGTATCCGCATCAACAATCCGCTGAAGGCGCACACGCTGGACAGGTTTTATGATGCGGGGGTGGACTGGGTGTTTGCCCACAAGGGTTGGTGTGTGGTGTTTGGCGTGGTGTCGGTGCCGCTGTGTGTCTTTATGTTTTTCTTCATAGACAAGGAGCGGATGCCCCGGGTGGAGCAGAATGAGCTGATGGTGCGGGTGGAGTGGAATGAGAACATCCATGTGGATGAGAACCGGCGCCGTGTGTCCGGGCTGATGAAGCGGCTGGCGGGCGATGGTGTGGTGGAGCAGGTGGCCGAGGTGGCCCAGCAGGATTATCTGTTGGAGAGGGAGAGGCCGTTGTCGTCGTCGGAGGCGGAGATGTATGTGAAGACGGTGTCTGCCGATGTGGTGGGGCCGTTGCAGGAGAAGATATACGAGGTGGTGAAGGCGGAGTATCCGCAGGCGGTGGTGACGTTTGCGCCGCCGGAGACGGTGTTCGAGAAGTTGTTTGACACGGGCGAGGCCGATGTGGTGGCCGAGCTGTATGCCCGCAACCGGCAGGAGGCGCCCGGGCCGGGGGAGTTGCGCGGGCTGGAGCGGCGCGTGCAAGAGGCGGCGGGGATGCCTGTCGAGGGGCTGGCTTTCGAGGAGCAACTGGAGATTGCTGTCAGGCAGGAGCGCCTGTTGCTCTACGGGGTGAGCTATGACGAGGTGTACCGCACGCTGCGGGCGGCGTTCAAGGAGAATGACGTGGCCGTGCTTCACTCCTACCAGCAGTATTTGCCCATCGGCATCGTGGGCCGGGGGCAGACGGTGGACGAGGTGTTGCGCACGACGTTGGTGCGCACGCAACCCGACGAGCAGGGGCGGGTGGAGCAGTTGCCGTTGAGTTATTTCGTCCGCCTGTCGCCGGGCGAGGACCTGAAGACGGTGACGGCGGGGAGGAACGGCGAGTATGTCCCCCTGGCGTTTCACGACGTGCAGGATGCCCCGGCGCTGATGCGGAGGGTGAAGGCGGAGGCCGACAGGGACGGGCGGTGGGACACGCAGTTCGCGGGCAGTTTCTTTTCGAACCGCCGGATGCTGGACTCGCTGGTGGTCATCCTCTGCGTGTCGGTCCTACTGATGTATTTCATCCTGGCCGCCCAGTTCGAGAGCTTCCTGCAGCCGCTCATCGTCTTGCTGGAGATACCCGTCGACCTGGCTTTCGCCCTGGTGCTGCTCTGGGCGTGCGGGCATACGCTGAACCTGATGTCGGCCATCGGCCTTATCGTGACGTGCGGCGTCATTATCAACGACTCCATCCTGAAGCTTGATGCCATCAACGAGCTGCGCCGGGCGGGCTGGGCGTTGCTGCCGGCCATCCACGAGGCCGGGCGCCGTCGCCTGAGGCCTATTGTGATGACGGCGCTGACGTCGGTCTGCGGCATGGTGCCCCTGCTGTTCAGTTCGGACATGGGGTCGGAGCTGCAACACCCGTTCGTCATCGGCATGATGGGGGCGATGCTGGTCGGCACGCTGGTCAGCCTCTTTCTCATCCCGCTGGCCTACTGGTTTGTCTACCGCCGCGCCGATGCCGGAAGGGACTTGATTTGTAAAGAATAATGGAAATAGAAGAGAAAACTGTAACTATCTGATAATGAGAATCCCCGACAGACACCCCCAAAAGGTGGGGAGTAAGGTAGGCAAAGGTGCCACCTTTGGTAAGGAAAGACGCCACCTTTGCCTGCCTCAGACGCCACCTTTCCCTGGCTGTCTGCGGGATGTAAAGAATAATGTACAATGAAGAAGCTAATCCTACTCGCCCTGCTGGCCGCCCCGGCGGCCCTCCTGGCACAGCCCAGCCTGACGCTTGACCTGCGGCAGACCATCCGCCTGGCCAACGACAGCTCGCTCGAAGCCTTCCGTGCGCAGAACATGTATCTGAGCGGATACTGGGAGTACCGCACCTACCGTGCCAACCGCCTGCCCAGTCTGACGCTCGACCTGACCCCCGCACAGTATTACCGCGACATCACCCGCCGCTACGACTCGGAGCAGGACATCGACGTCTACCGCACCCAGCAGTCGTTCTACGCCTACGGAAACCTGTCCCTCCGCCAGAACTTAGACCTGACCGGCGGCACGTTCTACGCCAACACCTCGCTGGGATACATGCGCAACTTCGGCGCCAACCGCTACACGCAATACACCAGCGTCCCCTTCCAGGTGGGCTACTCGCAAGACCTCGTCGGCTACAACCCCTTCCGCTGGGAACGGCGCATCGAGCCCCTGAAGTACGAAAAAGTCAAGAAGCAATACCTCTACAACGCCGAACAAGTCAGCGAACAGGCCACCACCTACTTCTTCCAACTGGCCATGGCACAGGCCGAATACGACCTGGCAGCCGACCAACTGGCCAGCTCGGACACCCTCTACCGCATCGGCCGCGAACGCTTCAAGATAGCCGCCATCAGCCGAGCCGACCTGCTCACCCTCGAGCTGGACCACGTCAATGCCTCCAACACCCTCCAGACAGCCGCCAGCAGCCTCAGGCGCGCCATGTTCGCCCTCGCCTCCTTCCTCGACCTGCCCAAAGACACCCGCCTGCGCCTCATCCTGCCCGGCCCCCCGCGAGGCTTCACCGTCTCCGTCGACAAAGCCCTGGCCATGGCCCGCGAGAACAACCCCGACTTCCTCCAGCTCCGCCAAGATGTCCTCGAAGCCCAGCAAGAAGTCGACCGTACCCGCCAGGAATCCCGCTTCAACGCCAGCATCAACGCCAGCATCGGCTTCAACCAAGTGGCCGAAGACCTGGGCGACGCCTACCGCCACCCCCTCCAGCAAGACATGGTCTCCGTCACCCTCTCCATCCCCCTGGTCGACTGGGGCGTGCGCAAAGGCAAATACAACATGGCCCGAAACAACCTCAACGTCGTCCGCATCTCCTCCCGCCAACAGGAAATCAGCGTCGAAGAAGAAGTCATCATGACCGTCAGCGACTTCAACCTCCAGCAAGCCCTCGTCCAGAGCGCCTCCCGCGCCCTCGACCTGGCCGACCTGGCCTACGAGCAGACCCGCCAGCGATTCATCATCGGCCAGACCGACATCAACAGCCTCACCCTCTCGCTCAACCGCCGCCAGGAAGCGCAGCGCAACTACATCTCCGCCCTGCAACAATATTGGGAAAACTACTACAAGATACGCCGCCTCACCCTGTTCGACTTCACCTCCGGCTTCTCCCTGTCCGACCAGTTCGACTGGGGCACATTAAACTGATTCCGCCATGCACCACGACTCACGCCCCCGCCTCTCGCCCTTCACGCTCATCGTCAGCTTCGTCTGCCTCGCCCTCGTGGGCCTCGCCCTGCTGCCCCAACTGCCCGTCAAGCTCAACCCCTCGCGCAGCCTGCCCGGCTTCACCGTCAGCTACTCCCTGCCGGGAGCCTCGTCGCGTGTCGTCGAGATGGAAGTCACCAGCCGCCTCGAAGCCATGCTGGCCCGCATCGGGGGAGTCGAGAAGATGCGTTCGACCTCGGGCAACGGCTGGGGCAACATCACCGTCGACTTGGACAAGCACGCCGACGTGGAAGCCGTCCGCTTCGAAGCCTCCACCATCGTGCGCCAGACCTGGCCCCAGTTGCCCGCCGGTGTCTCCTATCCCGTCATCCAGATGAAGATGCCCGCCGACGGGACACAGCGCCCCTTCCTCTCCTTCACCCTCAACGCCCCCTCCGCCCCCATCCTCATCCAGCAGTATGCCGAAGAGCACATCAAGCCCCGACTGGCCCGCCTGGACGGCATCTATCAGGTAGACATCACGGGAGCCACCCCCCTGGAGTGGCAGTTGGAGTACGACAGCGAGCAGTTGCGACGCCTGGGTGTCAGCATCGACGACATCGCCCGCGCCGTGCAGAACCACTACCGCCGCGAGTTCCTGGGCACAGCCGACGTGGGCGGAAACGACGGCACGCGCCGGTGGCTCCGGCTGGCACTGGTGCCCGAAGGCGACGCCTCACACTTCGATGCATCGGCCATCCCGGTGGCCACTGCCGGCGGCAAGATGCTCCGGCTGGACGAACTGGTCACTGTCACCCATGTCGAGGCCACCCCGCAGAGCTATTTCCGTATCAACGGCCTGAACTCCATCTACCTCTCCGTCACCGCCGAAGAGAGTGCCAACCAGCTCCGGCTGGCAGCACGGGTGATGGACGAGATGGAGGCCCTGCGCACCCTTCTGCCTCCCGGCTACGAGGTGCACACCAGCTACGATGCTACCGACTACATCCGCGACGAGCTGCACAAGATATACTGGCGCTCGGGCCTCACGGTGCTCATCCTGCTGGCCTTCGTCTGGCTCATCACGCGTCGCCTGCGCTATCTATTCCTCATCGTAGCCAGCCTGGCGGTGAACATCTGTGTGGCCGTCATCTTCTACTATTTGTTCGGGCTGGAGATGCAGCTCTATTCGTTGGCGGGTGTCACCGTGTCGCTCAACCTGGTGATAGACGCCACCATCGTCATGACCGACCATATCTTGCACCGGCACAACCTGAAGGCCTACCTGTCTGTGCTGGCCGCCACGCTGACGACGATGGGGGCTCTGGTCATCATCTTTTTCCTGAAGGAAGAGATACGCGTCAACCTGCAGGACTTTGCTGCCGTGGTCATCATCAACCTGGGTGTTTCGCTGCTGGTGTCGCTCTTCTTTGTCCCCTCGCTGGTGGAGAAGATAGGGCTGGTGCAGAGCCGCCCGTTCCGCCTGCGGCGCGTGTGGCATAAGTTGTCCTCTGTCTTAGCCTGCCATTTTTTCCGGGGTAGGAGAACGCATGCTTTCCGGGGGTGGGGAACGTATGCTTTCCGGGGTAGGGGAACGCATGCTTTCCGGGGGTGGGGAACATATGCTTTCCGGGGGCGCCGTCTGGCAGTCTGCTTCACTCACCTTTACGGACGGATGATTGTGGGCCTGCGTCGCCGCCGCTGGGTGGTATGGACGGTGCTGGCACTGGCTTTCGGCCTGCCGGTCTTCTTATTGCCCGAAAAGTTGGAAGGGGATGGCCGTTGGGTGAAACTGTATAACGAGACTTTCGGCTCTCCGGTATATCAGGAGGACATCAAGCCCATCGTGGACAAAGCATTGGGCGGCACGTTGCGGCTGTTTGTGGAGAAGGTGTACGAAGGCAGTTATTTCACCCGTAACGAAGAAGTAGTGCTCTATGCCAATGCCACCTTGCCCAATGGCAGCACGTTGGAGCAGATGAATACGCTGATGAAGCGCATGGAGGCCTATCTGAGCGGTTTCCGGGAGATACGCCAGTTCCATGTCTCGGTCTACAACGCCTGCCGTGCCTCGCTCAGCATCTATTTCAAAAAAGACTACCAGCATAGCGGCTTCCCCTATACGCTCAAGGCCAATATGATAAGCAAAGCGCAGCAGTTGGGCGGAGGTAGCTGGAGCATCTATGGCCTGCAAGACCAGGGTTTCAGCAACGACGTGCGCGAAGGGGCAGGCTCTTACCGTGTGGAGATGTATGGCTACAATTACGATGAACTGTACGAATGGGCCGAGCGGCTCAAAGCCCGTCTGCTGACCCACCGGCGCATCAAGGAAGTGCTGATTAACTCGGAATTTTCGTGGTGGAAAGATGACTACCAGGAATATTATTTCCACCTGGACAAGCAACGCATGGTGCAGGAAGACATTGCCGCCGCCAGCCTTTTCGATGCCGTGCGCCCCATCTTCGGGCGTGACATGCTGATAGGTTCGGTAAGCACGGAAACAGGGGCGGAAAACATCAAACTGTCTTCGCGCCAGGCCGGTGAGTATGACATCTGGGCTATGCGCTATTTCCCTTACGAAACGGGCAGCGGCAAGCTTTACAAGCTGTCGGGGCTGGCCGAGGTGGAGAAAGGGCTCATGCCGCAGCAGATAGCCAAGGAAGACCAGCAATACCGCCTGTGCCTGCAATATGAATACATTGGCTCGGGTGAAATGGGCCGCCATCTGTTGGAGAATACTTTGGAAGAGTTCAACGGGCAATTGCCTGTGGGCTATACCGCCAGGTCGGAGAACGCCTATTGGTTTTGGGGCAAAGACAGCAGCAAGCAATACCTGCTGTTAGGGGTGGTCATAGCCATCATCTTCCTGATCACAGGCATCTTGTTCGATTCGGTGAAGCAGCCGTTTGCGATTATCTCTGTCATCCCCGTGTCATACATTGGCGTCTTTCTGACCTTCTATCTGTTCCGCTTGAATTTCGACCAGGGAGGGTTTGCCTCGTTTGTCCTGCTGTGCGGCATCACGGTCAATGCCAGCATCTACATCTTGAACGAGTACAACAGCCTGCGTCGCCGCTTCCCATGCCTCTGTCCTTTGCATGCCTATACCAAAGCCTGGAATGCCAAGGTTGTGCCCATTTTCTTGACAGTGGTATCCACTATCTTAGGCTTCATACCCTTTATGGTGGGGACTGAGCGGGAAGCTTTCTGGTTTCCCTTGGCGGCAGGCACCATTGGCGGATTACTTTTGTCGTTGGTCGGGATATTCTTCTTCCTGCCCTTGCTGGTGCTTGGGCGGAAAGACTTGGCCGGCCGGCCATGACGCTTATTCCGCAGGCATATCCGTATCGTCCGGCTTGTCGCTCCTTTCTTGCTCCACTTGTTGCCGTTGCTGTTTCCGGTATTGCAGTGGAGGTATGCCATATCGTTGCGAGAACGTCTTGTAGAATGTTCCCCGGTTGGTAAATCCAGTTTGCTGCATGATTTGTTCGATGGTCAGGTTTTGGGCAACCAACAACCGTTCGGCTACGACCAGGCGACATTCCTTGATAAGTTCGGTAGGAGCTTTGCCCGAACAGTCTTTCAACTTCCTGTAAAATTGCCTTGGACTGTAGCCCAAGTTCTGCGACAGCATGTCGATGGACAATTCCGGGCTGCTCAGGTTTTCTTCGATGAGCGTAAGCAACCGCTTCATAAATTCGCGGTCTTCCGTGTTCTGCAGCTTTCCGTTTTCGACCTGGAATGAGCTGAATACGGAATTGTAGTAATCTTTCAGTTCGTCTTCCCGCTGGATGAGGCGTTCTGCCATCTTCTCCAGGTAATGGATGTTGAAGGGCTTGGTGATGTAAGCATCGGCACCCGATTCGATGCCCTTCATGCGGTCATCTTCGTGGTTCAGGGCCGAAAGCAGTATCAGCGGGATGTGTCTCCACAGCTTGTTTTGTTTAAGCTTTTGGGCGAAAGACAGACCGTCTGTGCCGGGCATCATCACATCAGAGATAATCAAATCTGGCTGCCTGCTCTCCAGCTCCGCTATGGCCTCTTCGGCGTTGCTGAAGGAACACACGTTGTATTTGCTGGCAAAAATCTCGGAAACCAGCCACAACATGGAGGTCTCGTCGTCAATGACCATGACAGTCCGTTTGTTTTCGTCGAAAGCTTGTGCCTCGTTCTTTTCTTCGATGACGGTGTCTTCTTGCACCGGTTTATACGCTTCCTGGTAGACCGGAGCATGCAAGTGGACTTCACTGGGCGGCAGCGGCGGCAGCGTGACTGTAAAAGTGGTCATGCCGTCTACGACGCTTTCCACCGTGATTTCTCCTTTGAGCAACGTGGCCATGTGTTTGCAAATGGCCAGTCCCAACCCCGTGCGCGACCCCTTTCCACTCATTTCGAAAGAGTCCAGGACTTTGTAACGGTCGAATATCTTGGGCAAATCTTCGCGGGCGATGCCTTTTCCGGAATTGGATACACGCAAGGTCAGCACCGGTCCGCCTGTCAGCGACAAAAGAATCTGCCCCTGTCCCGGCGTATATTTGAAAGCATTGGACAACAGGTTGCCTGCAATCTTGTTGAAACAGCTCACGTCTGTGTTCCATTTTATGCCGGGTGCTATCTCGAGTTTGTATTCGATGCCGCGTTGTTCCGCCATTTCGCCGAACAGGTTGGCTGTGTTTTCCAGGCTTTCCGATACAGGCACCTCTTGTATGTCCAGCACCTTGTTCCCCGTCTCCAGGCGGCGGAACTCCAGCAGCTCTAAGATGAGGCTGTTCAGTTTCTCTGCATTTTGCCGTATCATCGTGGCATATTTCCGGATATAGTCATCTGTACCCTGATGCGACAAAATGCGCTCACAGGGCCCGTAAATAAGCGTCAGCGGCGTGCAAAACTCATGGGTGATGTTGGTGAAGAAACGCAGCTTCGATTCGTAGATTTCTTCTTTCTTCTGCTGATTGATTTTCTCGATGGTGCGTAGCTGCTTCCGGCGGTAGCGCCTTATGACGCGGTAGACGAAGCCTGCTGCCAGTCCTATGACCAGCAGGGCATAAGCTGCGTACGCCCAATAGGTGAGATACCAGGGAGGCAGTATCCGGATGATGACTGTCTGCGGACGGCTCTCCTGCCCGTTGCTGTTGTTCCTGTATTTGATTTGCAGCGTATATTTGCCGGGAGTCATGTTAGAGAGCACGATGTCGGTAGAGGTCTCGTTTCCTATCCACTGGCTGTTTATTTCGTCTATTTTGTAGAAATATGTATAGTTGTTTCCGTTGATATAGTCAATGGCTTTGAAGGTTATCTGGAAGAAGTCCTGGTCATGTTTCAGTTGCAGGGCAAGCTCTCCGTTGTTTTCGCGCAAGAAGCGGTTGATATTTTCTTTTTTTCCGAAGATGCTGATGCCTTGCAGCCAGATGTGTGGCATGTAAGGCTGTTCGGAGGCGAAGTCGGGCTTGAGCGTGACAAAGCCGTTGGTCCCTCCGAAAAACAGCAATCCGCTCTGCGGGTCCCTGAAGAATGCCCCGTCGCTAAATTCAGAGACTCCCAGTCCGTTCTTGTGGTTGTAGACATAGTGGGTCCTGCTTTTCGGGTCGAAGCGGACCAGGCCTTGGTTGGTGCTCAGCCACAGGTTTCCTTCCGGGTCTTCCAAAATGCCGTGCACGGTGTTGCGCGACAGCAATATGGCTTCACCGACCTTTGTCCTGTCGGGCGGGAAGTGCAGCAAGCCCGAACTGGTACCCATCCAATAGCCCGCGGGGTTCTTGTAGATGGCGAAGATGTCATTGGCCGTACGACTGTCCACGATGTTGTCGAAGCGGTAACTTTTCCATTCTTCGGTTGCCACATTCATGCAGAAAGCTCCCTGCCCCCGGTTGCCGAACCACAGCAGCGAGTCGTTTTCCTGGTAGGAGGTGAAGAAATAGTTTGAGGGCATTTTGCCCTGGTCAATGGTCTTTCGGGTGGCCGACTTCACCAGAGGCATTGGCCGTCCTCCACGGTGCAGGGTCACTTTTACAACCCCTTCGCCTACGGTGGATATCCAGAGTGTGGTATCGTTCAGCTCTTTGATGTCGTGGATGTATTTCAGGCTTTTCCCGCCTGCTGTGACGGGTAATGGATACAAGCGGCGGGTGGCGTATGAATAATAGTTCAGCCCCTTCTCTGTGCCTATCCACAACAGTTCCCGGCGACTGGGCGCGAAGCAATAGACCGAGTTGTCGCTCAGAGCCGTGCCGGAAGCCGTTATGCGCTGGAAGGAAAGCGGGAGGCTGTTGTCGGGCACGTAATGCGGGATGCGCAATATGCCGTCGCCCTTTGTGCCCACCCAGAGCGTCTGCTCGTGGTCGTAGTAGAGCGCGCGCACCGGGTTGTTGATAGAATGGAGCGGCGTGTTGAGCAGGGTGTTGGTGATGGAGACAGATTCGTTGAAATACATGTAGACGCCCTGCCCGTCGGTGCCAATCCAGACAATGTCCTGGAATCGGTCTTTCATCAGGCAAAAGATGCCGCATTGTATCTCCGTGTCTTGCAACTCATACTTGGTTTTCTGATTGGGCATGAAGCGCAAAATCATCAGCCCGTTGCTTTTGAAGCCGATGTAGTAATCGTTGCCTTGCTTGACGATGGAAGAGATTTCGCCTCGTTCGCGGATGGCTTCCGACAGGTCGGCAATGAAATAAGCCTTCCGGTTGTTGAGGTCGTATTCGTAGAACGCATGGGTCGTGTCTACGAAGTAGATTTGCTCTTCTTCGGCAAATGCGTGCTTCAGGCGTTGTGCGGCCGCAGGAAGCGGTTGGGGTGTCAGTCTCGTTTCGTTTCCCGTCCGCTCAATCTGGAAACATTGCGCCGGCTGTTCGCCTTGAGCAATCACCCACAAGCACTCCTTCCGGTCAATGCTCATGGCCAGTATCCGTCCGAATGGAGCTATGGGGGCCGTCAGTTGGCGGAAAGCCTGAGTCTTTTCGTCGAAATGATAGATGCAGCCGTCGTCTTTCAAGGTAAAGAACCCGCTCGTGGGACTTTCGACCATGAAGTTATTGTCCTTGAAGTTGGCGAAATGCAAGCTGCTCTCTTGTCCGGCATCGAGCCGGTCGAGTCCGTAGTTAGTCTGTACCCAAAGCACATCCTTCTTCGTGCTGCAAATCCCGTTTATCAAGTTGCCCGAAAGCAGGTTGCCGGCCTGGTTGTTGGGTGTATAGAGGTGCACATCTGTGCCGTCGAATACGTTCAGTCCGTCGCACGAGCCAATCCAAATCAGCCCCCTTTCGTCTTGATACAGCGAAAGGATGGCACTGTTGGACAATCCGTCCCTGTTAGATAATTGCCGGATGTGCTGGCCCTGCATCTTTAGCGACAGGAGGCAGCACAGGCAGCACAGGCAAGCGAAACGGTGAATAGAGATAAGGTTGTTCATGTTTGAATCCAAGGGTTGCTAAATGGTGCAAAGTTAAGATTTTTTTTCGGGAAATGGGAAGCTTTTGGCCGGAAAGGTGCGGCAAGGGGGTAAAAAGGTTTTTTCGTCCTGCTTCAGTCGCTTCTCCTCCCTACCTCGTCCTTGTCATACACAAGGACGAGGTAGGGAGGAGGTAGGGAGCAGGTACGACTTTGGTAGGAAGTTGGTAAGGAGAACAGAGAGAACAGGGACTGCTTCCATTGGAAGAACTTTTTATTGCATTTAAATAATGTTAAAGCAGTGTTATGGCAGGGAAACGTACAATTTTGGCATGGATTCGTAGATTTATATAGTCTAAACATGGCAAATGAGCATTTTGGAGTAGAATTTGCATTAATGACAAGCCGGTTCTAAAATTCAGAGTTATCTACTCTATGTTTTTGTTATTAGTTGATTACTAATGTATTATATCGCCTATGATTTACTTTGCATATACCCTTTTACATTTTGTTATTGGGAAATGGGATTTTCTCTTGATATTTACATAAAATTTGCAATTATATAGTTTAATCTGATTTTTATTACCATGAAACAAATCGTGAAAATCATTATTTGCATTTTTATTGCGATGTCTTTGTTTGGTGCTTGCCGTCCGCAAGATGAAGGTTTGGAGAAGGCGCTTCGCTTGGCCAAGGGCAACCGGGCTGAATTGGAGAAAGTGTTGCGTCATTATCAGAATGATTCCCTGAAATTGGAGGCTGCCAAGTTTTTGATACGTTATATGCCCGGGCATTATTCTTATGCCGACACTTCCATTTGTTTGTATTATAATGCGGTCGATTCAACTTTGCGCTCCATGCAAGGTAAGCCGGTAGTGGAAATAAAGGATTCGTTGGAGTTGATAACGGACAAGTTTGCCTCTATTATTCAAGGAGATACCGTGCAAGACGTGGAAGTCGTGAAGGCGGATTACCTGATAGCCAACATTGATACGGCTTTTGCTCAGTGGGAGCATGGGCACTGGGCTACTCATTTGGATTTCGGACAGTTCTGTGAATATCTGTTGCCTTACAAAGTGTTTGAATGTCAATATTTAGACAATTGGCGGGAATATTTGGAGGAAACCTTTGGCCGGGAAATAGAGAAGTTGTATTACTGTGACCTGTTCCGCCATTCGGCCATCCAGGCGACCAATCATGTGAATAATAACTTGCGGAAAGAGTTGCATTTGTATCTTTCCACCCATAGGATTGCGCAGGTGGGACGTTTGTCTACTTGGCAGAAGGTTCCTTTTGGCACGTGTGAAGAGTATGCCATGCTGGCTGTTGCCGCTTTCCGGAGTTGCGGCATTCCGGTGGCTTTCGATTTTACTCCTCAATGGCCCTTCCGTTCCATGGGTCATGCGTGGAATGTCGTGTTGGCCAATAGTGGGAAAAACATTCCTTTTGGCGGTGCGGACACCGACCCGGGGCAACCGCACAAGTTGGACGAGAAGATGGCTAAAGTCTACCGTAAGTGCTATGCGGCCAACCCAGAGATTGTGCAGTTGCAGCAAGCAGAGAAGTTTGTTCCGGAAGTCTTCTCTACTCCTTTCTTGAAGGATGTGACAACCGAGTATATGGAGTGTGCCGATGTGGATATCGAGGTGGATGGAGAAGACGGGCGTTATGCGTACTTGTCTGTTTTCAATAACGTTTCTTGGGTTCCGATTTGCTTTGGCAGGATAGAAGGCGGGAAAGCCCGCTTCAAGGATGTAGGGCGTGATATAGCTTACCTTCCTTTGCGTTACGAAGGGAATAGCAGGGCCATACCTGCGGGAAATCCCTTTATTTTGACATGCGATGGCAAAGTGAAAGAGTTGTCGGCAGATACTTTATGCAAGCAGGAAGTGTTGCAAGTTTGTGTTTTGGCCTGCCCAAAACCTCTTGCTATCCTCCCGTTGGTTGAAACATCACTTTATTTGTGCTCTAATCCTGCTCAAACTCGCTTGCGTGATACCCAAATAGGTGGCGATGCTTCCCAACGGCAATCGCTGTAACAAATCAGGTTCTTTCTCCAACAACTCCTTATATCGTTCCGAAGCGATGGCAGACAACATGGAAATCAGCCGTTCCTCAGTGGAAAGCAGCTCCATCTCCGCATAACGCCGCCCCCAATTGGCGATGTGCAAGTCTTCCGAAAACAGTTCTTTCAGTTTTTTCCTTTCCAATACGTACAAGACCGAATCTTCCATCAGTTCCATCGTCTCATATCCCGGCTCGTCATTCACATAACCTTTCATGGAAACAAGGGTCGCTCCTTCCCTGCCGACCCAAAAAGTAATTTCTTTCCCCTCCACCAGAGTATAAGCGCGGACAATGCCTTTT
>DXCK01000050.1 GCA_019116045.1 Candidatus Bacteroides merdipullorum | reverse complement strand
ACAGACGCATGAATTTGTTATTCAGACAAAGAAACTGGGTGCAGAAATTCAGCCTACTATGTATGGTGTGTTCTTTGAGGACATTAATTTTGCTGCAGATGGCGGTTTGTATGCGGAGTTAATTAAGAATCGTTCATTTGAGTTTCCACAGGCATTCACTGGTTGGAAAGTATTTGGTAAGGTTTCCTTAATGGATGATGGCCCTTTTGAGCGTAATCCCCATTACGTTCGATTGTCTTCTGCTGGGCATCCGCATAAACAGACGGGGTTGGACAACGAGGGCTTCTTTGGTATTGGTGTGAAGGAAGGAGAAGAATATCGTTTTTCCGTCTGGGCGCGTATCCCTGAAGGAGATACTGCAAGTAAGATTCGGGTAGAATTGGTAAATACAGCATCTATGGGAGAGAATCAGGCATTTGCTACCCAGGAGCTGGTGGTTGATTCGAAGGAATGGAAGAAGTATCAGGTGATATTGAAACCAACAGAGACGCAAGAGAAAGCAGTCCTTCGTATCTTTTTGGCTTCACCGCAGTCGGTTGACTTAGAGCATATATCATTATTTCCGATGGATACGTGGAAAGGCTATGAGAATGGTTTGCGTAAGGACTTGGTACAGGCTTTGGCAGATTTGAAGCCTGGTGTTTTTCGTTTTCCCGGAGGCTGTATTGTCGAAGGAACAGATTTGGATACGCGTTATAACTGGAAAAATTCTGTAGGGCCGGTGGAAAATCGTCCTTTGAATGAGAGTCGTTGGCAACATTCATTTCCTCATCGTTTATATCCTGATTATTATCAGAGTTACGGATTGGGATTCTATGAGTTCTTTGTGCTCTCGGAGGAAATTGGAGCCGAACCGCTTCCTGTCTTGAGTTGTGGGTTAGCTTGCCAGTTCCAGAATACAGATGAAAGTGCGCATCAACCGGTGGATCAGTTGGATGGTTATATACAGGATGCATTGGATTTGATAGAGTTCGCCAACGGAGGTACGGATACCCGGTGGGGGAAAGTGCGTGCCGACATGGGACATCCGGAGCCATTCCACCTGAAGTATATAGGCATCGGCAATGAACAATGGGGCGAAGAATATCCTGTTCGTCTTAAGCCATTTATTGATGCTATTCGTGAAGTTTATCCGGAGATAAAGATTATTGGAAGTTCTGGACCTGATTCGGAGGGGAAGCAATTCGATTACCTTTGGGGACAAATGAAGCATTTGGGGGTGGATTTGGTGGATGAGCATTTCTATCGTCCCGAATCGTTCTTCTTGAGCCAAGGGGCACGTTACGATAAATACGACCGGAAAAAGAGTCCCAAAGTGTTTGCCGGTGAGTATGCATGCCACGGAGTGGGGCGGAAATGGAATCATTTCCATGCATCTTTGTTGGAGGCTGCATTTATGACCGGATTGGAGCGTAACGCTGATATTGTGTATATGGCTACGTACGCACCATTGTTTGCCCATGTTGAAGGTTGGCAGTGGCGTCCGGACATGATCTGGTATGATAATCTGCGTTCTGTACGTACTGCCAGCTATTATGTGCAGCAACTTTATTCGTTGAACAAAGGTACGAATGTGTTGTCGTTGACTATGGATGGGAAGCCTGTGACCGGTGCTGAGGGGCAGGATGGACTTTTTGCCAGTGCCGTGTATAATAAACTGACGGATGAGGTGATTATCAAGGTGGCCAATACGTCTGATAAAGCGCAGCGTATCGATTTCAGTCTGAAAGGAATGAAGAAAGGGGAAGAGCTTTCGGCAGGGCGTTGCATCACATTGTCTACGCCGGATGTATATAAAGACAATACGTTGGACAATCCGTCGTTGATTACACCGCGCGAAAAGGCAATGCAGGTATCCGGGCAATCATTGCAGGTTGATTTGGAGCCTAATACTTTTGCCGTGTATATCTTGAAGAAGTAAGTTTTAAGGGGGGAAGAGCTCATTTCAGTGATACTTCCTCCTTATGATAAGAATTAGGCGTGAATCACGTCGGTTTCACAGTGGTTGGTCTGTGGTTTCCGGTGCGATTCGCGCCTAATTCGTTTGTAGCTTTGAATTGAGCTTTAGAGCACCGGCTCATAAGGCAGCCCGAACACGTCTGCCACGGCCTTGTAGGTCACTTTGCCTTCCACCACGTTGAGCCCCAGGGCCAGGGCCGGGTCGTCTTGGCAGGCCTGTTTCCAGCCCTTGCAGGCCAGGGCGATGGTGTAGGGCAGGGTGGCGTTGGTCAGGGCCAGCGTCGAGGTGTAAGGCACGGCGCCGGGGATGTTGGCCACGGCATAGTGCACGATGCCGTCCAGGGTGTAGACCGGTTCGCTGTGCGTGGTGGGGTGCGAGGTCTCGAAGCAGCCGCCCTGGTCGATGGCGACGTCCACCAGCACGCTGCCCGGCTTCATCAGCGGGAGCATGTCGCGGGTGATGAGGTGGGGCGCCTTGTCGCCGGGGATGAGCACGGAGCCGATGACCAGGTCGGTTGTGGGCAGTTCGGTGCGTATGTTGTGGCCGGACGAGTAGAGCGTGGTGACGTTCTTCGGCATAATCTCGCTGAGGTAGCGCAGGCGGTCCAGGTTGATGTCGGCGATGGTGACTTCGGCGCCCAGGCCGGCGGCCATCCATGCGGCGTTGGTGCCTACGGTGCCGCCGCCCAGGATGAGCACGCGCGCCGGACGGACACCGGGCACGCCGCCCAGCAGGATGCCTTTGCCGCCTTGCGGCCGTTCGAGGAAGCGGGCGCCTTCTTGCACCGACATGCGCCCGGCCACTTCGCTCATCGGCATCAGCAGGGGCAGGGAGTGGTCGGCTTTTTCCACCGTCTCATAGGCCAGGCAGACGGCACCGCTTTTCAGCATGGCTTCCGTCAGGGTGCGGTCGGCGGCGAAGTGGAAGTAGGTGAACAGCACCTGCCCCGGGCGAATCAGGCCGTATTCCGGGGCAATGGGTTCTTTGACCTTGACAATCATCTCGGCCCGGGCATAGGTCTCTTCGATGGTGGGGAGGATGGCGGCTCCCACGGCCACGTAGGCTTCGTCGGCAAAGCCGCTGTTCTGTCCGGCCTCGTGCTGCACATACACCTGGTGGCCGCGTCGGGTCAGTTCGGCCACGCCCGCCGGGGTCATGCCCACGCGGTTCTCGTTGTTCTTAATCTCTTTGGGTATTCCGATAATCATGGTGGTTGGTTATTTAAGTGAAACACGCCTGCAAGTTAGCGAATTTACCGGTTCGCTGTTCTTGCGGGCGTGTTGTTTTATAACATAATTATCGGGTGGGGCACGGGGGTTATGCCCCGGAGGGTACGGGGGGTATGCCCCGGAGGGTACGGGGGGTTATAACCCCCGGGGGTATGGGGGTTATAACCCAGCGGGGGTGCTGGGTCTTACACCCCTTCTTTGGCGGGTTTCAGCCAACGGTCCAGCCAGGCGAAGAAGGTGCGTTGCCACAGCACTCCGTTCTGCGGCTGGAGCACCCAGTGGTTCTCGTCGGGGAAGATGAGCAGCTGCGACGGGATGCCGCGCAGTTGGGCGGCATCGAAGGCGGCCATGGCCTGGTTGGCCAGGATGCGGTAGTCGCGCTCGCCGTGGATGCAGAGGATGGGCGTGTCCCATTTGTCCACGAACTTGTGGGGCGAGTTGGCGAAGGTGCGCTGGGCCGTCTCGTTGTCCTTGTCCCAGTAAGCGCCGCCCATGTCCCAGTTGGCAAACCATTTCTCTTCCGTCTCCAGGTACTGCATCTCCATGTTGAAGATGCCGTCGTGGGCGATGAATGCCTTGAAGCGGCCTTCGTGGTGGCCTGCCATCCAGTAGACGGTGAAGCCGCCGAAGCTGGCGCCCACGCATCCCAGGTGGTCACGGTCAACGAAGGGTTCTTTCGACACCTCGTCGATGGCCGTCAGCAGGTCCTGCATGCACTGGCCGCCGTAGTCGCCGCTGATGGCTTCGTTCCACTCCGTGCCGAATCCCGGCATGCCGCGCCGGCAGGGGGCTACGATGATGTAGTCGTTGGCCGCCATCATCTGGAAGTTCCAGCGGTAGCTCCAGAACTGGCTGAGCGGGCTTTGCGGGCCGCCTTCGCAATAGAGCAGGGTGGGGTATTTCTTCTTCGGGTTGAACTGGGGCGGATAGATGACCCACACGAGCATGTCCTTCTGGTCGGTGGTCTTTATCCAGCGTTCCTCCACGCGTCCCATCTCCAGTTGGTCGTAGATGTGGCGGTTCTCCTGTGTCAGTTGGCGGCTTTCGGCATACTGGTTCTTGGCGGCGGTGCCGGGTGCCACGACGTAGATTTCGTCGGCCTGGCTCATGCTGTGGCGCGTGGCGATGAGGTTGTTGCCGCAGAGTGCGATGCTGCCGTAGTCGTGCAGGCCTTCGGTCAGGCGGACGGGCTGTTTGCCTTCACGCCAGTCGTTCAGGCCGAGGCGGTAGATTTGCGTGGTGCCGTGCCACGTGGCGGTGAGGTAGAAGGCCGAGTCCGACGCCCAGACGTAGCTATCCACGTTGGTGTCGAAACCGGCATCGGCGCAGAACTTTTCGTTCTTCTCCAGGTCGAGCACGTAGAGGCGGTTGCGGTCGCTCTCGTAGCCGTCGCGGGCCATGCTCTGCCAGGCGATGTATTTGCCGTCGGGCGAGAATTGCGGATTGGTGTCGTAGCCCTCGTTCTTGTCTTCCTCGGGGGAGAGGCCGAAGGCCTTGATGGCAGGGGTCCCGGCTAAGGCTTTCTTTATCTCCAGGGGTACTATCTTCTTAATTTCCGGGTCTTTGCAGAGGTTGAGGGTGCTGTCCGACTTCAGGTCATAGAGATAGATGTCCGAGTCGGTGGACACGGCATAGGCCAGTCCCGTCTTCTTGCGGCAGGTGTAGGCAATCTTCTTGCTGTCGGGGCTCCATGCCAGTTGCTCGATGCCGCCGAAGGGTTTCATCGGGCTTTCGTAAGGCTCGCCTTCCAGCAGGTCGCGGACGTTGCTGATTTCATCGCCGTCGAAGTCGGCCACGAAGGGATGCGGTGCCGAGGTGGTCCACTCGTCCCAATGCTTGTACATCAGGTCGTCCACGATGATGCCGCTTGCTTGGGGCAGGTCGGGGTATTTCTCGGCCGTGGTCTTCACCGTCTTTACTTGCGAGATGAAGAGCAGCTTCTTGCCGTCGGGGCTGAAGGCAAAGCCCTCGATGCCTCCCTCATAGTCGGTCAGTTGGCGGCGGTCCGTTCCGTCGGGGGCCATCTCCCACACCTGGCTCGAGCCGCTCTCGTTGCTCAGGTAGGCCAGCTTTTTGCCTTCCTTTATCCATACGGGTTGGTTTTCCTGCCAGGCGTCTTGGGTCAGTTGCGTGTTGCCGCTGCCGTCGGCGTTCATCAGGAAGATTTCTGTGTTGCTCTTGTTCTGCGGTACACTGTAATAGCTTACGGTATAAGCCACTTTGGATGCGTCGGGCGATACAGCCACGCCGCCGATGCGTCCCATGGCCCACAAGGCTTCGGGCGTCAGCCGTTTGTTCTCAATCCGGATGTCCGAGCGCCGGATGAGGAGGTTGTCTTCTGTGGTAGTGGCATCTGTATTGTTCTTTTTGCCTCCGTCACAAGCGGAGTTCGCTGCCAGGATGATTGCAGACATACACAATAAATGGATGGGTTTCATGTTCATTAGGTTGTATATTGATGGCGCGAAGTTACTAATTTAATGTTAAAGCCGGAGGGCAGCTTTAAACTTTTTGTATCCTTGCGTGTCATAAACTCGTAATGTTTAATTTTAAAGTAGCGTATGAAGACAATGAAATTGACTGTGGTTTCTCTTTTGCTGGCTTTCTTTGCCGGTGTGGGGAGCGTTGTGGCGCAAGACGAGCGTCGTGATTATTCGGAAGAGCGGATGAAGTTGCGTGCCGAATGGATGGCACTGGACATGGCCGAGCGTTATGGCTTGGATGAGAAGCAGGTGAAGGAATTGACGGAGGCGAACTTGGAGTGGTTGCAGAAGCAGGGTGATGTGCCTGCTTGGCGCCGGGATGCCCGTGCACCGCGTTGGGACGGGCGGAGGCATCATCGTCGGGATGTTCGCCGGGGTGGTTGTTGTGGTGCCCCTCGTCCTGCTGATTATTGCTGTGGGGATGGTTGTGCCGTGGGCCATCATGTGGCCGATTGTCCGTATTACGGAGAGGAGCGCCGCCCGCAGTTGTCTAAGGAGGAGAGGGAAAAGCGGCAGGCTGAACGTCTGAAGAAGATGGAAGAATGGCGGGCTGCCCGTGATGCTTATGAGAAGAGTCTCCAGAAGATTATGACGGAGGAGCAGTATAAGGCATACAGCGAGCGCAGACGTTGAGGGTGCTGCTTGTGTGAGGCGTTGTTGTGCCGAGATAGGATATGGCACGCAGGTGACGCAAAGGGAGCGGATGGGCACAGATTGTATATCATTGAAGGAATCTGTGAGAATCCATTAATCCGGCGTTGCCTGCGTGCCATACGTTGTTTCGGCACACGTCATCTTGTTCTTGTGCATCAGATTTGTTTCCCCACCCAGTGGCCCCGGCGGATATAGAGCCAGCAGAATAGGAGTATGAAGATGCCGTAGACGATGTCGGCACTCCAGCACAAGGCTACGTCGAGACGGAGGACAAGGATGGTCCAGGTGATGTAGGCGGTGTAGATGGCAAGGCTGCTCAGCTCGAGGGCGAGGGCGGTGCGGGTGTTGCCCGTGCCGGAGACGGACTGGAAGTAGACGTTGGCGGGGACGAGCACGAGGTAGGTGGCGCACATCATCCATAGCGAGGGGATGGCGGCTTCGCGCAGGTCGGGCATGTCGGTGTAGATGCTCAGCACCAGGGTGGGGAGGAGGACGAACAGCAGGGCCAGGGGCATGACGAAGAGGTAGGCCAGGCGGATGTGCTGATGGATAAGCCCCGGCACAGCATCGGAATGGCCGCGGCCGATGAGGTTGCTGGTCAGTGAGCCGCAGGTGGAGGCGAAGGCCATCATGACCATGAAGAGCAAGCCGGAGGCACTGCGCACGATATTGGTTACGGCCAAGGCGCGTTCGCCCAGGTGCTCGATGTAGAGGAAGAAGAGGAACCACGTGGCCAGCGAGAAGAAGTTTTGTATCATGGTCCACAGCGATACGCCCAGCATGCGGCGCAGCACGTCGCGGCGGAAGCGGGGGATGCGGTCGAGGCCATAGCGCCGGGTGTCGACGCGGCGGCGGGTGTATAGGATAAAGAATAGGAGCGAAACGCCTTCGGCCAGCGACGAACCCAGGGCGGCGCCGGCGATGCCCATGCGTGGGAAGCCCAGGTTGCCGAATATCAGCAGGTAGTTGAACACGACGTTGCTCAGCACCATCACCACAGAGTTCAGGGTCAAGGTCCGGGTCTGCACCGTGCCCAGGAAGAAGGCTCGGAAGATGACGGCGCTAAAGGAGAAGAAGGCGCCGAACACGCGCCAGTGCAGATAGTCTTCGGCGGCGCGGCAGACGGCGGGCGAGGCTATGATGCGTTCCAGAATGAGTGGCGAGAGGAAGTAGCTCAGGAGGAACATCACGGCGGCCAGGGCCACTTGGAAGTAGATGCCGTGGTAGAACAGTTGGCCGATTTCGCGGTAGTTCTCCTCGCCATTCCTGCGGGCGATGAGTATCTGCGTGCCGATGCTGAAGCCGAAGGCTACCATGAAGATGACCATGTAGAACACGCCGGCAATGGCCGACGCGCCCAGCTCGACCTCGCCCACGCGGCCCAGGAAGGCGGTATCGGTCATGCCTATCATCTGTTCCATGATGAGGCTGATGAGGATGGGGTAGGCGATGTGCCAGATTTGGCGGTTGGTGTATCGTGTCTGTTGCATAGTGTTTTCTGTTATGGATGGATTGCGAATAATCTTTACATATCGGTGGGTGCCGGGAAAGGTATATTACCTTTTGGGGAAGGGTATTATACCTTTCCGGGAAGGGTAATATACCTTTCGGGCAAAGGTAATATACCTTTCATGGGATGACTATTATACTCATCTGGGATGACTATTATACTCATCCGGGATGACTATTATACTCATCTCAGAATCGGTCGTACCCCTTCCAGAACACCTTCTGAGGCCGATGGCGCTCGACAGGGGCGCGTGGGGGCCTCGGCAGGCGTGTTTTCGGGGCAAGTTTTTGACGTGTTTAGAAAATAGTTTACATTTGAAGGCCGGAAGGGAGCATCCCGAAACAAGAATTGGCACACGGATGACGCAGATACGACAGATTCGCGCAGATGGATTGGAGTGTACATTCAGGACATATCATCTGCGGTCATCTGCCGTATCTGCGTCATCTGCGTGCCATGTCTTCGTTACGCTTTCCCGTCGCGTGCCGCGCTGTTCCCCCGCGTTAACGCCTCCGTTGCTGCTCCATGCGCTGCCGCTGCATCTCTTCGGCCTGCTTCTGCATGGCCTCCAGACGGGCGGCAAAGCCGGTCTTGCGCATCTGCTTCGGGTCTTTCTTATTGGCCTCCAGTTGTGCCAGCAGCTTCTCTTCGTTGGTCGTGCGGCGCAGGATGATGGTCGTCACCACGCTGATGAGGGTCGAGATAAAGTAGTAATAGTTCAACCCCGAGGGATAGCTGTTCAGTATGAACAGGAACATGACGGGCATCAGATACTGCATCCACTTCATCGCCGCCATCTGCGGGTTGGCACCCGTGTCTTGCTGTTGCATCATGAACTTGGCGTTCAGGATGTTCGTCACCGTCATCAGCAGGCAGAACAAGCTGAGGTGATTGCCCATGAACGGGATGTTGAACGGGAAGGTGATGATGGCGTCATACGTCGACAAGTCATCCGCCCACAGGAAGCTCTGCTGGCGCAGCTCGATGGCGCTCGGGATGAACATGAACAAGGCGATGAAGATGGGCATCTGAATCAGCATCGGCAGGCATCCGCCCATGGGGCTGACCCCGTATTGGCTGTACACGCCCATGATTTCCTGCTGCTTCTTCATGGCGTCCTCCTGCTTGGGGTACTTCTTATTGATTTCGTCTATTTTAGGCTTCAGCACACGCATTTTGGCCGACGACATATAGGTCTTCCACGTAGCCGGATAGACCACGGCCTTCACGATAAGCGTCAGGAATAGTAACACCACGCCCATGCTCAGGCCCCAGCCCGACAGCCAGTCGAACAGGTTAATAATGATCCACTTGTTAATCCAGCGGAACAGCGGCCAGCCCAAATATACCAATCGGTTCAACTCCCACTTCTCATCGCGGTCCTTGTCCAGCGCCGTCAGCGTCTTGTAATGGTTCGGTCCGAAGTAGAAATACATCCGTGTGGGCGACTGTCCCGTCGGGTCGAAGGCCGTGTTCATGCTGGCACTGTAATCCTTGATATACCCGCTGCCCTCCTGGTCCATCTTCGACGTGAGATGCGTCTTTTCGAATCCCGCCTCGCTCAGCATCACAGCGGAGAAGAACTGGTTCTTGAAGGCCACCCAGTCCAGGCGTTCGGGCACGTCCTTCTCGTCGTTGCCGTTGGCCGAGAGGTAGTCCGTGCCCTCACCCTCCATCTTGTAGGTCAGCTCGGCCAGGCGGTTCTCGTACGTATATCCCTTCTCAATCTGACGGGCACGCTCACTCCATTCGATATCCACATGCTTGTTCGTAGAGGCCAGTTTGCCGTCCATGCCCACAGCCTGTATGTCGAAATCCACCAGATAATTGTCCGGATGCATCGTGTATCGGAAGTCGATGTAGCTCGCGCTGTCTGCCCTGAGGCGCATCGTCACGCTGCTGTCCGTCTGCTGCACGGGGGTGAAGTAGTAATCCTTCGTCTGTATGGTCTCCCGCGTGTTGTAGAACAGGAAGTTCAGCTCGGCATCTCCCCCGCGGAAGAGCGTCAGCGGCGTCTCCTTGTCCTGCTCCATGTATTCCTTCAGCACGGACTGATAGATGGTTCCCCCCTTGGTGCTCAGGGTAAGGCTGGCCACGTTGTTCTCGATGGTCACCAACGAGTCGGCCCCCTGCAGGGCCTGGAAGAACAGAGCCGTCGAGTCAGCTTTGGCGCTGCGTTCGTTGGCCAATGCAGCTTCAGCCTTAGCTTTCAGCTCAGCCTCCCGCTGCTGTACCTGGGCGATAGAGTCATAATAATGTTGTTGGGCTTCCAGCTGTTCTTGGCTCGGTCGGCTCAGAATGCTGAAACCCACCAATAAGATGCCAATCAGCACCAGCCCCGTAATGGTGTTCTTATCCATTGAAACGTATGCTTATGAGATTGTATATATATAATAATGTGTAGGCTTATTTGGCTTCATTCTCGATGGCTGCCCGTACGAACGACAGGAACAGCGGGTGCGGATGCAGCACCGTGCTGCTATACTCCGGGTGGAACTGCGTGCCGATGTACCATTTCAGCGTAGGAATCTCCACTACTTCCACCAGGTCCGATTCAGGATTGACGCCCACGCACTTCATGCCGGCGGCCTCGTAGGCCTCGCGGTATTGGTTGTTGAACTCGTAGCGATGGCGGTGGCGTTCCTGGATGTGCTCCGCACCATACGCCTCGTAAGCCTTGCTTCCCTTTTGCAATACACACTCGTAAGCGCCCAGTCGCATGGTACCGCCCATGTTGGTGATGGACTTCTGTTCCTCCATGATGTCGATGACATTGTGGGGCGTCTTCTCGTCCATCTCACGGCTGTTGGCATCGGCCAGACCCAGTACATCTCTGGCAAACTCTATGGCCATGCACTGCATGCCCAGGCAGATGCCGAAGGTGGGGATGTCGTGGGTGCGGGCATATTTCGCTGCCACCAATTTGCCGGGGATGCCGCGTTCGCCGAATCCGGGGCCGATGAGCACGCCTGCCATGCCTTTCAATGCCTCGGCCACGTTGTCGTCGGTCAGGCGTTCGCTGTTGACGAAGTCCACCTGCACTTTGCGGTCGTTGTACGTGCCGGCCTGCGACAGTGCCTCGCGGATGGACTTGTAGGCGTCTTGCAGGTCATACTTGCCCACGAGGGCGATGTGCAGCGGCGTAGTTGCCTCAGCTTTGTGGCGCCGTTCGAGGAAGTTGCGCCAGGGACCCAGTCCCGGGGTGTCGCCCACCGGCAGGCCCATTTTCTTCAGTATCGTGGCATCGAGCTTCTGCTCTTGCATCAGGATGGGCACCTCGTAGATGGTGGGTGCGTCGATGCTCTGCACGACGGCCTCTTCGTCCACGTTGCAGAACTGGGCCACCTTGCGGCGCAGGTTGGCGTTCAGTTCGTGCTCGGCGCGCAGCACGAGGATGTCGGGCTGTATGCCGGCGCTTTGCAGCTCTTTGACGGAATGTTGCGTGGGCTTGGTCTTCAGCTCGCCGGCGGCGGCCAGGTAGGGGACGTAGGTGAGGTGCACCACGAGGGCGTCGCGTCCCAGTTCCCATTTGAGCTGGCGGATGCTTTCGAGGTAGGGCAGCGACTCTATGTCGCCCACGGTGCCTCCTATCTCGGTGATGACGAAGTCGAACTTATATTTGTTGCCCAGCATCTTGACGTTGCGCTTGATTTCGTCCGTGATGTGCGGTATGACCTGGATGGTCTTGCCCAGGTAGTCTCCGCGGCGCTCCTTGTCGATGACGCTCTTGTAGATGCGCCCCGTGGTGATGTTGTTCGATTTGGTGGTCTGGATGCCCAGGAAGCGTTCGTAATGCCCCAGGTCGAGGTCGGCCTCGTGGCCGTCGACGGTGACGTAGCACTCGCCGTGCTCATAGGGGTTCAGCGTGCCCGGGTCGATGTTGATGTACGGGTCGAACTTCTGGATGGTGACCTTGTATCCGCGTGCTTGCAGCAGCTTGCCGATGGAGGAGGAGATGATGCCTTTGCCCAAGGACGAGGCCACTCCGCCGGTGACGAAAATGTACTTAGTTTCTCCCACAGTTGTAATCTTTAGATGTGTCTGTTCTACAATTCAAGCCGCAAAGGTAGGCAAAAAAAAGGGAAGCTCCTACGTTTTGGGAGGACATTTTCTTTCGCAGGCGGCTTTGGTGGCTGGGAGGGGAGGAAGAATGTCCCGCGTAGCGTGGGATAATTTGTTAGCATCCGGTGAATTTCCGGTCTACAATCGGGAGAAGTTCTATTTCAGCCCTTGAAATATATAAACCAAGGGCTGAAATATATAAACCAATGTTTAGTTTAGAGTTTTATACGGGTGTGGTGTCTTTTTCCGTAGGCGCGGAGTCGTTTTTCTGCCGTATTGCCTGTAAGTCTTCGTCGGATAGCCATTTTTCCTGGTTGCTTGTTGTCTTCTATCTATATTTAAAGTAAATTTGCACCCAAACAAAGAAACATACAGGGAACTTATGAAAGCCAAACAACTCATGTTATGCCTGCTGTCGCTCGCAATACCTTCGGTGGCAGGCGCGCAAATCGTTGCCGACAGTCTTGCCGCTGTGCCCGACAGTCTTGCCGCTACAATCGACAGTCTTATTGTTGCATCGGACACGCTTGTCGTTTCCCCTGACACTGTAAGCCGACCTGCGGCGACCTTGGATACGATTCCTGCAGCCGATACGATTCCTGCTTTATCTCCCTTGCTGCGGGAATATTTTGTGCTGAAACTTCATTCAGACATGGCTTCTCATACATTTAAATTGGATACAGTATCCGTCGCTTTTGAAAAACATCTTGGGGTCTTGTCCTATCTTAACGACTCAACCTCTCCGGCACGTTATATTGAGTATGATCCTTATTACTATCGTTTGTTCATTCCTTTTACATATTATGAGCGGCCTATGAACCGTTACTCTCAGTTACATTGGCATTTCACAGGCAATGCTCCAGTTCAGATTCCTTCTGCTATTTCTTTGTGCGTCGATACAGTTCCTTATACCCGCATAGAAAAGACGGCCCAAACGGTGGACCGTGCCATGCTTTGGGCTTATGTTGATTGTCCGAATCGGGTAGTGCGTACCGAACAACAGGTAGACTCCATACCTACCTATCATGACGACATTGAAGAAGAGGAGCAATCGCGTCCTTCTGTTCTTAAGCTTTTCACCTCTGAAAGCATGAAGCATGTGAGGCATGAAGAACCGGAAGTCATTATACATAAGCCCAACTGGTGGGTGACAGGGGGAGCTGGTTCTTTACAATTTGCCCAGAACCATATTTCTGATAACTGGTATAACGGAGGAGAGAGTACACACTCTCTTTTGGGAAATGTACAGCTCTATGCTAATTATAATGACCGCGAGAAAGTACAGTGGGAGAATCTGCTGGATGCTAAATTGGGATTTATTTCAGCCCCCTCAGATCAGTACCATAAGTATCTTATAAATAATGACCAATTGCGCATAGCATCGAAGCTTGGGTTGCAAGCCATATCGAAATGGTACTATACTATTACTACCGAATTTAAGACTCAGTTCTGCAAGGGGTATGGCGCTAATAGTCAAACAATGAGTTCGTCATTCCTTTCTCCCGCCGATTGGACCGTCGGTATCGGTATGGATTATAAATTAAATAAGTCCAAATTGAACCTTTCTGTCTTATTGGCTCCTTTTACTTATGCTATGAAGTTGGTTGCCAATTCTGATGTCAATGAAACCTCTCTCGGTTTGGAGGAAGGGAAAACTACGAAGCATGATTTCGGTTCTCAATTAAAAGCCAATTTAACGTGGAACGTCTTATCATTTGTTACCGTGACTTCTCGTTTTGACTATTTGACCAGTTATAAGACGGTGCGCATTGAGTGGGAAAATACCTTCAATTTTGTTCTTAACCGTTATTTGTCTGCAAAACTCTATGTATATGGCCGATTTGACGATGGAGTAGTGGCAGCAGAGGATAGCTCTTATTTCCAAGTTAATGAGAACTTTGGTTTTGGATTTAACTATTCGTGGTAAGGGCTTGTCATGGGTCAGTAGCTTTTTAGTGGGGATATGCATATAAGTTCGCAATGCGGAATAAGAAAAACTTCTTGTCAACAACTCCCCTGAGATTCGCTCTAAAGAGTTTGATTTTAGCATTGAATGATTCAGCAAGTGC
>DXCK01000049.1 GCA_019116045.1 Candidatus Bacteroides merdipullorum | reverse complement strand
TTTCATCTTATATGGCTTGGCCGGATTCCAAACTTGTGCACTGAAGATTTTGGTTTGTTCATCTTGAACCACCCGTGTTGCCCATGCAGGAATACGTTCACCACATCCTCCGTCCCAGTATATTTTTAGTTTATATAAGTCGCCATGATTGATGGCATTTAAGGGAAGGTTAATCTCCCAATTTCCATCTTTTTTGCGTTTCAGACTATATTTTTTAAGCTCTTTCCAATCATTGAAGGTGCCGATAAGGAAGATTTGTGTGGCATTGGGTGCCCATTCACGAAAGACCCATCCTGTTTCTGTACGGTGCAATCCAAAATATAAATAACCTGTGGCAAAGTCGGATAGACTTTTTTTACCATTATTTGTCAGTTCTTTTTCTTTGTCAATAGCATGCTGGTGACGGCCGTTGATAGCTTCTGAATATGGCTCGAGCCAAGGATCATTTTTAATAAGGTTCAATGTTTCCATAACATAATGCATTTAGAGTTTGATGATGTCTGTTTCAGAAATGTCTGCCAAATTTAAAAAGAATATTTGAGAATCTGCAAGCTTTAATCAAAAGATTATCATTTGATGTGTTTGGAAAACGCACTGCCCTCAGCCCAAGCCTCGTACCGGGCAAGGTGTACACCTGCACCATCACGCCTTGGGGCGGGGCTCGACAGGCGGGATGTCGGGATGTCTTCCATTGAATAAATCTTGACATCATATGCGGGCGGACTACGGCCTTGGGCAAGGTGGCTGACACTTGTGCTAAGTATCCCCGACACTTGTGCTAAGTGTCACCGATACTTGTGCTAAGTGTCGCTGATACTTGTGCTAAGTGTCGCTGATACTTGTGCTAAGTATCAACACGCTCATGCAGAGGCTGTTAAAGAGTGCTTGATTTAACTCTTCTATCAGTGCCTACATTTAAGGATATTTACAAAAAAGGAAGCTCTCCTCGAAGTGTCACTTCGGGACGGGCTTTCAGGAGGGGGCATACAGCGGCTCTTAGCCAGGGGAGAAGCAAGCGCGATTAACTGTCTTTGGTGATTTCCCCCGCTAGGTCGGAGTTCATCAGCCGCCGCATTTCCGGCAATGACAGGCCATGCCCCAGCAGGAACATCAGCTTAGTCACCGCACACTCTGGCGTGCTGTCATACCCGCTGATGACGCCCGCCTGCAGCAGTTGCAGTCCCGTTTCATAACGGTTCATCTCCACCGCCCCGCTGGGACATTGCGTGATGTTGACGATGATGATGCCGCGTTCGGTCGCCTCCTTCAGTTGCCGGATGAACCATTCTTTTTGCGGCGCATTTCCGGAGCCATACGTTTTCAGTACCACCGCCTTCAGGCTTGGCACGTGCAATACCGAGTCGATGATGCTTTCTTGTATCCCGGGAAACAACGTCAGCATCACCACGTTTGTATCAAACAGGTAGTGCGGCTTCATCGGCCGTGCAGGGTCCGGGCGCCTGATCAGGTGCTCGTTGTAACGGATGTGTATCCCTACTTTGGCCAGCGAGGGGTAATTGAATGAACGGAAGGCATTGAAGTTTTCGGCATTGATTTTGGTCGTGCGGTTCCCCCTCATCAGCTCGTTCTCGAAGAAGATGCACACTTCCGGCACCATTGGCGAACCATCCGGACGGCGTGCGGCTGCAATCTCTATGGCGGTGATGAGGTTCTCTTTGCCATCCGTGCGCAGTGTCCCGATGGGCAGTTGCGAACCGGTCAGGATAACAGGCTTCCCCAGGTTCTCCAGCATGAAGCTCAAGGCCGAGGCCGTGTAAGCCATGGTGTCCGTACCGTGCAGGATGACGAACCCGTCGAACTTATCATAATTGTCATGTATGATGCCAACAATCTTGGCCCACAACTCTGGTTCCATATCCGAAGAATCAATGGGCGGGTCAAATTGATAGGACGAGATGTCGTAGTTGAACCTCTTCAGCTCGGGTACATGGCGAAGCAAGTGGTCGAAGTCGAAATTCTCCAACGCACCCGTCTCCGGATTCTCAATCATGCCGATGGTGCCGCCCGTGTAAATCAGCAGGACGGAAGGGTAGTCTTTTGCCATAATTTCCTCTTTTACCTGTTTTCTCGGCGCAAAAGTAAGAAAAAATAGTGAGATACCCTATGATAGAGGGTCTATTTCATAGCAGATGCGTCAAAAGAGAGAGGCAATAAGCTGCCGGCGTCTTTTACTTCATAAATCCCCTTTGTGCCGAAAAGCAGGATACGCATCGGGCGATGGAAACGCTGTTCGGTTTCCAGCATTACCTGGCGGCAGGCTCCACAAGGCGGGATAGGGGCAGACAGGAAATCTCCGCGTTCATTGCGTGCGGCAATGGCCAACGTGTCAATGGCCTGGTCGGGGTATTGTGCATTGGCATAGAAAAGCGTCGTGCGTTCGGCACAAAGCCCCGATGGATAAGCGGCATTTTCCTGATTGCTGCCTGTCACAATGGTTCCATTGGCCAGGCGTGCGGCTGCTCCCACAGAGAAATGTGAATAGGGAGCATAGCTACGGTAGGTGGCTTGGCGTGCGGCCTCCAAAAGTTCACGGTCATCTACATGCAGTTCTTCCTCTTGGTAGATGTGGATGGAGATGGAGATACTTTGTTCTTTCATGGGGTGAGGTTTTATTGAATGGTTTCTGTGATGTTATTCTTTTGTCTGGCCAAAAGTAGGCATTTTTGTGTCATTCTCTTATACTCTCTGCACTAATAAATAATAAAACGATTGTTTTTCTCGATTCTTTTGCAGACTTTTGTGTTGGTTTTTGGGTGTGTGCAAGGCTTGGCCGTGTGGCGCTCCTCCTGACCTGTGAAGATTCGTAACCTATCATTCGTGAAAATATGAGACAGATTCTCCCTTCGGGGCTTTTGCTCCTGCTGCTGTTGTTGTGTGCCGTATCGGTGTCTGCCCAACGCCGTAATTCGGCATACAATGAGTATATCAAGACGTATGCTCCGCTGGCCGTGGAGCAAATGAAGAAGTACAAGATTCCTGCCAGCATCACCTTGGCGCAGGGCTTACTGGAGAGTGGGGCAGGGCGCAGTGTGTTGGCACGCAAGAGCAACAACCACTTCGGCATCAAGTGTCACGGTTGGCGTGGGCGGAAGGTCTATCATGATGACGATGCCAAGGATGAGTGCTTCCGTGCCTATCGGAAGGCTGAGGATTCGTACGAAGACCATTCCAAGTTTCTGAGAGAGGGGCCTCGTTATGCTTTCTTGTTCAAACTGAAGATAACGGACTATAAGGGATGGGCCAAGGGACTGAAGAAGGCGGGCTATGCCACGGACCCTTCGTATGCCAACCGCCTTATCACCATCATCGAGGATTATGACTTGTATAAGTATGACAGCAAGGGGATGAGCAAGCGTGAGGCACGCCGTTGGGCCAAGTTGTTGAAGAAGAAGCCGTGGCTGGCAAACCCGCACCAGACGTATCTGGCCAACGGGCTGGTGTATGTAGTGGCACGCGAGGGCGATACGTTCCGGTTGCTGGGCGGCGAGTTTGACATCAGTTGGAAGAAGCTGGTGAAGTATAATGACTTGCACAAGGAGTACACGCTGGAGGCGGGTGACATCATCTACCTGAAGAAGAAGAATAAAAAGGCGCAGAAGCCTTACAAGGAGTATGTCGTGCGTGACGGCGACTCGATGCACTCCATCTCGCAGAAGTTCGGCATACGGTTGAAGAATCTGTACAAGATGAACAAGTGCGAGGAGGACTACGTGCCCGAAGTGGGGACGCGTTTGCGCCTGCGATGAGCCGTCGGAGGCGGTGAAGGTATCCGAAAATGTACAGGGGTGTCCGATATCGGACACCCCTGTTTTTTGCTCTGTGTTGATAATCAGCGGTCTGTGTGTTTGGCACGGATTTCGCTTGTACAGGGGTGGTGCCTGTCCGGCTGTGTACAGAGGGCGGGTGCGTGATGAGAATATATACTTAATAGAATAGGATAGATATGGACAGAGAAATTCCAAAGGAAGTGCGCCGAAGGGAGCGCAACAAGAAGCTTATCCGCTATGGCGTAGGGGCTGTGGCGGTGGTCGTGGTCATCAGTGTGCTGATTTCGGTGATGCGGACGGGGGTCAGGGAGAAGGACGTGGTGTTCTCCACCGTCGACCAAGGCACCATCGAGGTGAGTGTGAGCGCGTCTGGCAAGGTGGTGCCGGCGTTCGAAGAGATTATCAATTCGCCCATCAACACGCGCATCGTCGAGGTTTACAAGAAGGGTGGCGACAGCGTGGATGTGGGGACGCCCATCCTGAAGCTGGATTTGCAGAGCACGGAGACGGAGTATCAGAAGCTCTTGGACGAGGAGAAAACCAAGCAATATGGGCTGGAGCAGTTGCGTATCAACAACGAGGTGGCACTGAATGATATGGCCAATCAAATCAAGGTGAGTGAGATGCAGTTGAATCGCAAGCGGGTGGTGCTGCGCAACGAGCGTTACCTGGACAGTATCGGCTCGGGCACGACCGACCAGGTGCGCCAGGCCGAGCTGGACGTGAACGTCAGCGAACTGGAGCTGGAGCAGCTACGCCAGCAGTATGCGGGCAAGCAGAAGACGCTGGAGGCTGACTATAAAGTGAAGGAGCTGGAGCTGTCCATCTTCCGAAAGGACCTGGCCGAGATGAAGCGCACGCTGGACGATGCCCAGGTGCGTTCGCCCCGCAAGGCCATACTGACGTACATCAACGACCAGATAGGCGTGCAGGTGACGCAGGGCACGCAGATTGCCATCATATCAGACCTGAGCCACTTCAAGGTGGAGGGGGAGATTGCTGACACCTACGGCGACCGGGTGGCCGCCGGTGGCAAGGCCATCGTCAAGATAGGACGCGAGCAGCTTGTGGGCCAGGTGAGCAGCGTGACGCCGCTTTCGAAGAACGGGGTCATCAGCTTCACCGTGCAGTTGGACGACGACAGCCACCGCCGCCTCCGCTCAGGGCTCAAGACCGATGTCTACGTGATGAACGCCGTAAAGGAGGACGTCCTGCGCATCGCCAACGCTTCGTACTACGTCGGCCGCGGCGAATACGAGCTCTTTGTCCGCACCGCTTCCGACGAGTTGCAGAAACGCAAGGTGCAACTGGGCGATTCGAACTTCGAGTATGTCGAGGTCATCTCCGGACTGAAGCCCGGCGAGCAGGTGGTGGTGAGCGACATGAGCACGTACAAAAATAAGAACAAACTCAAGCTGAAACAGTGACCCCCGCCGCCCCTCTCCACCAAAGGTGGCGGCTGAGCCAAGGAAAGGTAGCGGCTGAGGTAGGCAAAGGTGGCGGGTGAGGCTGGCAAAGGTGGCGTCTTTCCCTACCCCCCGTCAGAAGCCATTGTAGGAGGGGGGAGGGGACTGCCTGCCAGCGGTGGTCAGAATCTTTGACAAACCGCCACCCCCTGGCCACCACCCCCGCCACCCCTGCCACAGACCCCTCGGGAGGGGGTAGGGAAAAGGTGGGGAGTTTTCCATGAAAAGGTGGGGACTATTGTAGGAAAAGGTGGGGACTGTTGTGGCCAAAGGTGGGGACTGTTGTATCGACACCCCCCGGCACCGCCCCCGTCGGACGGAAAGATTATTTGACAAACCAATACATTGACACAACATTATGATACACATCTACTTGAAACAAGCCTGGGCCCTGCTGCGGCAGAACCCCCTGTTCAGCGGCCTCTACATCGCAGGCACCGGGCTTGCCATCGCCATGACGATGATGGTGGCGGAGATTTATTACGTGAAGCTCGCCCCGGTCTATCCGGAAGAAAACCGCAGCCGGACGCTCTACCTGACCAACACCAGCTTCACCGACGGGCACAGCGAATATCAGTCCTCCCTGTCCTATTCGGCCCTGCAGGACTGGGCGTTGCACTTCGAGAACGCAGAGGTCATCTCCGCCCAATACGCCTCTTGGCGGTTCACGGAAAATGCCTACATCCAACCGGCCGACCGTAGCGGCGACTTCCACCCCTCCATCAAGCTGGTCGACCCGGCCTTCTTCCGCATCTACACCTTCCGCTTCCTGGAGGGGAACCCCTTCACAGACAGCGACCTGCAGAGCGGCATCCGCACGGCAGTCATCACCGACGACCTGGCGCGGCGCCTCTTCGGCACCACCCAGGGCGTGGTGGGCCAGTCATTCAGCCTCAGTTACATCCCCTACCGGGTGTGCGGCGTGGTGCAAGGCGGCAGCTACCTCACGCCGCAGTCCTACGCCCAAGTCTACCTGCCCTACACGGTCGATGACCGATACCGCAAAGGCCAGAGCGACCTCTTCCCCTACGTCGGGCCCTTCCGCCTGACCTTCCTGGTGCGCGACGACGCCCAGGCCCGCGCCCTGCAGGCCGAGGTGAAGGACGTGACCCGCCGCCTCAACCAGCAGCACAAGGGGCAGTGGGAGATGAACCTCTGGGAACAGCCGCGCACTCACGCCCTCAGCGTCTTCCAGGAATACCCCGCGCAAGACTTCGACTTCTGGGCCAAGACACGCTACTTCGGCCTCATGCTGCTCGTCCTCCTGCTGGTGCCCGCCCTCAACCTGAGCGGCATGATAGCCAGCCGCATGGAGAGCCGCCTGGCAGAGATGGGCGTGCGCAAGTCCTTCGGCGCGGGGCGTGGCAAGCTGCTGGGGCAGGTGATGTGGGAGAACCTCCTGCTCACACTCCTGGGTGGCCTGCTGGGTCTGGCCGTGGCCTGGCTGGCCCTCTATACAGGTCGCGAATGGCTCTTCTTCCTGTTGGACGACTATGCGGAGGCCATCCCCGAGGGCGCCAATGCCTACGTCAGCGGCGAGATGCTCTTCGCCCCGCTGGTCTTTCTCTGTGCGTTTGCCCTCTGCGTGCTGCTCAACCTGCTGTCCGCCCTGCTGCCCGCCTGGCTGTCGCTCCGCAAACCCATTGTCCACTCCCTCTATGAACGCCGCTAATTAACCATTAACCATTAAGCATTAACCATTCCTATCATGTTCAGACTGATACTCAAGACCCTATGGACCCGCCGCAAGCGCAATGGCTGGCTGCTGGCCGAACTCATCCTGGTGGCCACATTGTCATGGGCCATCTTCGACCCCGTCATCGTGGTGACGCACGACCGTATGCTCCCCCTGGGCTACGAAGCCGACCGCCTCTGCCTCGTCTCCATGGACATGCTCCAACCCTCGGCACCCGGCTACGACTCCTTGTCCGCCGAATCCGGCGCCTTAATGGCATCCTATCTCCACCTCATAGACCGTGTGCGGCAGCACGCCGATGTAGAGCAGGCCACACCCCTGATGGGCATCAGCTATCCCGGCTCGGAGGGCAGCATGTCGAGTTCCTATCGGGCGGAGGGCGACACAGCACAGAACGGTACCAATGTCTATGTCATCCAGTTCCTGCCCCACACCCATTTCTTCGAGACCTACGGCTTCCATCCCGGCCGGGGTCTGTCCCCCGCCGAACTGTCCGACTATGCCTACGGGGCTACCGATGTGGTGATGGACGAGAACACCTTGGACTATCTATTCCACACCGACGACCCGCGCCGCAAGCGCCTGTGGGAGTACGACGAGAAAGACACTACCTATATCAATATAATAGGTACGGTAGGTTCGGTCAAATTCTATAGTGACCAGCGTCCCGTCCCTCTCATATTCCAGCCCGGTAAGGCGGACGACATGGCCCGCGACTACATGCCCGCCGATGCCCGCATCCTCATCCGCCTGAAGGAGGGCGTCAGCATGGACCGTTTCCTGCACGCCTTCAAGCCTTGGATGCTCCAGAACCTGCGGGCAGGCAACCTCTATGCCCGCGACCTCCAGACCTATCGCGAAGGCATTGCCAAGAGCGAGGCATGGAGCTCCACACCCATCTACCGGCGCAACCTGCTGGTGGCCGTGTTCTTCCTGGTGAACCTCTGCCTGGGCGTGGTGGGCACCTTCTGGCTGCAGACCCGCACCCGCCGCGAGGAAGTGGGGGTGATGCTGTCCTTCGGCGCCACGCCGGGGCACATCGTCCGCCTACTGCTGGGCGAGGGCGCGGTGCTGACCACGCTGGGCACGCTCATCGGCTGCTTCATCTACCTGCAATACGCCATCAGCGAAGGCTTCTCCAAAGGTGCTATGTGGAATGACATTCTGCGGCCGGAGTATTGGACGGACTACTTCTGGGCGCATTTCCTCATCGTATCGCTCATCGTCTATGCCATTCTCCTGGTGGTGGTGTCGATAGGTGTCTACATCCCCGCCCGCAAGATTAGCCGCATCCCGCCCACCGAAGCCCTGCGCGACGAGTGAACGGACACCAAAAGCGGACAGGGTGTCCGATATCGAACATCCTACCGGGTAGGTAAGCTACAAACAATCAGATGCTTGCTGTTTTGGCACGGCATTTGAATGTTTATCACCGATGACACTGTCATCCCGATAGAATAATATTATTAACTCATAAAACACTAAGCATTATGTCAATGATTAAGCTAACAAACATCACTAAGATTTACCGTACCGATGAAGTGGAAACCCTCGCCCTGGAGGACGTAAACATGGAAGTGGAGAAGGGAGAGTTCCTTAGCGTTATGGGACCCTCAGGTTGTGGCAAGTCCACCCTGCTGAACATCATGGGTCTGCTGGACGTGCCCACCACGGGTGCGGTAGAGATAGCAGGCACGGACACCACCCACATGAAAGACAAGGAACTGGCTGCCTTCCGCAACCGCAACCTGGGCTTCGTGTTCCAGTCGTTCCACCTCATCAACTCGCTCAACGTGATAGACAATGTGGAGCTTCCGCTGCTCTATCGCAAAGTGGGTGCTAAGGAGCGCCGCCGTCTGGCTGAGGAGGTGCTGGCCAAGGTGGGGATGACGCACCGCATGCGCCATATGCCCACGCAACTCTCCGGCGGTCAGTGCCAGCGCGTGGCCATAGCCCGCGCCATTATTGGCAACCCCGAAATCATCCTGGCGGACGAACCGACCGGTAACCTGGACTCGAAGATGGGTGCCGAAGTGATGGACATCCTGCAACGACTGAACAGGGAAGACGGGCGCACCATCGTCATGGTGACGCACAACGAAGCCCAGGCCAAGCTGACGAAACGCACGGTGCATTTCTTCGACGGACATTTGGTGGGGTAAGGCGGGCGTTGCCCGCAGCTACAAGTGACAAGCTACGAGCTACAAGCAAGTAAAGTTACTCCGTGCGCAGCCACTCGTAGTTCGTAGCTTGTAGCTAATATCAACTAACTAACAACTCAGAATAATGAAGACTACAGCTATCTATACATTGCTGGCCGCTGCGCTGGCTTTCTTTTGTGTTTCATCCGTGACGGCCGACGACGGCAATGCACGTGTAACCCAAACGCGCAAGGTAGAAGCCTTTCACGCCATAGACATCACGACCGTAGGTGACATCATTTTTACGCAGGATGACGTCTACTCCCTCCGCATCGAGGGGCGGGAGAAATATGTGAACAACACCGTGACCACCGTGTCCAAGGACGGTACCCTGTCCATTGGTTTCAAGAAGAAGAACCTGAACAGGGGCAATAACAACGGCGTCACCATCTACCTCACCGCCCCCAGCCTGGACGACATCGATTTCAAGGGCGTGGGCAGTTTCCGCTGCGAGGAGACCTTGGAACTGGACGGCGACCTGGATATCCGCATCACCGGAGTGGGCGAGGCGATCATCGAAGACCTGCGCTGCCATAACCTCGACTTGCACATGAGTGGGGTGGGAGATGCCAAGGTGACTGTCGATTGCGACCATGTGGATGCCTCCATGAGCGGCGTGGGCAGCGTCACCTTGCGCGGCCGTGCCAAGACTGCCGACCTGCATCGCAGCGGCATCGGTGAGTTGGACCGCGACGGGCTGAAGATAGGAGAGTGAGAAAATGGGAAATTAGGGAACAAGTTAACAAGAACACGAGGACAGAGTTTATCCTTTTTCATTTCGCTTTCTACAAGACCTTATAGCCTCGTTAACTCGTTTCCTTGTCAACTGTCAAATTACTGTAATCATGATTAAGCAATACATACAACAAGCTTGGGCGCAACTGCGGCAACAGCCGCTCATCAGCACGGTGAACGTGGCGGGCACAGCTCTGTCCATCTTCCTCATCATGCTGGTGGTGATGATGCAACAAGTGAAGGTGTCGCCCTATGCACCAGAGTCAAATCGCGACCGCTACTTGCACGTGCGTTTTAGCAGCATCACCAACAAGGATTGGGGCGAAAACAGCAGCAACGGCCCCATGAGTGTACGCACGGGACGCGAATTGTATAAATCGCTCGAAACGCCCGAGGCCGTAACCCTCTATACCGTCAATGTCACAACGACGCCCGTCAGCCTCCCTAACCAGCCCGCTACGGCGGTGGACGTAAAGGAGACGGACGATGACTTCTGGCGAGTGTTTGACTTCGCCTTCATTGACGGCAAACCCTACGACCGCGCCACCTTTGACGCCGGGATGCCCGTGGCCGTCATCACCGAGAGTGTGGCACGCATGCTGTTCGGCACTACGCAGGTCACCGGACGAGAGTTCCTGCTGGCCCATGCGCCCTACCGGGTGAGTGGTGTGGTGCGCGACGTCAGCACCCTGGCCGAGAGCGCCTATGCGCAGGTGTGGATACCCTTCACCTCAACCGACCAGGTGGACAACACCTGGAACAGAGACCTGATGGGCATGATGTCGTGCACCATCCTGGCCAGGGACCGTGCCGACTTCCCTGCCATCCGTGAAGAATGTAACCGTCGCCTGGAGGCCTACAACCAGTCGTTGGCCGAGGACGGCTGGAAGTTCATCAGCCGTAACCGTCCTTACGACCAGGAGAAGCACGTCCTTGCCACGGCTGCCAACTGGGAACCTGACGTAGAGGCCGCCCGCCGCGAGCGTTGGATCATCTTCCTTATCCTGCTTATCGTGCCGGCCATCAACCTGAGCAGCATGACGCAGAGCCGCCTGCGGCAACGGGTCAGCGAGATAGGCGTGCGCCGTGCCTTCGGCTCCACCCGCCGTGAACTGATGGGGCAGATATTGGGAGAGAACCTTATCGTCACCCTCCTGGCGGGCATCGTCGGACTGTTCTTGAGTGTGCTCTTTGCTTATCTGGGCGAATCGGTGTTCTTCGCACAGGAGTACAGCGCGACGCTCAACCCGCCCACGGTCGATGTCTCCATCCTGCTGCACGCCTCCACCTTCGGATGGGCCCTGCTGTTCTGCTTCGTGCTCAACCTGCTCAGCACCGGTATCCCTGCCTGGAGGGCTTCGCGCATGAACATTGTAGAGGCAATAGGAGGCCGCCTGCACTGATGACTGACCCGGAGGGTCTGGGGGGGTACTACCCGGAGGGGCCGGGGGGGTATAACCCGGAGGGTACCGGGGGGCATAACCCAGCGGGTATGCAGGGTTATGCCCCAGCAGGGGCGCACGACTGAAATCATTATTCTTCATTCTTCATTATTATATAGTATGCAAAAGAAACTATTCACACAGATACGAAACGAGTGGCGCGGCAACCTGTGGCTGGCCCTCGAACTGCTGGTGGTCAGCGTGGTGATGTGGTACATCATCGACCTGTTATACTGCCGCCTGGCCACTTACTTGGAGCCGCGTGGCTTCAACACCGAGCATTGTTACCTGATAGAGATGGGACGGCTGACGGATAAAAGCCCCGATTACCACACCGACAGGAATACTGCGGACGACATTTGCACATTGGTCGAGCGCCTGCGCCACCGCCCGGAGGTGGAAGTGGTCAGCCTCTCGCAGAACGCCTACCCTTACAATGGCAGCAACAGCAGTGACCCTCTCGAGTATGATACCCTGCGCACCAACAGCTACGTGGTTCGCCGCCTGGTGACGCCCGACTTCGTGCGCGTGTTTCGCTACCAAGGCATGCAGGGTGAAACGCCGGAACAGTTGGCCGAGATGCTCCGTCGGGGTGATTTCTTGGCATCGGACAACTTGTTCAGTCGCTACGGCATCCGGATGACCGCGCTGGCGGGCAAGGATGGCTTCCATCTCTTCGGTGACACGACAATGAACTTCCGCCTGGGCGCGTCGCTCCAGCCCGTGCGCTACGACGACTTCGAGCAGGCCCGCTTCTGCCGCACCTACCTGTTCAACCTGGAGGAACTGGACCGCATGACCGGCGGGGGATGGATAAACATCGACAACGAACTGTGTGTCCGTGTCCGTCCCGACCAAGACCACGACTTCATCGAACGCCTGAAAGCCGACAGTGAGAGCCAGTACCGCCTGGGTAATGTCTACATCAGCGACGTGCGCAGCTTCGCCGATATCCGCCGCAACTACCAGCAGAGTGAGATGAACCAGCTTCGCAACTACTGCATCGGCATGGGCTTCCTCCTGCTCAACATCTTCCTCGGTCTGCTGGGCACCTTCTGGTTCCGCACGCAGCAACGCCGGGGCGAGATAGCCTTGCACAAGGTGAGCGGGGCCACCGACCGTGCCGTCTTTGCCCGCCTGCTCAGCGAGGGGCTGTTCCTGCTGCTCATCGTCACTGTGCCCGCCCTGCTTATCGACTTCACCCTGGCGCATGCCGAACTGAACTCGTGGCGCAACGGCACTACGCTGGAGTGGAACCGCCTGTTGCTCTGCGCCCTGGCCTCGTTTGTGCTGATTGCGCTGATGATTGTGGTCGGCATCTGGTATCCCGCCCGGCGCGCCATGCGGGTGCAGCCGGCGGAGGCGTTGCATGATGAATAGGAGAGAGTGCCACCCCCTCAAACGTAATTGCGGGTACCCCCGCAAGCGTAATTGCAGGTACCCCCGCAAGCGTAATTGCGGGTACCCCCGCAAAAGTATTTGAGGATATACGAAATATGGATATTGTAAACATCTACTTATGTATAGACAATACTTTCAACAAGCCCTTTACCACCTCCGCGAGAATCCGGTCATCACCTGGGTCTCGCTGCTGGGCACGGCCCTGTCCATCTGCATGATTATGGTGGTGGTCATCACTGTCCGGGCCCGGGTGGCCGACTGCGCCCCTGAGGTCAACCGCAGCCGCACGCTCTACGTGTCTACGGTGCAAGCTCTTCCCAAGGGCGAGAAAGGAGGCGACATGAACTCCTACATGTCCGTGCAGACGGGGCACGAGTGCTTCAAGGCACTCACCACGCCCGAAGCCGTCACTCTCTATGCAGGCATCGAGAAGGTACGCGCCTCCCTGCCCGCCGGAGAACGCCTCACCGCTGACATGCGCCAGGTGGACTCCGACTTCTGGCGCGTGTTCCACTTCCGCTTCCTCGACGGGAATCCCTTCACGGAAGCAGACTTTCAGAGTGCCCTGCCGCGTGCCGTCATCACCGCCAAGGTGGCACGCCGCCTGTTCGGGCGGACAGAGGGCGTGGCGGGGCAGCACCTGCAACTGAATCACGTCGACTACCAGGTGGCGGGTGTCGTGGCCGATGTCTCTATGCTCGCCACCGACAGCTACGCCCAGATATGGATACCCTATACCTGTGGCACAGCCGAGACCAACACCTGGGGCTACAACCTGATGGGGCCGATGCACGCTGCCATCCTGGCCCGCACGCCGGATGACTTCCCCTCCATCCGCGAGGAGTGCGAACGCCTCCGCCAACGCTACAACGACGCGCAGCCCGAATACGGAGTCCACTACCTGGGGCAACCGGACACGCAGTTCACCCACCTCTACCGCACCTGGGCCGAGACGCCCGACATGCAGGCGGTGGTGGCGCGCTACGTGGCCGTGCTGCTCATCCTGCTCATCGTGCCTGCCATCAACCTGAGCGGCATGACCCACTCGCGGATGCGGAAGCGTATGGCCGAGATAGGCGTGCGCAAGGCCTTCGGGGCTACGGGTGCGGAACTGCTGCGGCAGGTGTTCGTGGAGAACCTGTTGCTCACCGTCTTTGCGAGCCTCATCGGACTGGCACTGAGCTATGGGGCGACCTTCCTGCTCAACGGCTTCCTGTTCGGCACCTCGGCCAATGCCTATCTGGCGGGCGAGACCACGCTGACCGCCGGACAGTTGCTCAGCCCGTGGCTCTTCCTCGCTGCCTTCTTCTTCTGCCTGCTGATGAACCTGCTCAGTTCCGGCCTTCCTGCTTGGCGGGCATCCAGGATGAATATCGTGGAGGCTATTAATCAAAAGGAGTAGTAGAATGGAGTAGACAAGTAGACAAGGCTACAGGCCACAAGGCAAGGTGTTTGGGAAGTATATTCTCTTTGCTGCCTCGTCAACTTGTTAACTCGTCCCCTTGTCAACTAAAACAAGATAGATATGAATGACTTACTGAGACAAATACGAAACGAATGGCGGGCCAACCTCTGGCTGGGAGTCGAGCTGCTGGTGGTGTTCGCCGTGCTGTGGTATCTGGTGGACTGGGGTTACGTCACCCTCCGCACCTGGCTACAGCCTATGGGGTTCGACACCGAACACTGCTATAACCTCTCCTTCAATCGCCTGACCCCCCAGGCCGACGGCTACTGGGCGGATGATGACATGGAGGCGGACATGAAGAACCTGCTGGAGATTGTGGAGCGCCTGCGCCACCGTCCAGGTGTGGAGTATGTGGCCGTGTCGCAGAACAGTATCCCCTACATTGACGGCAGTAATGGCTTCACCTTGGGCGTGGACAGCACGAACGTCACTGTCATGCAGCGGTGGGTGCAACCCGACTTCTTCCCACTGTTCCGCCTGCAAGGGGTGGCTGTGCAGACGGCGGACGGGCGTACGGTGCAGACCACCCGTCCGGATTCGCTGGCTACTGCCATGCACCGTCGGGACAACCACGTCATCCTCTCGCGCAACTTCGTCTCCTCCTCGCGCACTCCCGCTCTGGACTATCCCGACGCATTGCCTCTGCTGGGGAGGGACTACCCGTATGGCGGAACAGCGGGAACTTACCACTACCACGTGGCGGGCATCTGCGAACCCATGCGCTGGTCGCACTTCAGCACCACCGAGCAGTGGGGCGGCCCGCTGGCGGCTGTCGAACTGCGCGATGCCGATGTGTGCAACTTGGGCAACCCGCTGTATGTGCAGGTCTCCCTGCGCCTCTCGCCCGAGGCCGACACGGGGGCGCAGTTTGTGGAAGGGCTGATGGCCGACGCCGACCGCCTCTACTCGCTGGGCAACGTATTCCTGCTGGACGTGCAGCCCTTCACGGCCTTGCAGGAGACGATGGAGATGGACGACATGAACGAGGCGCGCACCCAGCTTTGTGTCGTGGGCTTCCTGTTGCTGAACATCTTCCTGGGCGTCATCGGCACTTTCTGGTTCCGCACGCAGCACCGCCGCTTGGAGATAGCCTTGCGCATGTCCTTCGGCAGCACGCGCCGCGGCGTGTTCCGCCGGCTCATCGCGGAAGGACTGTTGTTGCTGACGCTGGCTGCCGTGCCTGCCGTGGTCATTGCCTTCAACGTCGGTATGGCTGAGCTGGTGGATGTGGAGCGTATGTCCTTCGGGGGCGGACGCTTTGTGGTGGCCGTGCTTGTGTCGTGGCTGCTGATGGCGCTGATGATTGTGCTGGGCATCTGGCATCCCGCCCGGCGCGCCATGCGGGTGCAGCCGGCGGAGGCGTTGCACGACGAGTAGGAGAGGGGTCGGGGCGGTCGTTTCCGGAAGGCAGTAGCGACCTTTTACCGCGACAGTATCGGCGACCGTATCGTCACAGTACCGACGACCGTGTCAACACAGTATTGACAATGCCATTATCACAGTATCGGCGATTCGCTCCCGCAGGGGCGTCGCCGGCATGAACTTAATAAGAAACAAACTATATACGTATGTATCAACTCATTAACCTCATCCAGCAGCACCGTTTCTATACAGCGGTCTGCATCATGGGCACCGCCATTACCTTGGCCTTCGTCATGGTGGTGGTGATGGTCTACGACTTCCGTACCGCCGATGTCGCGCCCGAACCTTTGCGCAGCCGCACGATGTACTGCGACGGCGGACAGGTCTCGCGCCCCGACGGCAGCGAAAACTACGGCACAGCCGGGCTGGGTCGCCTCGCCTTCGAAACCCTGTTCACCGCTCTGCCGGGCGTGGACACGCTGACGTGGCACAGCGGCCTGTACAAGTCGTTGTGCTCCATGCCCGCCTCGTCCGACCGCCACTCCGCCTTCGCCCGCCGGGTGGCAGCCAACTGGTTCGACATCTTCCGCTACGACTTCGTGGCTGGTCGCCCCTTCACTCAGACTGAGTACGATGCCGGGCGGGCCGCCGTGGAAGAGTCAGCCAGCGAATACCGCGTCTATCAGAGTCGCGATGACGGCATCGACCGACGTTTCGTGGTCATCAGCGAGCGCCTGGCCGGGCAGTTGTTTGGCAGTGGCCGGCAGGCCGTGGGCCAAGAGATGCTGATGGACTTTCTACCCGTCCGCGTGGTCGGCGTGGTGCGCGACGTCAGTTCCATCTTCCAGACAGCCTATGCCGACGTGTGGACGCCGTTTACGCTGGCCAACGAGGACGGTCTGGTGCAAGCCATCGGCGCTGCCGGCGAGTTGCGAGGATTCCGCTATGCCGTCCTCCTGCGTCAGCGCGGCGCTTCGCCCGACGCTATACGCGCCGAGGTGGAACAGCGTCTGGACGTCCTGAACCATGCCGGGCGCGAGTTCGTGTTGCGCCACCTGTCGCTCTACGACCATACGGAATACACCTTCTTCCGCGGCAGCAGCATCGACGCCCGGCTGGTCTACGGCCTGTTGCTGCTCGTGCTGCTGGTCGTGCCGGCCATCGGCATCTCCGGCCTGGTGCATGCGCAGATGCAGGGACGCCTGCCCGAGATAGCCATTCGCAAGGCCTACGGGGCTACCAATGCGGGCATCATGGGCCGTCTGTTTGCCGAAAGCCTGGCCACCACGCTCGTGGGCGGCGTGCTGGGCTACGCCCTGGCGTGTCTGCTGGTATGGGCGGGCAGCTCTTGGCTGTTCGGGGGTGGGGGAGTGGAGCTATCAGGCATCCGCACAGAGGCCTCCCTCTTGTTCCAGCCCGTACTGTTCCTGCTTACCCTTCTGGCCTGCCTCGTGTTCAACACCCTGTTCTACCTTGCTGCCCGCATGGATAGCCGTGCATCACAACATATCATATACCTTAGTAGGAGGAGAATAAACCATGTGGAGACAAATATTGCAACAGATTTGGAATCAACGCCGGGCCAATGTCTGGCTCTGGGCAGAACTGACGGTGGTGACCGTGCTGCTGTGGTACGGCATCGACCTGGTGTACAACTACGAGAGGGCGCTCCGCCAGCCCAAAGGATACGACACGGACTGTGTGTTCGACCTCATGGTGGGCACCAAAGCGATAGAAGCGATAGACGACGCCGACAACCGCCGGGCGGGTGAAGACTTCACCTACCTGTACAATCTCATCAAGGACTACCCCGGGGGGGAAGAGGTGTGCGCCTACTACGGTTGCGTCCCCTATTCGGACAACAACATGTTCGAGGGCTATAGCCCCCACACCGACTCGACACACGTCGTTCAGACCTACATCCGCTACGTCACGCCTTCCTACTTCAACGTATTCAGGCTGAAGCCCTTGGCCGGTGCATTGGATGAAAGCCGGTGGAGCAAAGGCGAATACCCCATGCCTGTATTGATGAGTGCCGATCTGGCCGATTCCCTTTTCCATCCGCGCACCCTTGCAGAAGCCGTGGGCGAGACCTGCTTCAATCCATACTTTCTGCACTCAGACCGTCCGGTGACCAATTACCGGGTGATGGCGGTACTGCCTTGTCATAAGCTGGACGATTACCAACGTTATGAGCCCTTCATCTACTTGCCCCTGGACAAAGCCCTGTTCTGGCAGAACATAGCCATTCGCGTTTCGCCCGATCATGTGGCCGGTTTCGCCGAACGCTTCCGCCGCGACATGCAGTCCGTCTTCGATCGGGGCATCTTCTACCTGGACCACATCCGTTCCTACGACGACATGAAGGCCGCTTACGACGTGCAGCAGGGCACAGTCAACTACCTCAACACAGCCTATGCTGTGGCTGCCTTCTTTGTGTTCAACGTCTTCCTCTGTGTCCTGGCCACCTTCTGGTACCGCACCCACAAGCGTCGTTGCGCGATAGCCCTGCGCATGGCCATGGGCAGTTCTCAGACAGCCGTGTTGCGCTACTTCCTGGCAGAAGGGCTGGGCCTGTTGTTTCTGTCAGCCATACCCGCCCTTGTCATCGCCCTGCATCTGCAAATGGCCGACCTGACCGTACACACACTGGTCGATACTTCTTGGGAACGCTTCTTGGGCTGTTTCGCAGGAGCGGTGGCTATGTTAGCTGGGGTCATAGCGTTGGGCATCTGGTATCCGGCTCACCGCATCATGCACATTGTGCCGGCCGAGGCACTGCACGATGAATAAAACAATCATTCGTTCAAAATGCTGGAGGACTATAGTTGTTCTACGCCCCCCGTAGCAATAAGATTAGACTGAAGGCATCTGGCTGAAGGCATAGAATTGCAAGTTGTTCGTCATCAACAAAAATAATCTATATTATGTTCAATATATAAAAGGAAAACAATTATCCCTCATTCATTTTATTGACT
>DXCK01000048.1 GCA_019116045.1 Candidatus Bacteroides merdipullorum | reverse complement strand
CGTTTTTGTCGGATGCGGCAATCTCTTTGTCCAGCATCGTTTGAGGTTGAGGCTGTGGTTGCTGCTGTTTGTTTGCACAACCCGAATTGCACGATAAGGCAATCCATAACAATAAAGTGGCGGATGATGGTTTCATGTCTTTTCTCCTTTGATACTTCTGAAGGATTGTATATAATCTGGCGCAAGGTACTGAATATCTTTATCCAATTGCTTTGCTATGGGGTTAAAAAAGGTAAAGATGTCTCCGCGAGGTTGTTGCCCGTTGCCTGTTGCTTAAACCGAAAGAAAGCATTATTTTTGCAGGGCAATAAAGTTATGACAGATATGGCTAAAGAACTCACATTAAAGTACGGCTGTAACCCCAATCAAAAGCCGGCCCGCATCTATATGCAGGAAGGGGAATTGCCCATAGAAGTGCTGAACGGACGTCCCGGCTACATCAACTTCTTGGACGCACTGAACGGATGGCAATTAGTCAAGGAACTCAAAGAAGCCACCGGTATGCCGGCGGCCACTTCGTTCAAACACGTCAGCCCCGCAGGAGCCGCCATCGGTCAGCCCTTGGACGATACACTGAAGCAGATTTATTTCGTCGAGGGCCTTCCTCTGACGCCCCTTGCCTGCGCCTACGTCCGTGCTCGCGGTGCCGACCGTATGTCCAGCTATGGCGACTTCATCGCACTAAGCGATGTCTGCGATGCCCAGACCGCCGCCTTCATTCACCGCGAAGTATCCGATGGAATCATCGCACCAGGCTACACCGAAGAAGCGCTCGAAATCCTCCGGAGCAAACGCAAGGGCACCTACAATATCATCCGCATAGACCCCTCCTACAAGCCTGCATCCGTCGAACATAAAGACGTCTTCGGCATCACCTTCGAACAAGGTCGCAACGAAATCAGCCTGTGCAACGACGACCTCTTCTCCAACATCCCCACACAAAACAAGCATTTCCCCGACGAGGCTAGACGCGACCTGAAGATAGCCCTCATCACATTGAAGTACACACAATCCAACTCAGTTTGCTACGTCAAAGATGGGCAGGCCATCGGCATCGGCGCCGGACAACAGAGCCGCATCCATTGCACCCGCCTGGCCGGCAACAAAGCCGACATCTGGTACCTGCGTCAGCATCCCAAAGTGCTCAACCTCCCTTGGGTGGACAAGATACGCCGTGCCGACCGCGACAATACCATCGACGTCTACATCAGCGACGACCATGATGACGTCCTGGCCGATGGGATATGGCAACAGTTCTTCACCGAAAAGCCCGACATCTTGCGTCCCGAAGAAAAGCGCGTCTGGTTACAAGGCCTGAAGGGCGTTTCATTGGGCTCAGATGCCTTCTTCCCCTTTGGCGACAACATCGAACGTGCGCACAAGAGCGGCGTGCAGTATATAGCCCAGGCTGGCGGTTCAGTGCGTGATGACCATGTCATTGCTACGTGCGACAAGTACGGCATCGCCATGGCCTTCACCGGCATCCGTTTGTTCCACCATTGATGTCCCCTACCGTGCGCCATGCTTCCTTCGTCTGGCGTACCCGCTAAAAAGAACGAGGATGCACCATCAAATGGTATGGCACGCAGATAACGCTGATTAGATGGATTCTCACAGATTGCTTCCTAGATATATATTATAATCTGTGGTCATCTGTCCTATCTGTGTCATCTGCGTGCCATACACCATTACGGCACACCCTCTTCCGGTCCTTACCGGAGAACCGGTGCAGGCGTTACGCTTCTTTCCCTTCTTCTCCTTCTTTCTTGATGGCTTCGTCGATGGCTTTGAGCTTTTCCTTCGTCAGCTCGATGTCGTTGCGGAGTTTCTCAGCCTTGCGGTGCAGTTCATCCATCAAACTGTTCCCTTTCTTCGAAGTGCTGGTCAAGAAACCTAAGTTGTTTTCATAGGTCAGCAATTCATTCTTCATGTTTTCGCAGATGCGTGTCAGCCTTTCTCTCTCTCGATACAGTTGGTTGCCACTTTCTGCCATTGCTCCCAATGTCGTACGGAATGTCGTCAGCTTCTTTTGCGCTGCACTCAGGTTCATTCGGTCAAACAACTTGTCTACTGCTGCCCGGTAACGCTTCTGCAATTTGTCCTTCTCCTTGATGGGGACATAGCCCGTCGCATTCCATTCCTTCATATATTCTTTCAGAAGTTTTGTAGTCTCTTCGGTGGCCATTTCCGTATCAAGGGCCTCCAGCTTTTCGACAATCTCTTTTTTCTTTTGCAGATTCTCTTGTTCTTGTCCGCGCTGCGCAGACAAAGCCTGGTTGCGTTGTTCGAAGAAATAGTCACACGCCGTGATAAACCGTTTCCATATATCGTTGGAGTATCGTTTGTTCACCGGCCCGATGGCTTTCCATTCTTTTTGCAAGTTGGTCAGGGCTTCGCTGGTGGCTTTCCAGTCGGTGCTTTCTTTCAGTGCCTCGGCCTTTTCGCACAATGCCTTCTTCTTTTCCAGATTTTGGCTCATGCGTTCTTTCATATCTTTGAAAAAGGCTGTCCTCTTGTGGAAGAAATCGTCGCACGCTTTGTGGAAGCGCTCGTAGATGGCCGTGTTCATGCGTTGCGGGGCAAACCCGATGGTTTTCCATTTTGCTTGCAGTGCAATAACCTCTTGGGCTTTTTCTTCCCATTGCAGGGGCGAGGTCAGGCCTTCGCAGTCGATGGCTTCTATAATTTCGCAGATGACTGTCTTCTGGTCCAAGTTGTTTTGTTCTTCGGCTTTCAGTGCTTCGTAGTGCTGCTGGTGGCGTTTGTGTACGGCACTGGATGCAGCTTTGAATCTTGTCCAGATTTCGTCGCGTTGTTCTTTGGCCACTGGTCCTGTTTCGCGGAATTCTTTGTCAAGCTTTTGCCATTGGTGATAAGCGGAAACAGCATCAGGCTCGTCGGCCAGCTTTTCGGCGGCTTCGCACAGGCGTTGTTTGATTTCGAGGTTCTTCCGGAAATCATATTCACGGAACTCATTGTTCAGCTTGAGCAGGTCGTAGAACTTCTCGACGTAGAGTTGGTAGTTTTTCCACAACTCATTGGCTTTGGCTGCGGGTATGAGTGTGGTTTCGTTCCACTGTTGTTGCAGCTTCTTGAATTCGGTGTAGTTCTTATTGGGGTCTTCGGGCGATTCTATCAAGTCCTTCAGTTCCTCAATGATGGAGAGTTTTACCTGGAGGTTCATCTCCTTTTGTTTTTCCAATTCGGCAGCAATTTCGTTTCTCTTTTCCTTGATGACGGACATGATTCTTTTGTACTCTTCTTCCGTGGAATCTGTTGGCGGAATGAAGCTTTCTTCGTTGCCTCCGTTGTCAATGAACTGTCTTTTGGCTGCCTCTACTTCAGAGTTGTGTGCCTTGTAGTAAGCTTGCTTCAGGCTGTCGATGTCGGCCTTGTTTGTTGCTTCTACATGGGCTGCAATCTCTTTGAGTCTGGCCAGGATTTCTTCTTTGGTCAGTTTCTGTGCAGGTTGTTCTTTTTGTTCTTCTTTGTCAGTTTCTTCTGCAGGTATTTCCGCAAGCTTTTGTTCGGTTGTATCTGCAGTAGTCTTAGCTTCTTCTAATTCCACCTGTTTTTCGGGGAGATTAGTGTCATGAGTGTCCGTCATTGTATTTAAGTTTTAGAGCAGTTTCCTGCTTTGTATAACATTAGTCTACAAATTAATGAAATAAAAATGATTTGTGCATACTTTTTCTCTGACTTTTTTACTCCGAGTACCGATATTCGTCAAGAAAGCAGTACAGTAATGCCCATATAGAGCATCATGCCGATGATGTCGTTGGTGATGGAGATAAATGGTCCTGTGGCAATGGCTGGGTCAACCTTCAGCTTTTCCAGTGTCATGGGTACCAAAGTTCCAAAGATGGAGGCGAACATGACGACGGCAAACAAGCTGATGGATACGGAGTAGGTGACCGTGGCCGCTGAGCCAAATCGTACAAAGTTGTAGATGTATACCAGTAATGAGATGATGGTTGCGTTGATAGAAGCTACCATGGCTTCCTTTGCCACTTGCTTCAGCGTATCTTTGGCGTTGAGCGAACTGTTGGCAAGTCCTTGTACGATGATGGCCGATGATTGTGTTCCGACATTTCCGCCCGTGCCGCCGATGAGTGGGATGTAGAGTGCCATCTCTGGGTGGGCGGCGAAGGTGGAGTCGAAGTTTCCCAGTATCATGGAGTTGCCGATGCCGCCCAGCATACCGATGAGCAGCCACGGCAGGCGGGCAGAGGTCTGGCGTACGAGGTTATCGTCCGTCTCGACGTCTTGCGACAGACCGGATGCCAACTGGTAGTCTCGTTCAGACTGTTCGCGCACTTCGTCCATGACGTCGTCTACGGTGATTTGGCCGACCAGGCGTCCGATGCTGTCGACGACAGGTACGGCCACGAGGTCGTACTTCTCGATGGTCTGTACCACTTCGTCTATCGGGGTATCTACGTGCACTGAGATGGGGTCTTTCTTCATGACGTGCTTCACCTTGGAGACGGAAGGTGAGGTAATCATTTTTTTCAGCGGGAAGACGCCTTGCAGACGGTCTTCGTCGTCGATGACGTAGACGTAGTAGATTTCGTCCAGGTCTTCGGCCTGCTGGCGCATTTCTTTCAGGCACTCTGGCATACTCCAGTTTTCGTTGACGGTCACCATTTCCGTGCCCATCAATCCACCGGCGGTGTCTTCGTCGTATTTCAGCAGGTCGACGATGTCGCCTGCCTGTTCGATGTCTTCGATGTGCGAGAGGACTTCTTCTTGTTTGTCTTCGTCCAGTTCGCGCATCAGGTCGACGGCGTCGTCCGTGTCCATGTAGTCCACGAAGCGTTTGGCAATGGTTTCCGAGGGGAGGGCTTCCAGCAATTCCTTGCGGGAGTCTTCGTCCATTTCCACCAGGACGTCTGCGGCTGTTTCATTGTCCAGCAGGCGGTACAGGAAGCGTGCGTCTTCCAGGTCGAGGTCGTTGCACAGTTCGGCGATGTCGGCTGGATGGAGGTCTGCCAGTAGATTTTTTACGCTTTCGGCGTCTTTTTGTTCGATGAGGTCTTTCACCTTATCGATGTATTCTTCGTCTATTTCCATAGGTGTCGGTGTCTGTTAGGTTATAAGGAAGATGGGTTGTTGTTTGGCTTTAGGGCTTTTTCTACTTGGTTGGTCAGGTCAATGAATTGTTGCACTGACAGTTGTTCGGGGCGTTTGTCGAACAGGGCGTCTTGTGTCAAGGGACTGTCTTTGCCCAGTATCGGTTTGATGGAGTTGCGCAGGGTCTTTCGCCGCTGGTTGAAGGTGGTTTTTACGATTTGTTTGAACAGTTTTTCGTCGCATCCCAAGGCTTGTGTTTCGTTGCGTGTCATGCGGATGACGGCGCTTTTTACTTTGGGGGGCGGGTTGAATACGTGTTCGTGTACGGTAAATAGGTATTCTACGTGGTACCATGCTTGTATGAGTACGCTCAGGATGCCGTAGGTTTTGCTGCCGGGGGCGGCGGCTATGCGTTCGGCCACTTCTTTTTGTATCATGCCCGTGCAGCAGGGGATGAGGTCTTTGTTGTCCAGCATCTTGAAGAAGATTTGGCTGGATATGTTGTAGGGGTAGTTGCCGGTCAGGACGAAGGGTTGGCCGTCGAACAGGCGTTCGAGGTGCATCTTCAGGAAGTCGTCTTCGATGATGTTGTCTTCCAGTTGCGGGAATGCTTCGCGCAGATATGCCACTGATTCGTAGTCTAATTCTACGACTTTGAGGGGTCGTTCTTTTTCCAGCAGGAATTGCGTGAGCACGCCCATTCCCGGGCCTACTTCCAGCAGAGGGAGGCCGGGGCAGGGGTCTACGGTGTCGGCAATCTGGCGGGCTATCGTCAGGTCTTTCAGGAAGTGTTGTCCCAGGAATTTCTTTGGCTTTACTGATTTCATCTTTCTTAAGACAAGGATTTGTAGTGCTCGTATTCTTTTGCGCTATCTTTGCACCCTGCAAAGATAACGCTATTTGGCCGGATTTGCTCTATCTTGTCGATAAAAAGTGGTCTGGCGGGCGTGTTGATTGCCTGTTGTTATGAAGAAAGTGTTGAAAGAGATACTGAGCGTGTTGCTTCCGGTTGCTTTGGGGGCTTTTGTCATGTATTGGGTGTATCGCGATTTCGATTTCGAGCGCGTGGGCCAGGTGTTGCTTCACGGTATGTCGTGGGGGTGGATGGTGTTGTCTCTTTTCTTTGGCGTGTTGGGTCATGTGTTGCGCGGGTGGCGCTGGAAGCAGACGCTTACGCCTTTGGGGGCTTGTCCTGCTGCGGGCAACTGTGTGGATGCCATTTTCATTTCTTATGCCACCAGTCTGGTGCTTCCCCGTTTGGGCGAGGTGTCGCGTTGCGGGGTGTTGGCGCGTTATGACAATGTGTCGTTTTCGAAGTCGCTGGGCACGGTGGTGACGGAGCGTCTGTTGGACGGTGTGTGCGTGTTGCTTCTGGCGGGTGTGACTTTCCTGTTGCAGATGCCTGTGTTCTTGCGCTTTTTTGCCGAGACGGGCACCAAGATTCCTTCGTTGCTCCATCTGCTTACTTCGCCGTGGTTTTATGTCGCATTTTTGTCGGTGGCCAGTGTGCTGGTGTTGTTGTACTATTTGCTCCGCATGTTGTCTTTCTTCGAGCGTGTGAAGGGTGTCGTGCTCCATGTGTGGGAGGGCATCGTGTCGCTTCGCCGGGTGGCCCATGTGTGGCTTTTTGTTTTTTATACCGTGGCCATCTGGCTTTGCTATTTCCTTCATTTCTACCTTACGTTCTATTGCTTCGGCTTCACCAGTTCGCTGGGACTCCTGGCGGGGCTGGTGATGTTTGTGGGAGGCACGTTTGCGGTGATAGTTCCCACTCCCAACGGGGCGGGGCCGTGGCATTTCGCCGTCATTACGATGATGATGCTCTACGGGGTGAGCGACCCGGATGCGTCTGTGTTCGCCCTCATCGTGCACGGGGTGCAGACGATGCTGGTCATCGTGCTCGGTGTCTACGGCTGGCTGCACGCCGCGTGGGCCAACCGCAGGGGTGCCGCCCGTCCATAGGCTCTATGTGTGGGGGGTGCCACAACGCTCTATGTGGGGGGTGCCACAACGCCCTATGTGGGGGGTGCCACAACGCTCTATGT
>DXCK01000047.1 GCA_019116045.1 Candidatus Bacteroides merdipullorum | reverse complement strand
CATGTGACGCATAAAATTGCTGAAACTTCTTTCTGTTAGTTTCTTCTCTTGCGATTTGGATATTTTATATCCTGGTACTTTTAGTGGCAAGAAGGCATTCCATTTTTGCTTGTGCATACGTATAGTGTTTTCCACCCATTGGCGATCAAAATTCCCGAGCGAGAAGTGCTCTATCAATACTTTGGGAGAGGTGCAAATATAATTCTTGTATTGTTTTGTTACAGCAATTTGCAATGAAAAATCCAAATCATAACAGTGGAAACCGGTCAGCATTTTTTCATCAAAAGGATACTTTTCCCAAAGTTGTTTGCGTACAAACATCCCTAAGCCGTCTACAGTAATGACTTCTTCAAAAGGATGCTCCAAAAGAACATTGAAAGCGCAAAATTCTGCGTTTTTCCCTACTCTTTGGTATAAGAAGCCGCACCTGTCTTCGCCTGATTGCATCCAACCGGAATATGCTTTCAGTTTCATCTTGCTGCCTACGAAGCCTATTACGCCACAATCGGGCTCTTTAAGTTTCTCAGCAATCACTTTTCCCCAGTTTTCGGAATGAAAGAGGACATCTTCGTGCACAAAAAAGAGATAGGGGTAACGTGCTTGACGAGCTCCTTCGTTGTAGACCTTGGCAATGGGATATTGCTTTTCTCGGTTATCGAAGGCTATGATTTCGTGTTCGATTCCTATGGTTTTCTGTATGTTCGCTTTCAATTGTGATAAGCGTTCGGGGGAGATAGAACAAATGATGATGGAAAACATATGTCTAATTTTGTTTTTTACATAAAATATTTATCGCTTGCCAGCAGAGATTCCTGTTGCCATTGGGCAAACAAGTAAGTTTAGGTTTTATTGTTGGCATACGGTTTATTCCCATAAAATTCTGAGGTAGAACGGTTTTCATCCGTAGGAGCTTCTTCCTGTAATCTCAGTCCATAGTCTGTGAAAATTCGGAGCAGGATGAATTTAATGTATTGTCGAGAGACTTGGACATGCTTATAAGCAGATTTTATAACGCTGGCCAAAAGATTTTGTTTCATCATACTCGTCATTTTCTAATCAATTTCTCTACATGTGAACCATACACTGCGGGTTCGAACAAATATTGCTTCGTCTTTGAGAATGCAAAGGTACGAAATATACTGCATACGAAAGTAATAAAAAAGCAATAACGTAGAGAATAAGTTTCTGTTTCGAAGGAAAGTTACGGCCAAGAATCCCTAAAATTATCAGGCAAAAGTATTAAGTTACGTTGCTAATACCTATCTTTGTCCCGATAACGTATACTGTATCGAGTTGCTTATGGAACATCCGCTTTCTCAATTCCGATATTGCCCCAAGTGCGGGTCGCCGCATTTCGAGGAGCATAACGCCAAATCGAAACACTGTGCCGATTGTGGCTTCACGTATTATTTCAACCCTTCGTCGGCCACGGTGGCCCTCATCCTGAACGGGAAAGGCGAGTTGCTGGTGTGCCGCCGCGCCAAAGACCCCGCCAAGGGTACGCTGGACTTGCCCGGAGGTTTTGTCGATATGTTCGAGACCGGGGAAGAGGGGGTCATCCGCGAGGTCAAGGAAGAGACCGGCTTGGAGGTGGAGAAGGCGGAATATCTCTTTTCGCTGCCCAACCTCTATCTGTATTCCGGTTTCTTGGTTCATACGTTGGATATGTTTTTCCTTTGTACGGTGACTGACACGGCTCATTTCCAGGCGATGGACGATGCGGCCGATGCCTTTTTCTTGCCTTGCCGGGACATCCGCCTGGAGGACTTCGGACTGGAGTCGGTAAGACAGGGCTTGGGACTTTTTCTGAAACAACCACACTTTTATATGCACAACCAATGAGACATACATTTACACGCTTACTGGGACTGGCTCTTTGTTGCTATTCCTCGGCAGGACTGGCACAGGACCTCGAGAAAAAGGCCACTTCCCAAGAACTTTACTCGGAAGGCCGCACGCTGTTTGAACAGAAAGCTTACTCGGCCGCCATCCCTCCTTTGCGGGCTTATTTGCAGGGCGATGCTACCGATGGCAACAGTGCCGCCGCCGAAGAGGCGGCCTATATGCTGGCCTGTGCCGCCTACGAGCTGGGTGACCCGCAGAGTGCGGACTTGCTCCGAGGCTTCCTGGCTGAATATCCTGATACGCCCCATGCCAACCGCATACAGGCGCTCATTGCTTCCACTTATTTCTTTGACGAAGAGTATGAGCAAGCTTTGCAGGCCTTCGGGCAGGCGCGTCTGGAGTGGCTGGCTGCCGACGAGCGTGACGATATGACGTATCGCCTGGCCACTTGCTATTTGCTGACGGGTGACGTGCAGGATGCCGCCATCTGGTTTGAGACATTGCGGGCCACTTCGCCGCGCTATGCTGCCGACTGCACGTATTATCTCTCTTACATACGCTATACGCAACAGCGTTATGACGAAGCGCTGAAGGGCTTTCTCAGTTTGCAGGAAGATGAGAAGTACGAGGCGCTGGTTCCTTATTACATTGCTGAAATCTACCTGGCCAAGCAGCAGTATGACAAGGCCGAAATCGTGGCGCAGAATTATCTCTCGGCGCATCCCGCCGATGTGCATGCTGTCGAGATGCAGCGCGTCTTGGGCACGGCGCTCTATCACTACGGCAAGTTCCAGGAAGCTATGAAATCGCTCGAACAGTATGCCGTTTCGGCCGCTCAGCCCCGCCGTGATGCCTGTTATATGCTGGGGATGGCCTGTTACCGGTGCGGGGTTTACTCCAAAGTTCCCGAGTGGTTGGGGCGGGTGACGTTGGAAGATGATGCCTTGGCACAGAACGCTTACCTGCACATGGGACTGGCTTATTTGCAGATGAGCGACACGAACAAGGCCCGCATGGCTTTCGAACAGGCTGCCGTGTCGGAGGCAGACCGCCATCTGAAGGAGCAGGCGGCCTACAATTACGCGCTCTGCATACACGAGACTGCTTACTCGGCTTTCGGCGAGTCGGTCGCAGTGTTCGAAAACTTCCTGAACGAATTTCCCTCGTCTGTCTATGCTGACAAGGTGAGCAGCTATCTGGTGGATGTCTACATGAGTACCCGCAGCTACGAAGCGGCTCTTCAGTCCATCGAACGCATCAAAGAACCGAACGCCGACATCTTGCGGGCCAAGACGCGCATCCTTTTCCAACTGGGCACCCAGGCTTTTGCCAATGCCGACTTTGCCGGAGCCTCCGCGCGTTTCCGGCAGGCCAAGAGACTGGCTTCTGCTTTGGGCAGCGCCGGGCAGAGCCTGCGCGACGAGGCTTGCTATTGGGAAGGGGAGGCCGAATACCGTTTGGGCCATTTGGCACAGGCCGCTGCCGCTTTCGATGAATTTTTGTCGGCCACGTCGCAACGTCGTGGCGAGATGTATGCATTGGCATACTATAACTTGGGCTACATCGCTTTCCACCAGCAGAACTATGCCGCAGCCGAGAGCCGCTTCGCCAGCTATGTCCGTTTGGAGACGGGTGACAACCGCGAGGCTCTGGCCGATGCCTATAACCGCCTGGGCGACTGCTGCCTGCGCGTCCGCCGTTTCGATGAGGCCAAACAGTATTATGCCACGGCCGAGAAGCTGGGGATGCCTTCGGGCGATTATTCTTATTACCAGCAGGCATTGGTGGCCGGCTTGCAGAAAGACTACGGTACGAAGGTGACGTTGCTGGATGAACTGGCTGAGAAATATCCCGACTCGCCTTACGCCATCGACGCCATGTACGAGAAAGGGCGCTCGTTCGTGCAGAGCAACCAGCGCGTGCAGGCCATCGCTACTTTCCGCCAACTGGTGGAGCAGCATCCGGAAAGTCCTGTCAGCCGCAAGGCTGCCGCCGAAATCGGTCTGCTCTACTACCAGGACAATGACTACGACAAAGCCGTCGAGGCCTACACCTACGTCGTCACGCGCTATCCGGGCAGCGAGGAGGCTCGTTTGGCCGTGCGCGACCTGAAGTCGATCTACGTTGAGACCAACCGCGTAGACCAGTTCGCCCAATTGATGGCCGAATTGCCGGGAGGCCTGCGCTTCGAGGCAGGCGAGCAAGACTCGCTGACCTACGTGGCTGCCGACCGCCTCTACATGAAGGGTGAGGCGGCATCGGCGCAGACCAGCCTCGAACAATACCTGCAAAAATATCCCGACGGGGCTTTCTGCCTCGACGCGCACTACCGTCTTTGCGTCCTGGCCAAGCAGCGGGGCGACGAGGAAGGCGTGTTGTCGCACGCGGGCAAGTTGTTGGAGTATCCCGACAATCCGTATTCCGAAGAAGCCCTGTTGCTGCACGCCGAAGTTTTATTCAACCGCAAGCAGTACGAACAGGCCTTGGCCGACTACCGCCAGTTGCAGACGAAGGCCACCACGCCCGAACGCCGTCGGCTGGGCATCGTGGGCGAGATGCGTTGCGCCTTCCTGCTGCCCGACCAGCAGGCGATTGTTGTTGACGCTGCCACCCGCCTGTTGGCCGAGAGCAGCCTGACACCCGAGCTGAAGAACGAGGCGCTCTACGACCGCGCGAAGGCCTATCTCGCTCAGGGCGACACAGACAAGGCTGTGCCCGACCTGAAGCTGCTGGCCGCCGACACACGCACGCTGCAAGGAGCCGAGGCCAAGTACCGGCTGGCGCAACTGCTCTATGACAAGGGCGAGTATGCCGCTGCCGAGAAAGAAGTGCTGGACTTCATCGAACAGAGCACGCCGCATGCCTACTGGCTGGCACGCAGCTTCGTCCTTCTGTCCGACGTCTACGTGGCGATGGACAAGAAGCTCGACGCGCGCCAATACCTGCTGAGCCTGCAACAAAACTACCAGGAGGCCGACGACATTCAGCAGATGATTGACGAAAGATTGGAGAAACTGAAGTGATGCGCCGGGGGCGTGCCTTCGCCGGACAAGGGCCGCGCTTCTGCCGAACGGGAAGCGGGCCTCTTTCGAACGACGGGCCGCACTGTCCCCCAGCTTCTTAAAAGACTGATTGCAACTATATATTCCTTATCGTAAAATGAAGACAAAAATACAATACACGCTCGCCGCCTTCCTGCTGCTGCCTGCAGCCCTGACGGCTCAGACTCAGAATCCCGACACCACCCTGAACCGCACCGTGGTGGTGGAACAAGAATATGCCCCCCACCTGCGCGACGCTGCCAAGGTCAACGTACTGCCCCGCGTGGACGAGCCGCAGGTGACGCCCCGGCAGGTGGAATACGATGTCGCCCTGTCCCCCGCCACGCAAATCCCGGCCGGCACCTTGCAGGCCTTTGCTGCCGACGAGGCGCCCGAGCAAGCCACGCCGGGCTACGTCCGTGCGGGCTATGGCAATTATAACAACCTGGACGTCTATGCCAACTACCTCTTCCGCCTCTCCTCTGCCGACCGCCTCGGCCTGATGTTCGGCATGGATGGCATGGACGGCAAACTGGACTGGGGCGATGACGCGCCGAAGTGGAACGCCTTCGACTACCGCACCCGCGCCGCCGTGGACTACACCCACCGTTTCGGCCGTCTGGACCTGAACGTGGCCGGGCATTTCGGGCTGCGCAACTTCAACCTCTTGCCGGACAGCTACGCGGGGAAACAGAAATTCACCTCGGGTGACGTGCACCTGGGCGTGGCCTCCACCGTCGCCGATTTGCCCGTGCAATACCGCGCCGAAACCAACCTGATGTTCTATCAGCGGCAGCACGGTCCGGGTTATGATGGTGCGCAAGAAGTCCTGGCCCGCACCAAGGCCGATGTCTGGGGCATCATCTCCGACGGGCAATCCGTCGGCCTGAAGGTACAGATGGACAACGCAGTTTACAGCAAGAACGATTTCGACAACTACACCGCCCTGAGCCTTACGCCTTACTACCGCTACGAGAACGGCCGCTGGGACATCCGCGCCGGCGTGCACGTCGACCCGGCCTTCGGCTTCACGAACGAACTGTGCGTCTCGCCCGACGTGCGCGTGCAGTACGCCTTCCCGGCCAACGCCGTCCTCTACCTGCAAGCCACGGGCGGCCGCCTGCTCAACGACTTCCGCCGCCTGGAGTCGGTCAGCCCCTATGCCGAACCCGCCGGACAACTGGCCGCCACCTACGAGCAGGTCAACGCCGCGCTGGGCGTCAAGTGGGGCACTGCGTGGGGATACTGGATGCACCTGTTCGGCGGCTACCAGAACCTGCAGGACGATGTGTTCTACTGCGACCTGCCCGTCGAAACCTCCGCTTACGCCCTGGGTCTGGGCACATGGGACACGGACAACTTCTATTTCGGCGCCGAACTAAGCTACGACTATCGCGACATCTTCCGCCTGAGTGCGCAAGGCATTTACCGCAGTTGGGACACCGACGACGCGGGAAAGGAGATAGGCGTCCTGGCCTTCAAACCCGCCGTGACGTTCGATTTCAAACTGGACATCCATCCCGTCCGTCCCTTGCGCGTGCACGTCGGCTACCGCAAGGTGACTCGCACCGAGGTGGAGGGTGAACGCCTGGACCCCATCGACAACCTCTATGCGGGCGCCACCTACGACCTCTTCCCCGGCATCGGCGTCTATGCCCGCCTGGACAACCTGCTGAACAAAACCTATCAGTACGACTGGTTCCGCCCCACGGAAGGCTTCAACCTGGTGGGCGGAGTGACTTTCCGATTCTGAAAAACCGGGGCCTCCGACAGCCGAAACGAGGCCCCGGACAATTTTTTTTCTAAAACTTCTTTATATTATAAGGTAATAAGCACCTTTTTTTCCTACATTTGCCGTGGATTCAATGGAAAGAGTCATTAATAACGAAGAATTTTATGCAGAAGAACCTTGTCATCGTCGAATCTCCGGCAAAAGCAAAAACCATCGAAAAGTTCCTTGGAAAAGACTTCAAGGTACTGTCCAGTTACGGACACATACGTGACCTGAAGAAGAAGGCATTCAGTATAGACCTGGCACACGACTTCAAGCCCGAATACGAAATACCTGCCGACAAGCGCGCCCTGGTCAGCCAACTGAAAGAAGAAGCCGCCAAGGCGGACACCGTCTGGCTGGCTTCCGATGAAGACCGCGAAGGAGAAGCCATCGCGTGGCATCTTTACGAGGTACTGAAGCTCTCCCCCGAACATACCAAGCGCATCGTGTTCCACGAAATCACCAAGAACGCCATACTGAACGCCATCGAGCATCCCCGAAGCATAGACCTCAACCTGGTGGACGCCCAGCAGGCCCGTCGTGTGCTGGACCGCATCGTAGGTTTCGAGCTGTCGCCCGTGTTGTGGCGCAAGGTGAAACCCGCTCTTTCGGCCGGGCGCGTGCAGTCCGTCGCCGTGCGCCTCATCGTAGAGCGCGAGCGCGAAATCAACGCTTTCAAGACCGAGGCGGCCTACCGCGTGACGGCCGTCTTCTTGGTGCCTGATGCCGATGGAAAGCCCGTGAAGTTGAAAGCCGAGCTGCCCCGCCGCTTCAAAGACAAAGCCGAAGCGAGGGATTTCTTGGAACAGTGCCGTTCGGCCGTCTTTACCATCGGCGACATCACCACCCGCCCCGTGCGCAAAAGTCCTTCTGCCCCCTTCACCACCTCTACTCTGCAACAGGAAGCTGCCCGCAAACTTGGATTTACCGTGGCGCAGACGATGATGGTGGCACAACGCCTTTATGAATCCGGAATGATTACTTACATGCGAACCGACTCTGTCAACCTGTCCACCTTTGCCCTGAACGGTTGCCGGGAGACCATCGCACAAATGATGGGCGAACGCTACGTCTGCACGCGCCATTTCGCCACCAAGACCAAAGGAGCACAAGAAGCGCACGAAGCCATCCGCCCCACCAACATGCAAAACCCGAAGATAGAAGGCACGCATCAGGAGAGGCGCCTCTACGAACTGATTTGGAAGCGCACCATCGCCTCGCAGATGGCGGACGCTGAGCTGGAGAGAACCACTGTCACCATCGACAACGACCGAAACAGCGACACCTTTACCGCCACGGGCGAAGTGGTGAAGTTCGACGGATTCTTGCGCGTGTACCGCGACTCGCCGGACGAGGAACAGGAGAACCGCGAAGACGAAACCGGCCTGCTCCCGCCCCTGAAGAAAGGACAACAACTGTCGTGCAACGACATCACCGCCAGCGAACGCTTCAGCCAGCATCCCCCGCGCTACACCGAAGCAAGCCTGGTGCGCAAGCTGGAGGAACTGGGCATCGGACGTCCGTCTACCTACGCCCCCACCATCTCCACCATACAGCAACGCGAATACGTGGTGAAGGGGGACAAGCCCGGCGAACAGCGCAAATACAACGTGCTCTTCCTGACAAACGGGGTCATCACAGAGATGATGCACACCGAAACCGTGGGTGCGGAGAAGTCGAAGCTGCTCCCCACGGACACGGGTCTGGTGGTGAACGATTTCCTGACCGAATACTTTCCCGACATCTTGGACTATAACTTCACAGCCACCGTGGAAAAACAATTCGACGAGATAGCCGAAGGCGACAAGAAATGGACAGGCGTCTTGCACACCTTCTACGACAAGTTCCATCCTTCGGTGGAGAGTACGTTGGCTGCCAAAAGCGCCCACAAGGCCGGCGAACGCGTGTTGGGCACCGACCCCAAGAGCGGCAAGCAAGTCTCGGTCAAGATAGGCCGTTTCGGCCCTGTGGTGCAGATTGGTACAGCCGGCGAAGACGAAAAACCCCGGTTCGCCCAACTGGGCAGAGACCAGTCCATCGAGACCATCACGCTGGACGAAGCCCTGAATCTGTTCAAACTGCCGCGCACGTTGGGTGATTACGACGGGCAACCCGTCACCGTCGGCTCCGGGCGCTTTGGACCGTATGTACACGGCCGGGGCATCTATGTCGCCCTGCCGAAAGACATGGACCCTATGAGCATTACCTTGGAAGAAGCCACAGGACTGTTGAAAAACAAGCTGGAGGAAGAAGCCAAGCGCCATATCAAGAAGTTTGCCGAAGAGCCGGAACTCGAAATCATGAACGGGCGTTACGGCCCCTACATCGCGTACAAAGGCAATAACTACAAGATTCCTGCCGGCATTGAACCGGAAGACCTGAGCCTGGCATCGTGCATGGAGCTGATAAAACTTCAGGAAGAAAAAGTCTCTACACGCAAGAAACGCGCCCCCAAAGTGCAGAAGAAAGAAAAGCCCGTCAAGGCCAAAAAGTAGAGTGTAGGGAACAAAAACAAACGAAGACGCGGATTGCGCAGGAGGCACGGAGGCTATGAAAACATCCGTGCAGTCCGCGTAATCCGCGTCTTTATTTTTGGCAGCAAGCTTTGTTTACATCCGCTCGGGCACTTCGATGCCCAGCAGGCCCATGCCCAGCTTCACTACCTTGGCCACCTCGGCAGAAAGGACGAGGCGGAACAGGCGCACAGCTTCGTCCGTCTCGCGCAAGATGCTGAAATCGTGATAGAACTGGTTATACTCCTTCACCAAGTCGTAGCAATAGTTGGCGATGAGCGACGGGCTGTAGTCCGTGCCGGCCTGGCGCACTACGGCAGCAAAGTCCACCAGCATTTGGATGAGTCCTTCTTCCTTGGCTGTCAGCTCAATGCCTACGGGCAACTGTGTCGGCAGGGCGATGCCGGCCTCTTGTGCCTTGCGCAGCACGGAGCGGATGCGGGCGTAGGTGTATTGGATGAAGGGGCCTGTGTTGCCGTTGAAGTCGATGGACTCCTTGGGGTTGAAGGTCATGTTCTTGCGGGCGTCCACCTTGAGGATGAAATACTTCAGTGCGCCCAGCCCGACGATGCGGGCGATGTTTTCAGCTTCTTCGGGCGTCAGTCCGTCCAGTTTGCCCAAGTCACCACTGGTTTCGCGGGCGGTGGCAATCATCTCGGCCATGAGGTCGTCGGCGTCGACCACGGTGCCCTCGCGGCTCTTCATCTTGCCTTCGGGCAGCTCCACCATGCCGTAGGAGAAGTGCACCAGGCTCTTGCCCCATTCAAAGCCCAGACGGTCCAGCAGGATGCTGAGCACCTGGAAGTGGTAGTTCTGCTCGTTGCCCACCACGTAAATCATCTTGTCGATGGGGTAGTCCGAGAAGCGCTGTTCGGCGGTGCCGATGTCCTGGGTCATGTAGACCGACGTGCCGTCCGAGCGGAGCAGCAGCTTGTGGTCCAGTCCCTCGTTCGTCAGGTCGGCCCACACGGAGCCGTCTTCCTTGCGGTAGAACAGACCTTTGTCCAGGCCTTCGAGGACTTTTTTCTTGCCCTCCAGGTAGGTCTCGGATTCGTAATAAATCTTGTCGAACGAGACGCCCATCATGCGGTAGGTCTCGTCGAAGCCGGCGTAGACCCAGTCGTTCATCTTCTTCCAGAGGGCACGCACTTCGGGGTCGCCGGCTTCCCACTTCACCAGCATCTCGCGGGCTTCCTTCATCAGGGGGGCGTTGGCCTCGGCCTCTTCCTTAGTCATGCCCTTCTCCATCAGTTCGGCCACCTCGGCCTTGTAGTGCTTGTCGAAGGCCACGTAGTAGTCGCCGATGAGGTGGTCGCCCTTCTTGCCGCTGCTTTCGGGCGTTTCGCCGTTGCCATATTTCAGCCAGGCCAACATGGACTTGCAGATATGTATGCCGCGGTCGTTGACGATGTTGGTCTTGACCACGCGGTTGCCGTTGGCGGCGATGATGTTGGCCAAGGCGTTGCCCAGGAGGTTGTTGCGCACATGGCCCAGGTGGAGGGGCTTGTTGGTGTTGGGCGACGAATATTCTATCATCACCAGGGGCGACTGGGGCGTGGCGGCGGTCAGTCCGTATTGTTCTTGTGTGTGCACCTCGTTCAGCAGCTCAATCCAGGCAGCGGAAGCGACGGTGAGGTTCAGGAAGCCTTTGATGACGTTGAAGGCGGCCACGGCGGGCTCGTTGGCTTTCAGATATTCGCCAATCTCCTGCGCCGTCTGTTCGGGGCCTTTCCGTGAGATGCGCAGAAAGGGGAAGACAACCAGCGTCAGGTGGCCTTCAAACTCTTTCTTGGTCTTCTGCAACTGCACTTGTGCGGCGGGCACGTCTTGCCCGTACAGTGCTTTCAAGCCGTCGACGACGGCTGCGGTCAGTTTTTCTTCTATCTTCATGGGTGGTGATATAAACTGTTTTTCTTTGGCGGCAAAGGTAATACAAAAAAACGACATAGCGCGCCCCCGAGGGGCAAAGCTGCTTGAAACCGTCGAGTACCCTGCTTGAGATGTCCGAACAACTCTGCTCGAACGCTTAGTGCACCCTGCACTAAACGTTAGTGCAACAGCCAATAGATGTTAACGTCAGAAGTGAAGTGTATATTTGTGTTAATAATGGCGAAATTCACTCTCCGCGCGGAATAAAAGGCAGGGAAAACAAAGTGCGAACAAAATAATCTCCTACCTTTGCCCGTCGATAACACCAACAAACACACTTATCCGATGACTGCCATCCATCAAGCGATATCATCTTTTCGCAGACGACTTCTCGTCCCGCTGGCGGCTTGCCTGGCCGTCCTGCTGCTGACAGGCGCCTGCAACGGCGATGTCTTTATCGACGATTTCCTGCCCGATATACCTTCCATTTCACTGACGGAAGAAGAAAGCCACGCGACCATCTCCTTCGAAGCCGACAACTGGGGCATATGCAACGCTTACTACCTGCCCAATACCCTCAGCGTCCACTCCACCGACCTCGGGGGCAACAGTCAGGACTTCCCCTTCGCCGAGGGAGCCACGGGCATTGTCCGCTTCTACAGCGATTATTTCGACTTGGAAATCCGCAAGGAGAGCGGGCGCGAACTGGACATCTGCCTCTGCGAAAACCTCTATGACGACCCTGTCGAAATCATCCTCACCGTGGGCAACGAGTACGAAGAAAAGGCCGTCAGCTTCTCGGCCCTGCCCACGGGCAAGTACCGCGTGGACAGCGTGGCCTACGACTGGGCACAATTCTCCACCCACGACTACGGCCTCGAAGAAGTGGCCACCATCAGCATCGACAATCGCCAGGGGAGCGACACGGTGTGGTGGACGGTCTACCCCTTCCGGGACATCCGGCGGAAGGTCAGCTTTTTCGTCCCCGGCCCCGCGTGGGACGAAACGCACTACACCCGCCTGTTGGGCCAGCCCCTGCCCACCATTGCCATCCCCGACGTTGTGGACGGGAAGCCGGTGATGCAAGACACCCGCGTGGCCTTCGGCATCCAAGAACAACAGTTGGAGACAGACTTGGACAAGGACGTGTCGCACCTTGTGCCCGTCCCCGGCGGCAAGCACCAACGCATCGACGTCTTCGTGGGCATTGTGGATTACAGCGTCCCCTACACCGTCTACTGCTCCAACCCCGAGAACGGGCGCACCCGCACCTTCAGCGGGACGCTGTACAGCGACACTCCCACCGATCAGCATTTCATCACCCGAACCGACTTGACCGACACTTATGAAGAACGTAACTAAGCTATGCTGCCTTTGGATGGCCGTTTTCTGCTGTCTGGCCGTGCTGCCGTGTGCCGGTGCCACGACTCCCAACGATAGTACCTCGCACAAAGTGACCCATTATCTTGGCCTGGACTTCCGGCCCGCCTATACGTTTCCGACCCACTCTTTTCTGGATGGGCAGAACGTTGCCCAAAAGCCGATACGGACGAACTTGTCCGGACACTTGAAGTATGGCTTCCGTTTCTCTCCAGACAGCTACTTTGGACAGATGTATCCCCACGCCATACAGGGCATCGGCGTGAGCTATAATACCTTTTTCAATTCCTCGGAACTGGGAAACCCGTTGGCCGTTTATGTTTTTCAGACATCGCAGATTACCACGCTCGGCCCGCGCTTGTCGTTGGATTACGAATGGAACTTCGGCGTGTCTTGGGGTTGGAAGAAATATAACGAGACGGACAATCCGATGAACAGCATCGTAGGCTCGCGCATCAATGCCTACATCAATCTGGAACTGCTGCTTTGCTGGCAGCTCAACCCGCAAACCAGTCTGAGGGCAGGCATTGGTGTGACCCATTTTTCGAATGGCAATACGAACTATCCTAATGGGGGAGTGAACACACTGGGGGGCAGCATCGGCATCATCCGTCGTTTCGGCTCCCGCCAAGACCAGGGGACAGCAAATCCTGCTTCCGGCTTTGCCCCGAAGGTGGCCCCTTTCGAGCCTTACGTCAGCTACGACCTTATTTTCTATGGCGCTACCCGCCGCAAAGGAGTGTTCCCAGAAGGAAGTTCACCGGTGTTGGTGCCCGGCTCGTTTGCCATCGCAGGCTTCAACTTTACCCCTATGTACAATTTCAGCCCTTGTTTCCGCGCCGGCCTGTCGCTCGACGCCCAGTATGACGAAAGTGCCAACATCGGCCACCACATAGCCAACAGCCAGGGTACGCCCGATGCAGCCAACATCCGCTTCCACCGTCCGCCTTTCATCGAGCAGTTTGCCGTAGGCCTCTCCGCCCGGGCGGAAATCGTGATGCCCATTTTTTCCATCAACCTGGGCATTGGCCGCAACTTGCTTTGCCGTGGGGCAGATACCAATTCCTTTTACCAGATTCTTGCCCTGAAAACAGACTTGACCCGCCGTCTGTTCCTGCACGTGGGCTATCAGCTCTACAAGTTCAAAGACCCGAACAACCTGATGTTGGGTCTGGGTTTCCGTTTCGGGGGCAGATAAACCCTCTTTCCGTCCCGGACGGTTATTTCCAAAGTCGTACTTTGTCCATATTTTTTTCGTATCTAAGCAATCGAACGAGGAACGACTTTGGTACGACTTTGGTACGACTTTGGTCTGGGCGGAAATTGAGGTGTTAATGTAAGGATATTTGAATTTCTCTTGCCTGTTTCCTGAAAGAATGGGAATAAAATAGGACTTTCCCTTTTGCATCTTCCTGTAAATGCGTACCTTTGTGCACAAACGCAGAGCAAATGATGGTACGTATATTCTTGACTGGCTATATGGGTGCCGGCAAGACGACTTTGGGAAAGGCCTTCGCCCGTGAATTGGGCTTGTCGTTTGTCGACTTGGATTGGTATATCGAGGAGAGATTCCACCAGACGATAAGCCAACTGTTTGCAGAGCGCGGCGAGGATGGCTTCCGCCGTTTGGAGCGAAATATGCTGCACGAGGTGGGAGACTTTGAGAACGTGGTCGTTTCGACCGGCGGAGGGACTCCTTGCTTTTTCGACAACATGGACTATATGAACGCTCAGGGGCAGACGGTCTTTCTGGATGTGGACGAAGAGACTTTGTTCCGCCGGTTGCGGGTGGCTACGGCGCAGCGTCCTATCCTGCGGGGCAAGTCGGAGACTGAGTTGCGGGTCTTTATTCGTGAAGCCTTGGCCAAGCGTATGCCTTATTACGCGCAGGCTCGTTATCGCTTTGACGGAAGCCGGCTGGAGAGCCGCGCGCAGATTAGTGAGTCGGTGGAGCGGCTGAGGGAAGTGCTGGGTCTGAAGAAGGGATAAGGAGGCGAAGTGACGGCCAAAATCAAAAAGAATTTTTAACCAAGAACTTACATTTTTGTTAACTCCAATTTGGGTCTTTGAGGAATAATCGATAAATTTGTGCATGCAGAAAATATAATAGGCAGTTTGGCAAATTAATCTAACTATTGCTATGCAGCACATAAGTGACAACATTCAGTTCTCTGTTTTAATGCCTGTTTATAATCAAGCATCTTTCATTCGTCGTGCCATAGCGAGTTTAATGATGCAAACATATCCCTGCTTCGAACTCATTATCATAAACGATGGGAGTACGGACTGTACAGAGCAGTTCATCACTGATTATTTAGAAGACAAGCGCGTTGCTTATATAAAAAATGAAACCAACCAAGGATTGGGACAGGCACTCAATCGGGGGATCGATGCAGCCAAATACCCTTACATAGCTTATCTGCCGTGTGTCTGAAGACTTTTTCTTTCTGTTCTGGAGCAAACTGACCGATAAAGGTGTATTTGCATTTACCGGTAAAAGAAGAACTAAAAACATCCTTATAGCTTATTCTTCATAAAATCTTTAGTCTTATGAAACACAATATCATCATCTGCTTTTCAGTTTTCATGTATGTGATAACCACTATATCTGCTCAAGAGTTGAACCGCGACAGTGTGCCGCCGGCTCATACTATTGTTGACCAGGTTGATGAACTACCCATGTATCCTGGTGGTTACCAGGCTCTAGCAGCTTTTTTTTCGAAAGAACTTCATCTATCCGGCAGAAGCTTGGCAACAGAGTGACAAGTATGAAGACGTATTGCGATTCGTCATACGGGCAGACGGAGTAGCTTGTGGATTACAAAAAGTACACATGCACCCGGCACTTTATGAAGAAGTGAAACGACTGTTCAACATCATGCCACTTTGGAAACCCGCACTTAAAGATGGAAGACCCGTCAATGTGGATTACACCTTGCCTCCCACTGCCGCGCCATTGTATGACGATCGCAATACTGGCTTGCCATTTCATGTATTGAAAGCTATGAACAAAATCCAAAAAATCACAGATGAAAACAAGGATTTCAAGAAAGGATTGAATGTAGAGCAAATAAACGAACTGAAAGGACTAAGCTCCAGTATTATCGCATATACGACAAGGGTCGACATATTCTCTCCTTTAGCACGCTTGTTGGCGGCACAAGGGGAATATCAAGAAGCCGTAGCCGTGGCAGACAGTTGCACCAGCCAATACAAGTTGAGATCACTTGCAAAGAAAAACGATTACTCAGGTTACCCCAAAGACTTTGCCTATATCTTCAAGCGGTTTGATGAAGAAGGGCTTATTAGACCAACCGGCTACGACGGTCGAGACAACATACATGCGGCACTGACTTACGCATTGGTTTGTAGTGTGTCCGGCAATGAGTCATTGGCCAGTCAGGCATACGAACAGGCATTGGAGGTAATAACTGGCAGAATTGAAAAACTGGATATTTGGATGCCCCAAGAAGAGCACAACAACTATATGTACAAGCAACTGATGAACGAGAAAATAAGGCTCGCCCTCACCTCCCCGGGCAACACCATGAGCCGTTCGGACATGAAAGACCTCATGGAAACCTACACTTATGGCGGTGCCATGAAGGTCATCGACCAGAAAGTGAAAGAAGGAAAGATAAACAATGCCCGTGTCCAACAAATCGATACTCAGATGAAGGACATGGAAAAGAGACGCGACCCCTATGCACACCTCAACAACAAAGACATGCTCAATCTCTATGGCCTCTACGCCCTGACTCTCTATCTCTCGGAAGGCCCGGATGCCCAAAGACAATATATGGACAGTCTGAGTCAGCAAAGCAAAAAACTGAAATCTTACTTTAAGAAGATGAGCAAGAAGATGGAGAAGCATCGGACCGAACTGTCAGACCGAGAAGCCGTGATTCGTAGTCTCGCCTGTCTCGCCCCGATTAACCAGAAAGACGAAAGCACAAGCGAGCGGAAGCAGAAAGCCAAAGAGTTTTTCCGATACAGGGATGCAGTGAAGGATGTATATCCGCTGGAATGGCTGTGGAAGTAAACATATAAGAACATGATTCTTAAGTAGGTACTGAAATTTAGTTTATACATTGTGTTGTATCTGTCATGTTGAGCGGAGCGCAGCGAAGTCGAAACATCTCCTTCTTGCGCTGCCAGACGGACAGAGCCCTTAGGGAGATTCTTCGACTACG
>DXCK01000007.1 GCA_019116045.1 Candidatus Bacteroides merdipullorum | reverse complement strand
ACCGCAAAAGCGGCAATAGCTCAGTTGGTAGAGCACGACCTTGCCAAGGTCGGGGTCGCGAGTTCGAGTCTCGTTTGCCGCTCACAGCTCTTTGACTTTTTGTGTCTGTGTCAGGTTTGACAGAGGAAATGCCCAGGTGGCGGAATTGGTAGACGCGCACGTTTCAGGTGCGTGTGCCGCGAGGCGTGCAGGTTCGAGTCCTGTTTTGGGCACTGTATCAGAGTCACCATCTTATGCGGCAATAGCTCAGTTGGTAGAGCACGACCTTGCCAAGGTCGGGGTCGCGAGTTCGAGTCTCGTTTGCCGCTCTGTTTTATTGGTTTTGTAAAAAGAAGAGTCCCGCAAGAATTTCTTGCGGGACTCTTCTTTTGGTAATCGGCGGATGCCTTAAGGTTGTTTTTGCAGGGTGAATCCCAGCATCATCCCATCGTAGCTGTCGGCCAGCGAACTGATGGATTGCAAGGTGCTATTGTTGCTTTTGCTGGCCAGGAAGCTAATCAAATCCAGCAGCTTGTCGGAAGGAAACAAAAGTTCCATCTGTTGAGAGGTGCAATTCACCGTGGTGTTGATGCCTATCAGTTTGGCAAACTTCAGGTTGATTTTCTGGGTCGCTTCGTCGTAACTGTAATTTCCTTTCAGGTTTTTACCTTTCACAGTGGTCTGGAAAGTGCTGTCTTCGTTGAACGTGAAGCTCATTTGGCCGGGCTCTATCCCTACCTTTTCCAAAAAGCCATCCAACTTCTTTTCTACGGCCGTGGCAGCCAGGCTGCCTCCTGCTTTCTGAAGCAGGTTGTCTGACTCAAACTCCAGTGCGGCTCCTGAAAATTCCCACGTGCCGGTCATGCTGGCTGTGTTTTTGCCTGTCAAGGTGTTTACCGCTTTTTCGATGTTCTCTTTGTTCAATAAGTCTTTAAGACCTTGTGCTTGAACGCTTGTGGCAAACAGGAGGATTGCCACGGCAAGCATTTGTTTGAAATGAATCGTCTTTCTCATTGCTTTATTGTAAATTTAGTTCTTTGTTAATGCTTTCTATGTAATCTAATATTTCTTCACGTCCCATACGCTTCTCCGAAGAAGTAATGAAGTAAGGGGGAAGTTCCTCCCACTGTTCCTTTAATTTCTTCAGATATGTTTTTATGTTGTTGTTCAGCTTTTCATTGCTCACTTTATCAGCTTTGGTAAACACGATGGCAAAAGGAATCCAGTTTTCGCCCAGCCATTCGATGAACGCCAAGTCGATGGCTTGGGGGGGGAGGCGGCTGTCGATAAGCAAGAAGAGGCACGTCATTTGCTCCCGGTGGAGGATGTAGCTTTCTATGATGCGTTTGATTTGTTCCTGCGCCTTTTTGCCCCGTTGGGCATAGCCATAGCCGGGCAGGTCTACCAGAAACCAGCTTTTGTTGATGAGGAAGTGGTTGATGAGCATCGTCTTGCCGGGGGTCGCGGAGGTCATGGCGAGGCCTTTGCGACCTGTCAACATGTTGATGAGGCTGGACTTGCCTACGTTGGAGCGTCCGATGAAGGCGTATTCCGGACAGGAGGTGGCAGGGCATTTCTGTACATCGGTGTTGCTGATGACAAACTCGGCGGATGTTATTTCCATTGTCGGTGCGTTTTAAGAGACGTTATTAATGTTTTTATACAATTCGGCTTTTCTGTTAACATCTATTGGCTCTTGCACTAGCGTTTAGTGCAGGGTGCACTAGCATTTAGTGCAGGGTAGACTAACGGTTAGTCCAGGGTAGGCTAACCGTTAGTCCGGGTTGGCGGCGATTAGTCGAACGAACCGTAGCGGGTGGCCAGCAGCTTGCGGTCGCCCAGCGTGTTGTCCACGCGGGCCACGTTGATCCAGAACTTGTTGTCGCGCACGGCCGGCGTGGGATAGACGGCTTTCTGCCGCGTGTAGCAGTGCTCCCACGTGTCGGCCACGGCTTCGTATTCGGGATGAGGCGCGTTCAGCAGTACGTTGTCCGTGCGGTCAGCGCGGCCATCCTTCACCTCCTGTATCTCCTGCCAGATGGTCAGCATGGCTTCGACGAAGTTGTCCAGTTCGGCCAGGCTTTCGCTCTCGGTCGGCTCAATCATCAGCGTGCCGTGCACGGGGAACGACAGGGTGGGGGCGTGGTAGCCGTAGTCCATCAGTCGTTTGGCGATGTCGTTCTCGCTGATGCCCGTTTCGTTGTGGACGTTGCGACATTCCAGAATCATCTCGTGCCCCACGAAGCCGTTGGCACCGCGGTAGACCACGCCGTAGGTGTCCTTCAGGCAGGCGGCCAGGTAGTTGGCGTTGAGGATGGCAATCTTCGTGGCGCGCGTCAAGCCTTCGGCACCCATCATGCGGATGTAGCCGTAGGTGATGGGCAGGATGCCTGCACTGCCCCAGGGGGCCGAGGAGACTTCGTTCGCATCGTTGCCGAACAAGGCATGGCCGGGCAGGAAGGGCACGAGGTGACGAGCCACGCAGATGGGGCCTACGCCGGGGCCGCCGCCGCCGTGGGGCGAGGCGAAGGTCTTGTGCAGGTTCAGGTGGCAGACGTCGGCGCCGATGGTGCCCGGATTGGTCAGGCCCACCTGGGCGTTCATGTTGGCGCCGTCCATGTAGACCTGCGCGCCACAGGCGTGGATGATGCGGCATATCTCCACGATGTCGGTCTCGAAGATGCCGTGCGTCGACGGATAGGTAATCATCAGGGCGGCCAGGTCGTCGCGGTTCTCCTCAGCTTTGCGGCGCAGGTCGTCCATGTCGACGTTGCCGTGGTCGTCGCAAGCGCAGGTGACGGGCGTGAAGCCTGCCTGCACGGCGCTGGCCGGGTTGGTGCCGTGGGCGCTGGCGGGGATGAGCACCTTGTGGCGGTGTCCTTGCCCGATGCTTTCCAGGTAGGAGCGGATGACGCGCAGACCAGTGTATTCGCCCGCTGCACCCGAGTTGGGCTGGAGGCTGATGCCGGCAAATCCGGTGATGGTCTTCAGTTCATCCGATAGGTTGTGTATCAGTTCTTGCCAGCCTGCGGCCTGGTCCAGCGGGGCGATCGGGTGGATACCGCTGAAGGCGGCGAGGCTGAGCGGGAGCATCTCGGCGGCGGCGTTCAGCTTCATGGTGCACGAGCCGAGGGAAATCATCGAGTGGGCCAGCGAGATGTCTTTGCGCTCCAGGCGCTTGATGTAGCGCATCATCTCCGTCTCGGTGTGGTAGAGGCGGAAGATGTCGTGCGTCAGGTAGGGACTGGTGCGGCGCAGGGCTTCGGGGATGCGGCAGGCATCGGGCAAGGTTTCGGGAGCAGGCGTGTATGCGCCGAGGGTTTTGCCGAAGATGTCGAGAAGGTCCTGCAAAGCATTGCGGTCTGTGGTTTCGTCGATGCTCAGGCCGATGGTGCCGTCGGGCAGGTAGAGCAGGTTGACGTCGTGCGCCAAGGCGACGGTGCGCAGCCGTTCGGCGTCGGTGCCTTCGGGCAGGCAGATGTGCAGCGTGTCGAAGAAAGAAGTGTTCAGTTGCCGGCAGCCCAGCTTTTCCAGCGTGTCGGACAGGAACGCCGCCGTCTGGTGGATGCGCAGGGCGATGTCGCGGATGCCGTCTGGTCCGTGCCACACGGCGTACATGCCTGCCATCGTGGCCAGCAGGGCTTGGGCGGTGCAGATGTTTGAAGTGGCCTTTTCGCGCTTGATGTGCTGTTCGCGCGTCTGGAGCGCCATACGGTAGCACAGATGGCCGTACTTGTCCTTGCTCCAGCCGATGATGCGGCCCGGCATGTTGCGCTTGTATTCGTCGCGGGTGGCGAAGTAGGCAGCCGACGGTCCGCCGTAGAACAGGGGCGTGCCCAGGCGTTGGGTGCTGCCGAAGACGATGTCCGCGCCCCATTCGCCCGGAGGCGTCAGCAGGGCCAGGCTGAGGATGTCGGCGGCGACGGCCACCTTGCAGTGCGCTTCGTGGGCTTTCTCCACGAACGTGCGGTAGTCGCGGACGCAGCCGTCGGCGTCGGGGTATTGGAGGACGCAGGCGAAGAGGTCGGGCGTGAACTCCAGTTCTTCGTAGCGGCCCACGCGCAGGGTGATGCCCTGGGGCACGGCGCGGGTGCGCATCACGGCCAAGGTCTGCGGGAAGATGCGTTCGTCGACGAAGACGGTGTTGGCCCCGCTCTTCTGCTGGTCGCGCGGGCGCAGGGCGTGCATCATGGTGACGGCCTCGGCGGCGGCAGTACCTTCGTCCAGCAGCGAGCAGTTGGCCAAGGGCATGGCGGTGAGGTCGCACACGGCGGTCTGGAAGTTCATCAGTGCCTCCAGGCGTCCTTGCGACACTTCGGCCTGGTAGGGGGTGTAGGAGGTGTACCAAACGGGGTTTTCAAACACGTTGCGCTGGATGACGGCGGGCGTCACGGTGTCGTACCAGCCGCGGCCGATGTATGTGGTGCAGACTTTGTTCTTGGCGGCCAGCGCGGCGATGTGGCGGGCAAACTCGTGCTCGTCCATCGCTTCGGGCAGGTCGAGGGGCGATTGCAGGCGGATGTCGGCGGGCAGGGTCTTGTCTATCAGTTCGTCCAGGCTCTCCACGCCTATCTTTTGCAGCATGTGGGTTTCGTCTTCGGCATTGATGCCGATGTGGCGGGTGTAGAAGGGGTATTTCATATTAATTAACAATTTGGTAAATGCGTTAACGGTTGTTCACGGTTGGACGGGTGACACGTCCAGGGTGGACGTGTCGATTGTCCAGGGTAGACGAACAGTTTGTCCAGGGGTGGACGAACGTTTAGTGCACCCTGCACTAACTGTTAGTGCAGGGCGGGCGTCTCTTTTCATATGCGGAAGAACGGATTTTCTGCCTTCTCGATGCCGATGGTGGTAGGCGCCCCGTGACCGGGGTAGACCACGGTGTCGTTGGGCAGGACGAAGAGGCGGCTGCAGATGTTCTCTATCAACTGGTCGAAGTTGCCCCCGGCCAGGTCGGCCCGCCCGATGCTGCCCTGGAAGAGCACGTCGCCCGAGAACATGCAGCGGTCGGCTGCGCAGTAGTAGACCAGGCTGCCGGGCGAGTGTCCGGGCACGTGGATGGCCTCCAGGCGTGTGCGCCCGAAGGTGATGATGTCGCCGTCGTGCAGGTATCCTCCCAGCGGCACGGGCTTCTCTTGCAACTGGAAGCCGAACATGCGGCTCTGCTTCGGCGCCTCGTCCAGCAGGAACTCGTCGGCCTGGTTGGCCTCGGCCTTCAGCCCGAACTCGCGCAGCAGGAAGGGGTTGCCGAAGATGTGGTCCGCGTGCAGGTGCGTGTTCAGCAGATGCTTTACGTCCAGCTTTTCTTTTTGGATGAAGTCTTTTAAGGCTATTTTTTCTTCTTCGTAAAAACAGCCGGGGTCGATGATGACCGCTTCGTTGGTCTCGTCCCAGAGCACGTAGCAGTTCTCGGGGAACATATTGAACTCAAATCGTTTAATTTTCATGGTCGTTTGTTATTTTAGGATTTCTTTCCTTTGTTGATAGCGACGAACACGACCTTTTTGGTCTCGAAGAACTCTTCCTCGAAGAAGTCTTTCAAGTCCCACGTCAGAGCCTCGTGGCGGAAAGGCTGGATTTCGTTGTCCACCTCTCCACCTTTCAGACAGATGAGTCCATTGGGCAGTGCGTTATGTTGGTCACGGGCGATGTTTTTCCGGCAAATCTTCACCAAGTCCGGCAGTGGCATGACGGCTCGGCTTACGACGAACTCGAACAACCCCTTTTCGTCTTCGACCCGTTCGTGTGCGAACGTCGTGTTTTCCAGTCCGATGGCTTCAGACACCTCGCGCGCCACGCGAATCTTCTTGCCGATACTGTCCACCAGCTTGAATTGCACGTCCGGAAACAGTATGGCCAGCGGTATGCCGGGGAATCCGCCTCCCGTGCCCAAATCCATCACCTTCGTGCCCTCACGGAAACGGATGGCGCGGGCGATTCCCAGCGAGTGGAGCACGTGCCGTTCGTACAAGTTGCCGATGTCCTTGCGGGAAATCACGTTGATCTTAGCGTTCCAGTCCGTATACAACCCTTGTAGCGCCGTAAATTGACCGACTTGTTTTTCAGTCAGTTCGGGAAAGTATTTTTGTATCAGTTCCATAAGTCTTTTTTCTATTTGACCGAATCCAGTATCTTAGATTTGTCGTTGAGCAAGTGTGACATGATTTCATAGGGCAACGTGATTTCGATAGCTCCCATCACATAAGGCGCAATTTCGTAGACGTTGTAAAGGAACGTGATTCCTTTAGGACCTATACAAAAGTTTTCAGTAGGAGTCAGGTCTCCAGTGCTTCCATACCCCAGGTCTTCCAACTCTTTTCGGGTGGTTACCCGGTTGTCTGCCATCAATTGGTTCCACAGCAGGTCGGTCAGAGCCTCCTCATATCCTTCGGCAAAGAGGTCGTTCAGGTGAACGGGGGACAGTGTGCGTAAGTCGAGGTTCAAAAACGAAGTCATGTAGATGCCATGCGCCCCGCCGGTATATTCTTCGTAACGTGTGCGATAGGCCAACAAATCTTTCCGATAAAACTGTATGTGGCTTTGTATGTACTTATAATAAGAAAACCAAGCTCTCTGGTCGGCATCCCCAAACTCTTTCTCCTCTTTTTGGTAGAGCTCTTCCAAGTCGTTACGGTAATTGCTGACATATTGTTTCCGGTAGTTTTCCACAGCCTTTTGAGGAGATGTCGTGTGGGTTGAATCTCCGAAACATAGCCTTTGGAAATACTGGTTTAGGCTGTCCTTCATTACTTTGTCGTCTGCTTGTGTGACATAGGCAAAGTTTATCACCAAGTTACATGCCGGTTTGGCCGTGTCGCCGAAGAGATGTTCCGTAGTGTTTACTTGGATACTGTCAAATTCAAGAGTTCCTGTATTTCGTTTCGCTTTGTTATCGCACGAAAATAAAAAAAAGCTTGTCGCAAGCGAAAGGACAAGTAAACTGACAAATTGCTTCTTCATATCGAATTTTGTTTATAATACAACATCTGGTTATCTGATCGCTATCGACAAATATAGAACATATTTGCCGAACCTGCTTTATCGTAGGCAGAAAAAATCTTTTGTGATTACATTGTTTTTCTATTCGTAAGCGGAAGACGGCTTTCAACCATGTCTGTATTCCAATGGCTTTATGCCCATGTAACGTTTAAAGTATTTGCCGAAAAATGAAGCACTGGGAAAGTTGAGCGAATAAGCAATCTCTTGCACCGTCATGTCTGTTGATTTTAGTTTAGCTTTGGCGTCCATCAACACAACGTTGGCTATGATGTCAAGCACGTTCTTGCCCGTCACTTGTTTGACCGTAGTGCTTAAATGTTGTAATGAGATGCCCATACAGTTTGCATAGAACTGGGCATGGCGTTCATGCATATAGTTTTCAATGACTAGTTGAATGAACTTGCGGTAGATTTCCTCTTTTCGGCTTTGAGGCAGTTTTTCAGTCTTCGGACAAGTGCCGTATAATTTCTCTACCCCATACAACAGATTTGCCAGTATCTGTTGGGCCATGCGTGTGTCGGGTGGATACGGGCCCGTTGTGACTCTGTCCAGCAGTGCGAAATAATCTTTCAGATAAGAGGATAGGGTTTCGTTGAGATTCAAAACCGGATATTCAAGTATGGTTGTGAAGGAACTGGGGATGGATTGAATCAGATTGACGCCAGTCAGGCAATGCGCCGAGAAGCCGACAAAAGAGAGCTTGAACTTTTTCTTTTGTCCGTAAAACTGGATGATAGAACCAGGCAATAGTGTGATAAAATCTCCTTGCTTTATTTCTGTTTCCATTAAATTGATAGATACTGTAATAGAACCTTCCTGACAAAGAGCAAAGATGCACGCTTTCAGGCGGCATGCTTGTTTGTAGATATTAAGAATTTCTTCTGTGACTTCCGCCCAGGCAATGACATCTACCGGTAAATCTACTTGTGGAAAATCCGTACGCATGTCGATATTTCTTTTATTATAGTGAGCAAAGATAGGACTTTTCGGAGAATTGTTCCTATTTTTGCATAAATCATTTAAGCCTAA
>DXCK01000046.1 GCA_019116045.1 Candidatus Bacteroides merdipullorum | reverse complement strand
ATATTTTTAGGGAACTCTTTTTCATCGTACGAATACAATTTCCGATTATGGCAATGCTTACATTCCATGATTGCACTTTTTTCATCTACTACTTTTATCAGATGCAGCATTTGATTGCATTTTTCACAGACTTCGATTTTCATGCAAAAAAAATTTGTTCCTGCAGTCCCCAATGGAATTTTAAACATAAAAAAAGCGTGGAACTGCGTGCTATTCATCGTTCTTGAAGGTCCTAGGAAAACCCACTACACAAATGGTAATAGACAGCAGACCCACGCTGGAAACCAGCGTAGGAACCGACTGTGTCATTCCTGTGTAGTTGAAAATTTCCTAGGTTCTCAAGAACAAGAATGAAGCACAACGCTTCTTACAATTTTTTATTTCGCAAAAAAGGTTTGAAGGCAACGCCTTGCACTTCGCTTGCAAATATACATACTTATTCCTAAACAATCAAAACTTAGAACTTTTTTTATCCCTAAAATTTCCAGCACCTTCCCCCAAAAAACACACTCTCAAACCGTCCCCGGAAGTCACAAAAAAACAAACGCCCATCTGTCAACAAATATAACCAACGAAGCCGCAAGCTTCCGGATTCCGACCCGGCTCGTACCCGGCTCGTACCAAAGTCGTACCAAGTTCGTTTGCTTAGAGACGAAGAAAAAGCGAATTTGGAACGACTTTGGGGGCAATGGTTATACTGATATTTTACTTCCGGACATGTTGTTCTGACAACAAACGGACGCCCTTACAGCACCTCGCCCTCCTGAAACGCCGGGAAGATTTGCACCCCATGCCTGTCTGCAAACCCCACAAACTTTCCACCTGCCTCCAATTTTAACGCTTTTTCCTATGCAGGCTAAACGACAAAATTCGTACCTTTGCGGGACTATTATTAATTACGCGTATTTATATAATCATATTTGAATCATGTCCGAGACAAAAAGAATCAAGACAGCGCTGGTTTCCGTCTATCACAAAGAAGGACTGAATGAAATCATCACCAAACTGCATGAAGAAGGCGTGCAGTTTCTCTCTACAGGCGGCACCCGCCAGTTTATCGAATCGTTGGGCTATCCCTGCCAGGCAGTGGAAGACCTGACTACCTACCCTTCCATCTTGGGCGGGCGTGTGAAGACGTTGCATCCCAAAATCTTCGGAGGCATCTTGTGCCGCCGTGCTTTGGAGCAGGACCGTCAGCAGATTGAAAAATATCAGATTCCCGAAATAGACCTGGTCATCGTAGACCTTTATCCGTTTGAGGCAACAGTGGCCAGCGGTGCATCGGAGGCTGACATCATCGAGAAAATCGACATAGGCGGCATCTCGCTCATCCGCGCCGCTGCCAAGAATTTCAACGACGTGGTCATCGTGGCTTCACAAGCCCAGTACCAGCCCTTGCGCGACATCCTGATGGAGCGGGGTGCCAACACGACGCTGGAGGAACGCCGTTGGTTTGCCAAAGAGGCTTTTGGTGTGTCGTCGCACTATGACACGGCCATCTTCAATTACTTCGACGGGGGAGAAGGCACGGCCTTCCGCTGCTCGGCCAACAACCAGAAGGCGTTGCGCTATGGCGAGAACCCGCATCAGAAGGGCTATTTCTACGGCAACCTGGAGCAGATGTTCGACCAGATACATGGCAAGGAGATTTCTTACAACAACCTGCTGGACATCAACGCGGCGGTAGACCTGATTGATGAGTTCCAGGAAACGACGTTCGCCATCTTGAAGCACAACAATGCTTGCGGCCTGGCTTCGCGTCCCACCTTGCTGGAGGCGTGGAAAGATGCTTTGGCCGGCGACCCGGTTTCAGCTTTCGGAGGGGTGCTCATCACCAACACTGTGGTGGACAAAGAGACGGCCGAAGAAATCAATAAGATCTTCTTTGAAGTCATCATCGCGCCGGATTATGACGTAGACGCCCTCGAGGTGCTGGGCCAGAAGAAGAACCGCATCATCCTGGTGCGCAAGCCGGTCGAGCTGCCCAAGAAGCAGTTCCGCTCTCTGCTGAACGGTGTGCTGGCACAGGAACGTGACCTGAAGGTAGAAACACCCGACGACCTGAAGACGGTGACGACGAAGGCACCCACACAGGCCGAGATAGAAGACATGCTTTTTGCCAACAAGATTGTGAAGAACTCCAAATCCAATGCCATCGTGCTGGCCAAAGGCAAGCAACTGCTGGCCAGCGGTGTGGGACAGACCAGCCGCGTAGATGCGCTGAAGCAGGCCATCGAAAAGGCCAAGAGCTTCGGCTTCGACCTGCACGGGGCTGTCATGGCAAGCGATGCTTTCTTCCCCTTCCCCGATTGCGTAGAGATTGCCGGCAATGAAGGCATTACGGCGGTCATCCAGCCGGGGGGAAGCATCAAGGACCAACTGAGTTTTGACTACTGCAATGAACACGGAATCGCAATGGTGACCACCGGGTTCCGCCACTTCAAACACTAAATAAATGAAGAATTGAGAATTGAGAATTAAAAAATGAGAGTAAGAGCCTGTTTTAGATCCATTTCCCTGTCATCCCGAGCGCAATCGAGGGATCTCACTATGCGCCTGAGGAATATTAGGGAGATGTTTCGGCTTCGCTTCGCTCGCTCAACATGACAGAGAGAGCGATTCTTAAACAGGGTCTAAGATGTCACGCAATCTCCCATTTTTTAATTCTCAATTTTCAATTCTCAATTTAAAATGGGTTTATTCTCTTTTACACAAGAAATAGCGATGGACCTGGGAACGGCCAACACCATCATCACCTGCAACGACAAGATTGTGGTGGACGAGCCGTCGGTAGTGGCCTTGGACCGTCGTACAGATAAGATGATAGCCGTGGGCGAAAAGGCTAAGATGATGCACGAAAAGACGCATGAGAACATCCGCACCATCCGCCCTTTGCGCAACGGCGTGATAGCCGACTTCTATGCCTGCGAGCAGATGATTCGCGGGCTGGTGAAGATGGTGAACCGCAAACACCGGTTATTCTCACCTTCTCTGCGGATGGTCATCGGGGTGCCGTCGGGCAGTACGGAAGTGGAGCTGCGCGCCGTGCGCGACTCGGCCGAACATGCGGGCGGACGTGATGTCTACCTGATTTTCGAACCCATGGCGGCAGCCATAGGCATCGGTATAGACGTAGAAGCGCCGGAAGGCAACATGATTGTGGACATAGGCGGTGGTTCGACAGAAATTGCGGTCATCTCGCTGGGAGGCATCGTGAGCAACAACTCCATCCGCATCGCGGGCGACGACCTGACGGCCGACATACAGGAGTACATGAGCCGGCAGCACAACGTGAAGGTCAGCGAACGCATGGCCGAACGTATCAAGATACATGTGGGCGCAGCACTGACTGAATTGGGCGAGGATGCCCCGGACGATTATATCGTATATGGCCCGAACCGCATCACTGCGTTGCCTATGGAAGTGCCCGTATGCTACCAGGAAATCGCCCACTGTCTGGAGAAATCTATCTCGAAGATAGAAACCGCCGTGCTGAGTGCCCTGGAAAACACTCCGCCCGAACTGTATGCGGACATCGTGCACAACGGCATCTACCTGGCCGGCGGAGGCGCCTTGCTGCGCGGATTGGACAAGCGACTGACGGACAAAATCAATATACCTTTCCACATAGCGGAAGACCCGCTGCATGCTGTGGCCAAAGGAACGGGCATCGCGCTGAAGAATGTGGACAAATTCTCATTCTTAATGAGATAACGGAAACGGCGTATGCGGAATCTGCTGGATTTTCTGGTGAAATACAATTACTGGTTCCTCTTCATCTTGCTGGAGGTAGCCAGTTTTGTTTTATTATTCCGCTTCAACCGTTACCAGCAAAGCGTGTTCTTCACCTCGACCAATGCCATGTCCGGCAAGCTGTTCGAGATGAAAAGCAGTGTCACTTCTTTCTTCCACTTAAAAGAGGTCAACGAAGATTTGCTGGATCGCAACATGCAGTTAGAACAACGCATAGCCTCGCTGGAAAAGGAGTTGCTTGACATGCAGTCTGATACGAGTGCTTACCACAGCCTCGATTCCATCCCAGCGGACAAGAGTTACAAACTGTATAAGGCCCATGTGGTCAAGAACAGCGTAAACCATCTGGACAACTACCTGACTCTGGACCGTGGTTCGGCCGACAGCATACGCCCGGAAATGGGGGTGGTCAATGCCAACGGCGTGGTGGGCATTGTCTATAAGACCACTCCCCACTATGCGCTGGTCATTTCGCTGCTGAACAGCAAGTCGAGCTTGAGTTGCAAGATTCAAGGCAGCAATTACTTTGGCTACCTGAAGTGGGAAGGCGGAGACACGCAGTATGCTTATCTGCGCGACTTGCCCCGACATGCCGAGTTCAGCGTGGGCGACACGGTGGTGACCAGCGGCTATTCGGCCGTGTTCCCGCCGGGACTGTTGGTAGGAGTTATCGACGAGATGTCCGATTCACACGATGGGCTGTCTTACTTACTGAAAATCAAGTTGGCTACGGATTTCGGCAAGGTGGACGACGTGCGTGTCATAGCCCGGGAAGGACAAGAAGAACTGAAGCAATTGGAAAAACAACTTAACGAATAACGGGATACCTTGATACAAGATTATATTCATAGGATAGGCTGGTTCGTAGGACTCTTGCTGGTGCAGGTGCTCATACTGAATAATGTGCACATAGAGGGCTTTGCCACGCCTTTTGTGTACATCTATCTGATGATTAAGTTTGCTTCAGATACGGGACGAAAAGAACAAATGCTCTGGGCGTTTGCCTTGGGACTGTCAGTAGACATGTTTGCAGACACACCGGGGATGAATGCAAGCGCCAGTGTGTTACTGGCATTTGTACGCCCGTTCTTCTTGCGTCTGTTCATGCCCAGGGATATGTCCGACAGTTTTATCCCCGGGTTCCGCACCATGGGGGCAGGAGCGTTCATAAAGTATGTGGCTGCATGCACCTTGATACACCACACGGCTCTGTATGCCATCGAGTACTTTTCGGCTGCCCACACGGGAACGGCTGTACTGCACATTATGGCAAGCAGCGTGCTGACTGTGGCTGGCATCACAGCCATCGAAGGAATACGCAGAACCCCTGCCAACAAAGAGCGATAAGGAAAATCATGCCGGCCAGGGAACGCGGGAAATAGCGGCCAATCAAGGAAGGAATACGGAACAATGGAGAAGTGAAATGGCGAAAAACTATAATCTGGAGAAAAGGAAATACATCATCGGAGGAGCAGCCGTACTCATCGTGTTCATCTACGTGCTACGTCTGCTGGACCTGCAATTGCTGTCGGACGAATACAAGAAATTTGCCGACAACAACGCCTTTCTCAACAAAGTACAATACCCCTCGCGCGGAGCCATTTACGACCGGCATGGAGAATTGCTGGTGTTCAACCAGCCGGCTTATGACATTACATTCGTGCCCCGCGAAGTGGAAGCATTAGACACAGCGGATTTTTGCCGGACGCTGGGCATCACAAGGGATTGGTTCGACCGTCGTATGAAAGAAGTCAAAGACCGCCGTAAGAACCCGGGATATTCACGCTACACCCAGCAGATTTTCCTCACGCAACTGTCGGCAGAAGAATGTGGCGTGTTTCAGGAGCAGCTATACAAGTTTCCCGGATTCGGCATCCAACGAAGAACCATCAGGCAATATACGTACGACGTGGCCGGCCATGCCCTGGGAGACATTGGCGAAGTTTCCCAGAAAGACATCGAGGCCGACCCGTACTACCGAAGCGGCGACTACATAGGCAAACAAGGGATAGAGAAAAGCTACGAGAAATACTTGCGGGGCGAAAAAGGGGTAGAAATCCTTCTGCGCGATGCTCATGGCCGTATCCAGGGACATTATATGGATGGGAAGATGGACCGCCCCAGCATCCCGGGCAAGAACCTGAAGCTGGGCATCGACATTAAGCTGCAACAATTGGGCGAGCGCCTGATGAGGGGAAAGATTGGAAGCATAGTAGCCATTGAACCCAAGTCCGGAGAGATTTTATGTATGGTGTCCTCACCCACCTTCGACCCTCACCTGCTGATAGGACGACAAAGAGGGGACAACCACATGAAGTTGCAACGAGACAAGCAAAAGCCTCTGCTGAACCGTGCCATCCAAGGTACGTATCCGCCGGGAAGCACCTTCAAGACGGCGCAGGCCGTGACCTTCTTGCAGGAAGGCATTGTAGGCAAAGAAAGTCCGAGTTATCCGTGTTCACACGGGTTCATCCACCGGGGGTTGCGCGTCGGTTGTCATGGCCATGCCTCTCCCCTCTCTCTTGTGCCGGCCATTGCCACTTCTTGCAACGCTTATTTTTGTTGGGGACTTTATTACATGTTCGGCGACAAGAAATATGGTTCGCCCCAGAATGCCATCACGGTGTGGAAAGACCACATGGTGGCGCAAGGCTTCGGCTACCGGCTGGGCACGGACTTGCCGGGCGAGCAGAGAGGACTTATACCCAATGCCCAGTTCTACGACAAGGCGTATGGCGGCCGTTGGAACGGGCTGACCGTTATTAGTATTTCTATCGGGCAAGGCGAAATACTGGCCACTCCGCTGCAGATAGCCAACCTGGGGGCTACGATTGCCAACCGGGGCTGGTTCGTGACGCCGCATATCGTAAAAGAGATAGAAGACAGTGAACTGGACACTGCTTATGTGCAACGCCGATACACGGGCATAGAAAGCCAGTATTACGACTGGGTGGCCGAAGGCATGCGTGCCGCAGTCACAGGCAGCACGGGCAGCGGCACATGCCGGATGGTGGGCAGCATCTTGCCAGATGTGGAAGCCTGCGGCAAGACAGGCACAGCACAAAACCCGCACGGCAAGGACCATTCGGTATTTATGGGCTTTGCCCCTAAAGACGACCCGCAGATAGCCATCGTGGTATACGTCGAAAACGGGGGTTGGGGAGCGACATATGGCGTGCCCATCGGAGCACTGATGATGGACCAGTACCTGCACGGCCATTTGTCGGAAGCAAACGAGCTGTTGGCCGAAGACTTTAGCAACCGCACGATAAGTTATGGGGAGGATGGCCGATGAGACGCAGGGAACCGATACTGAAATCGCTCGATTGGCTGACTATCGGGCTTTATGTGCTGCTGGTGGCGTTCGGATGGATGAGCATCTGCGGAGCCAGCTATGATTATAGCGAGCACGAATTGCTCGACTTCTCGACACGGGCGGGCAAGCAATTTGCCTGGGCACTGTGCTCGCTGGGACTGGCCGGCGTGCTGATGATGCTGGACGACCTTTTCTACGAGGCGTATGCTTACTTGATTTACGGGGTGCTGCTGGTGTTGCTGGTAGTGACGATTTTCATTGCTCCGGACACGAAAGGTTCCCACTCCTGGCTCATTCTGGGTCCCGTAAGCCTGCAACCGGCAGAGTTTGCCAAGTTTGCCACGGCCCTGGCCCTGGCGCGGTGCATGAGTGTCTATGGGTTCAGTCTGAAGAATACGCGCCAGGCTCTTTGCACGGGGCTTATTATCCTGATTCCCATGCTGCTGATTGTCGCACAGCGCGAGACGGGGAGTGCTTTGGTATATCTGGCCTTCTTTCTGGTGCTGTACCGCGAGGGGATGCCCGGCATTGTCCTATTGGCGGGGCTCTGTGCCGTGCTTTATTTTGTGGTGGGCATCCGCTTTGCCAGCGCGCAGTTGTGGGATACGCCTACACCTTTGGGGCAGTTTATTGTACTGATTCTCATCCTGCTGTTTGCTGCGCTGATGCTACGAGTCTACACACGCCGCACGACCGAGGCTAACATCATAGCCTTAAGCGTGGCGGGCTGCACTGTTGCGGCTGTCGCACTGTCGCATTGGGTCGTTCCTTTCAACGTGGTTTATGTCTTGTGGGGATTGTGCTTCGCCCTGACCGGGTACTTGATTTGGCTGGCTCTCCAGACGCGCCGCCACACGTATCTGCTGACGCTGTTGTTCGCCGTTTGTTCCGTGGGATTCCTGTATTCGTCGGAGTATGTGTTCAACAGCGTGCTCGAACCTCACCAGCAGGTGCGCATCCAGGTTTTGCTGGGACTGGAAGAAGACCCCAGCGGAGCGGGTTACAACGTGAACCAGTCTAAGATTGCCATCGGTTCGGGTGGATTGACGGGCAAGGGTTTCCTGAACGGCACGCAGACGAAGCTGAAATACGTGCCCGAACAAGACACGGATTTCATCTTCTGCACCGTGGGCGAAGAACAGGGTTTCATCGGTTCGACGGGCGTACTTATCCTGTTTCTGTCGCTCATCTTGCGCCTCATCTGGCTGGCCGAGCGCCAGCCTACAACTTTTGGGAGGGTCTATGGCTACAGCGTGGCCAGCATCTTCCTGTTTCATGTCTTCATCAACGTGGGCATGGTGTTAGGACTCACGCCAGTCATCGGCATCCCGCTTCCTTTCTTCAGTTACGGCGGCTCGTCGCTGTGGGGCTTCAGTATCTTGCTCTTCATCTTCCTGCGCATCGACGCGGGGAGGAATGTCCGCAAGTAGAGGCGGACGCGCTCAGAGCAGGCCCAACCAACGCAGGATGGTCGGCGTGAGCAGGGCCGTGAAGATGCCGTTCAGTGTCAATCCCAGGCTGGCGAAGGCGCCATACTTCCGGCTGACGTCCATCGCTGCGGAGGTGCCGACGGCATGGGCCGCGGTGCCCATCGACAGGCCTTGAGCCATGGGACTGCCCACGTGCATGAGGCGCAGTGTCTTGAATCCGAGGATACCGCCCAGCAATCCCACACAGACCACGACGGCTGCCGTGAGCGACGGGATGCCGCCCAGCGACTGGGTGACTTCCATCGCAATGGGGGTGGTGACCGACTTGGGGGCGAGCGAATAGATGATTTCTTCGGAAGCGCCCATCAGCTTGGCGATAATCACGACCGAGGCGACGCCGACGAAGCAACCGGCCAGTTGCGACAGCAGGATGGGCAGCAGTTGCTTCTTAATCGTCTCGAGTTGCAGGTAGAGGGGTACTCCGAGGGCCACGACAGCCGGTTTCAACCAAAACTCAATCAGCTTGCCGCCTTCGCTGTATGTTTCATAACTGACGCCGGCCAGCTTCAGAAAGACAATCAGCACGGCGATGGTCAGCAGGATGGGGTTGAGCAGCATCAGACCCGTCTTCTTCTGCAACAGCTTGGCCAGAAAGAAGACAGTGAAGGTGACGGCCAGCAGGAAAAATTCATTCTCCAGAAAGTTCATAAAGATGTATGTGTTTAAAATCGGGAACGCCCCGGGTTAATGTTTCAGGTGGTCGGTCGCCTTGTTCGAGGCCTTGCGCGTGAGCTGGTGCACCCAGCCGGTGACGACGAGCACCAGCAGCGTGCTCAGCACCGTGGCTGTCAGGATGGGCCAGAGCTGCGCCTGTATCACATCGAAGTAAAGCATAAGCGCCACGCCGGGCGGCACGAAGAAGAACCCCAGGTTGGCAACCAGAAAGTCGGACATGCCCTGCACCCAGTGCAGCTTGATCCAACCTAACTTTAAGAACAAAGTGAGCAGCAGCATCCCGATGATGCTGGAAGGAAGTTTGACGCCTGTCAGCCAGACGATGAGCTCACCCAAAGCTAAACATCCGAAGAGGATGGCGCATTGACGAATCATGATGCTTCAGTTTAGAATATTCCTTAAAACAGCTATCGCTGAAAAACGGGCGCAAAGTTAGTGAATCTATGCATTGCTTGTTACACCCGCCCGGTGTTTTTCCCCGCTTTGCTTCCGCCGGACAAGGGCCGTGCTTCTTCCGAACAAGAGCCGCGCTTCTTCCGGACAAGAAGGAACGGCCGGAAGGAAGAGAAGCAATCATCTGTCTCACAGCTTCTTAAAAAGAGACGGAGAGCTAACGCCTGTCCGCCAGAATTTAATAAATCTTATTTTCCTGCACATATCTGCCTGCTTTTCATTATCTTTACAGGCTGAAATCATCAAAAAAGGAAGAGACAAGCACATGCCACTTAAACTACCCGACCGACTGCCTGCCATCGAACTCTTGAAGCAGGAAAACATATTCGTAATGGACACGACGCGTGCCACGGGCCAGGACATCCGCCCGCTGCGCATAGCCATACTCAACCTGATGCCGCTGAAGATAACGACCGAGACAGACCTGGTGCGCCTGCTCTCGAACACGCCGCTCCAGGTGGAGATTTCGTTCATGAAAATCAAAAGCCACACGCCCAAGAATACCCCGATAGAGCACATGAAGGCGTTTTACACCGACTTCGAGCAAATGCGCGAACAACGCTACGACGGGATGATAGTGACCGGTGCTCCCGTGGAACAGATGGACTTCGAACGGGTGACGTACTGGGACGAGATTACCGAGATATTCGACTGGGCCCGGACACACGTCACGTCGACGCTCTACATCTGCTGGGCGGCACAGGCAGGGCTGTATCACTTCTACGGCATCCCAAAATATCCGCTGGAGAAGAAGATGTTCGGCATCTTCCCCCACCGCGCCCTGCAACCCCTGCACCCCATTTTCCGCGGCTTCGACGACGTGTTCTACGTGCCTCACAGCCGCCACACCGAGGTCAGGAGCGAAGACATCCTGCGCGTCCCCGCACTCACCCTCCTGTCGGAATCGCCCGAAGCCGGCGTCTACCTGGTCATGGCGCGAGGCGGGCGCGAATTCTTCGTCACCGGCCACTCGGAGTACTCGCCCCTGACGCTGGACGGCGAGTACCGTCGCGACCTGGGCAAAGGCCTTCCCATCGAGATGCCCCGCAATTATTACGTAGACGACGACCCTGCCAAGGGAGTGCTGGTGCGCTGGCGTGCGCACGCCAACCTGCTGTTCAGCAACTGGCTCAACTACTTCGTCTACCAGGAGACGCCCTACGACATCAACGACATCCAGTGATGAAACCGCGTGCCATCGAACTCCTCTCGCCCGCCCGCAACCTGGACTGCGGCCTGGCCGCCGTGGACCACGGAGCAGACGCCGTCTACATAGGCGCCGCGCGTTTCGGTGCCCGGGCAGCGGCAGGCAATCCAATAGAAGACATTGCCCGGCTCGTAGACTATGCGCACACCTACTATGTCCGTATCTACGCCACCGTCAACACACTGCTGCGCGACGACGAGCTCGCCGCGACCGAGCAACTGATTCACCAGCTCTGGCAAGCGGGCGTGGACGCGCTCATCGTGCAAGACATGGGCATCACCCGCCTCAACCTGCCCCCCATCCCCCTGCACGCCAGCACGCAGATGGACAACCGGACGGTGGAGAAAGTACGCTTTCTGAGCGAGGCGGGCTTCCGCCAGGTGGTGCTGGCGCGCGAGCTCTCGCTGGACGACATCGCCCGCATCCACCGCGCCTGCCCGCAGACGTCGCTCGAAGTCTTCGTACACGGAGCACTCTGCGTCAGCTACAGCGGACAGTGCTACGTCAGTCAGGCCTGCTTCGGGCGCAGTGCCAACCGGGGCGAGTGCGCCCAGTTCTGCCGCCTGCCCTTCAATCTGGTGGACGCCGACGGACGCACCATCGCCCGCAACAAGCACCTGCTGTCGCTGAAAGACTTGAACCAAAGCGAGCGGCTGGAACAGTTGCTGGACGCCGGAGCCTCGTCACTGAAGATAGAAGGCCGGCTGAAAGACGTCAGCTACGTGAAAAACGTGACAGCCGCCTACCGCCAGAAGCTGGACGAGATTCTGGCCCGGCGGCAGGAATACGTCAAAGCCTCGTCGGGCATCTGCCGATACACGTTCCAGCCCCAGTTGGACAAGAGCTTCAGCCGCGGCTTTACGAACTATTTCCTGGAGGGACGCACGCGCGACATCGCCTCGTTCGATACACCCAAGTCGCTGGGCGAGGCAATGGGCACACTGAAGGAGCAACGCGCCGGCTGCCTGACCGTGGCAGGAGTCAAACCCTTCCACAACGGCGACGGGCTGTGCTACCTGGACGAACGGGGACAACTGCAAGGTTTCCGCATCAACCGCGTGGAGGGCAACCGCCTCTATCCCGCCTTGCCGGCCGGACAAGTGCCCCGCATCGCACCCCGCACCCCGCTGTACCGCAATTTCGACCAAGAGTTCGAACGCCTGCTGGCGCGTCCCTCGGCCGAACGTAAAATCCGGTTGCGCTGGCGGCTGTGGGAGACAACCACGGGCTTTGCCCTCGGTGCCACCGACGACGAGGGACACCGCGCCGTCCAGTCTTTCCCCTACGACAAACAACCGGCCCGCACGCCGCAAGCCGCCAACATCCGCGCCCAACTGGCCAAGCTGGGCAACACTCCGTTCGAAACGCAGGACGAAGCCTTACTGGAGCTGACGACCGAATGGTTCCTGCCTTCGTCGGTGCTGAGCGACTGGCGCCGACAGGTGGTGCAACGGCTGCTGGACGTCAGGCGCATCGGTTACCGGCGAGAGCTGTCGCCGCGACGCGAGACGCACCACCCCTACCTCGCGGACTCGCTCACCTACCTGGGCAACGTGATGAACGGACAGGCGCGGCAGTTTTACCTGTCGCACGGCGTGCGCCGCATCGACCCGGCCTACGAGGCACAGGCTGCCCCCGAAGCCGCACTGATGTTCTGCCGCCACTGCCTGCGCTTCAGCATGGGTTGGTGTCCCACCCACCAGAAAGGCCACAGCCCCTACCGAGAGCCCTATTACCTGATATCGACCGACGGACGGCGGTTCCGCCTGTCGTTCGACTGCAAAAATTGTCAGATGAAAGTCTATGCGGCGGAACAGTAAACACAAACGCCCGACGGCACACGCCAAAGGGCAGGCAACAGACACACGTCTTCCGAAAGGATGGCTCTGGTTGCTCCTGCTGCTGGCCACCGTCTCGTGCCAATACAGCACCCCCACCCTTCCCGCAGACACAGCCCCCCGCGCATGCGACTCGCTGACCTACCTCTACGAACGGCATTACACCTGGAACACCAACCTCGTGCTGCACGCCGACTCCATCCGCCTGGCAGGCCTTCCGCTGAAGGAAAGCTACCACACGCTGAAACGCGGCGACCGCGTGGTAGTGGCCGAATTTAACGTACACCCCAACGACACAGTGGACAGCATCTGGGTGAAACTGGCACACACGCAAGAGATACAAGGCTGGCTGCGCGAATGTGACATGAAGCAGGCCTTTGTGCCCGACGACAGCATCTCGGAGGCCATCCACCTGTTCAGCCACACGCACACGCCCTACTTCATCAGCGTGCTGTCGTTGTTTGCAGTCTTCTGGTTAATACGCATGTGGCGCCGCAGACCGTTGTGGTGGAAAGGATTCAAAGAGATGGATCCCGTCTACCCCTTGCTGCTCTGCCTGCTGATGGCTACCTCTGCCACCTTGTACGAAACAATGCAAGTGTACGTGCCCGCCATGTGGGAACACTTTTACTACAATCCCACGCTCTCCCCCTTCCGCGTCCCGCTGCTGCTGAGCCTGTTTCTATCCGGCTTTTGGCTGTTCATCATCGTCCTCATTGCCACCGTCGACGTGCTGTTCCGCCGGCTCACGCCCGTTTCTGCCGTCTACTACCTGCTGGGGATAGCCTCCAGTTGCATCTGCTGCTACTTCTTCTTCATTCTGACAACCCGCATCCGGATAGGCTACATCTTCCTGGCAGTCTTCGTCCTTGTGTTTCTGCGCAGCCTCTACCGTTCGCTCCGCACAGTACGCTATCGATGCGGAAACTGCGGCAACCTACTGACACAAAAAGGCATCTGCCCCCATTGCGGAACGTTAAACGAGTAAGCGAAAGGAAGAACGTTTCTTCGCAGTCTCCGAATTAAATCGTACATTTGCGCGGCCAAGCCAAGCAGCCACCTCCTCCATGCAGGAACGGCATTTATATAATAAGGAATATGGAAGAAAACGAAAAATACATGCGCCGATGCATCCAACTGGCGCGCAACGGGCTGTGCCAAACAGCCCCCAACCCCATGGTAGGCGCCGTCATCGTGTGCGACGGACGCATCATCGGCGAAGGCTACCACGTGCGTTGCGGAGAAGCCCACGCCGAGGTAAACGCCATCCGGTCAGTGACAGATCCGTCGCTCTTGCGACGTTCCACGCTATACGTCAGCCTGGAACCCTGTTCACACTACGGAAAGACTCCCCCGTGTGCCGACCTCATCATCGAAAAGCAAATCCCACGCGTCGTAATAGGATGCCGCGACCCCTTCCCCAAAGTGTCCGGGCGCGGCATACAAAAGTTGCTGGACGCGGGATGCGAAGTGACCGTAGGAGTCCTGGAGACAGAATGTAGACAACTGTTGCGGCGCTTCATTACCTTCCACACCTTACACCGGCCTTACATCACGCTGAAATGGGCCCAATCAGCCGACGGGTTCATCGACATCAACCGGACGGGCGGAGCACCGGCCCAACTGTCCGACGCCTACACACTCATGCTGGTACACAAAAGACGGGCAGAGCACAGTGCTATCCTGGTAGGCACACGAACAGCACTGTTAGACAACCCCAGTCTGACAGTGCGTCACTGGTACGGCCCCTCACCCGTCCGCATCACCATAGACCGGCTGAACACCTTGCCCGCAGACCTGCACCTGTTTGACGGACACACACGCACACTGGTCTTCACAGAAACACCGCATGCCGAACAGCCGGGCGTGGAATATATCCAGGCCTATTTCAACCGCCCACTGTTGCCCCAACTGCTGGAATCGCTTTACCAGCAAAACCTGCAATCGCTGTTAGTCGAAGGTGGCGCCAACACCCTGCAAACATTCATCGATGCCGGCCTTTGGGATGAAGCCTTCGTCGAAACAGCTCCAGAGTGCCTGCACGACGGCGTGGCAGCCCCAGTGTTAAATAGAAAAAAAATTGCCTGCACAGAGCAGCATTTCGGCAGGTTCATTCGTCATTATTGGGCACGTGAAGATTGGCTATAAGCCTCATTAGCCAAGAGTTTATCGTGGAAATCGGTTATTTTATCTATAATTTTGTATAAAACTTCGTCCGAAAGAGGCATATCGCAAAAATTGTTCCTATTTTTGCAACTTGTAAATAAACACTAACAACAAAGAATGAGAACGAGATTTCTATCAGCTATTATAAGCTTTCTGCTGGTATCAATAGCCTTAGGTTCCTGTTTGGATTCAGAAGAAACAACGGCATACAGCTCGGATGCAACCATACATGCCTTCAGCCTTGATACCATACACGGGGTGGACTATAAGTTTGAAATAGACCAACTGAACAACTTAATATACAACCTGGATTCAATGCCGGTCGATGCTGATACTCTTATCGACAGCATCCAAATAGACCAAATCAGCGTAACATGGACCGTAACTTCCGCAGACACTGTGCTGAACACAGAGGCTTATCATAACTTGCTCCCCGCCATGAATGCCACGGGAAGCGACGGCATCAAGCTGAAAGTATATGCTCCAGATGGAGTTACCACACGCGACTATACACTACAAATCCGTGTACACCGCCAAGACCCAGACTCGCTGGTATGGACACGGATGGACCACGAAGGAGACCCTGTATCGCAGACAGTCAACCAAGAAGAACAGAAAGTTGTCATACTGAACGATGAACTGCTGCTGTACACATCTACTGCCGAACTTTACCGCACATCAACAGCGCCAGGGCAATACGGATGGAACAAGCAATCGGTAACTGGCCTGCCAGAAGAAGCAGATATTACCACGCTCATCAACTTCGATGACAGGCTTTACATCCTGGCAGATGGTTCAGTTTACAGTTCCGACGTCACTGGCACAAGCTGGGAGGAAGCGACGGGTCTGAGCGGTAACGTCCTCTCCCTTTTGGCCAACATTCCTTCGAACGACATAACCGGGAAGGCTGCGACATTGGCAGGAATCCGCCTCAACGAAGCAGGAGAACAAGAGTTCTGTATCACCACCGACGGCCAATCTTGGACTTCGGGCAATGCCGTACCAGCAGATTTCCCCACTCAACGCATCTATTATGCCAATTATACAACCGGCAGCCGCGTCAGGCAGACAATCATAACCGGTATGCCGCGTAACAACGAAGAGAAAACGATTCCTTGGATGACAACCGACGGAACAGACTGGGCGGCCTTGGAAACCACTACGGAAAATGCTTCGTGTCCCGGCATGGACAATCCCTTCATCATGCGCTACAACAACCGCTTCTATGCTTTTGGTGGCTCTATGGAAGATATTTACGAATCAGAAACAGGCATCGCTTGGCAAGAAATCAAGCATAAATTCTTACTGCCACCATCATTTGCTGGAAAAACGTCGTACACCGTCGCTGTGGACCACACGCCAGAAGGAGTTACGGCAATTGATGAAAAACGAGACTTCATTTGGGTGATATTTGGAGGGAACGGAACCGCTACAGAAGTATGGCGCGGACGGCTCAACAAGTTAGGATTTGAAAGAGAATAACAAACCGGAGGCCAACAAAGCGGCCTACACATATATATAATAAGGAAACAAGCCGCCGGGCATAAACGTAGTAACGAAGGAAACAATGTCATATAAAGAACAAATAGATGCGAACCGGATACCTCAACACGTTGCCATCATCATGGACGGGAACGGGCGGTGGGCCAAACAGCGTGGACGTGAACGAAGTTTCGGACACCAGGCAGGCGCAGAAACCGTTCATGTCATTGCGGAAAAAGCCGCACGGTTGGGGATTAAATACTTGACTTTATACACGTTTTCTACTGAAAATTGGGGACGCCCGGCCGAAGAGGTATCAGCATTGATGCACTTGCTTTTCGACTCCATCGAGGAAGAGACGTTTATGAAAAACGACATCCGTTTCCGCGTCATCGGCGACATAGAGAAATTGCCCGAGCAAGTCTGCGAACGACTCAATTCTTGTATTGAACATACGTCAGGGAATACGGGCATGAACCTGATCCTGGCTTTGAGCTACTCGGCCCGCTGGGAAATAACCGAAGCAGCCAAACAAATAGTACAAGCTGTCCAAAAAGGGGAATTGTCTGCCGAGGGAATCAGCAGTGACGTCTTCGCGCGCTATCTGACCACGAACTTCATGCCCGATCCCGATTTACTAATCCGTACCGGGGGCGAGTTACGACTGAGCAATTATCTGCTGTGGCAGTGCGCTTACTCCGAGCTTTATTTTTGTGACACTTACTGGCCGGACTTCCGCGAAGAAGAGTTCTGCAAGGCCATCTGCGATTACCAGAAACGAGAGCGCCGGTTCGGCAAAACCAGTGAACAAATTAGTGAATAACCAACGACTACAATAAAACAGAGAACAAAAAGATGCACGAACGTATTTTCGCCATAGTTATAGTGATTTTGGGTTTGTTTGCCAGCACGATTAAAGGACTTGCCCAGGAAGTTGCAACAGACAGTGCGCAGACAGAGACGCCGGTAGTCCTGTATTCCGGCACGCCCAAGAAGTTCGAAATCGCAGATATCAAGGTGGAAGGAGCGGATAACTACGAAGACTACGTTATTATAGGATTGTCCGGTTTGTCCAAAGGACAAATTATCTCGATACCGGGAGAGGAAATCACGCAAGCTTGTAAGCGCTACTGGCACCACGGCTTATTCTCGGACGTCAGCATCACCGACGACAAAGAAGAAAACGGGAAGGTTTGGCTGACTATCCATTTGACGATGCGCCCCCGCGTGTCCGACATCCATTATTCCGGAGTGAAAAAATCGGAACGCCAAGACCTGGAAGAAAGAATCGGCATGATCAAAGGAGGACAAATCACTCCGAACATAGTAGACCGTGCAGAAACGCTTATCAAACGTTACTTTGACGACAAAGGCTTTAAAAATGCGGAGGTTTTCATCAACCAGAAAGACGATCCGGCCAACAAGAACCAAGTCATCGTAGACATCCAGATAGACAAGAAAGAGAAAGTCAAGGTGCATCACATTGAAATTGTCGGTAACAAGGCTTTGACGGCCAAGAAGCTGAAGCGTGTGATGAAAAAGACCAATGAAAAAGGCAAACTCCGCAACCTGTTCCGCACGAAGAAGTTCGTGGAAGAAAACTACGAGGCCGACAAACAGCTCATCATCGACAAGTATAACGAATTGGGCTACCGCGACGCCATGATTGTAGAAGACAGTGTCAGCCCTTATGACGACCGCACGGTGGACGTCTTTATGCGAATAGAAGAAGGTCAAAAATACTATCTGCGCAACATTACCTGGGTGGGAAACACGCAATACTCTTCCGACCAACTGGACTATATGTTGCAGATGAAGAAAGGTGACGTCTACAACCAGAAGCTGTTGAACGACCGCCTCACTAACGACGAAGACGCGATAGGCAACTTGTACTGGAACAACGGTTATTTGTTTTACAGCCTCGACCCTGTGGAAGTAAATATAGTGGGCGACTCCATTGACTTGGAGATGCGTATCTACGAAGGACGGCAGGCCACTATCAACAAGGTGATGATCAGCGGAAACGACCGTTTGTATGAGAACGTGGTACGCCGCGAGTTGCGCACACGCCCCGGACAGTTGTTCAGCCGCGAAGACTTGATGCGTTCGTACCGCGAAATTGCCCAGATGGGACACTTCGACCCGGAACAAATCAACCCGGACGTGCAGCCACGCCCCGAAGACGGGACGGTGGACATCGACTACCAACTGGTGTCGAAAGCGAACGACCAGGTGGAGTTCTCCGCCGGTTGGGGACAGACGGGTATCATCGGTAAGCTGAGCCTGAAGTTTACCAACTTCTCGCTGGCCAACCTGTTGCACCCGGGCGAGAACTACCGAGGCATCTTGCCGCAGGGCGACGGACAGACGTTGACCATCAGCGGGCAGACCAACGCACGCTATTACCAATCGTACAGTATCTCGTTCTACGACCCCTGGTTCGGAGGCAAGCGCCCGAACGCGTTCTCCGTCTCAGCGTTCTATTCGCGACAGACGGACATCAGCAGCCAGTACTACAACGATGCGCTGTACAACAACTTCTACAACAGCTATTACAGTGGCATGTATGGCTACGGCATGTACAACTATGGCAACTACCTGAACTACGAGAACTACTACGACCCGGACAAGTCTGTGCAAATGTTCGGACTGGCCGTTATGTACGGTAAGCGCTTGAAGTGGCCGGATGACTACTTCCAGTTCACCGCAGAGTTGTCGTACCAACGCTACATCTTGCGCGACTGGCAATACTTTATGGTGACGAACGGCAACTGCAACGACCTGAGCCTGAACCTCACGCTGTCGCGCAGTTCTATTGACAACCCCATCTATCCGCGCACGGGTTCGGAGTTCTCGCTGTCCTTGCAGCTCACGCCTCCCTACTCGCTGTTCGACGGCAAGGATTACAGCCAGTACGACCAGAATAACCAGGAAGACATCAACGCCATGCAGAAGTGGGTGGAATACCACAAATGGAAGTTCAAATCGAAAGTCTACATCCCGTTGCTTGACCCGTACACGGTGAAGCGTACGCCCGTTATCATGGGACGCGTAGACTTCGGATTGCTGGGACATTACAACAAATACAAACGTTCGCCCTTCGGCACATTCGAAGTGGGCGGTGACGGCATGACGGGTTATTCTACTTATGGCACAGAAACCATCGCACTGCGCGGATACGAAAACGGCTCTCTGTCCAGCTACGGCCGCGAAGGCTACGCCTATGCACGCTTGGGCATCGAATTGCGCTACCCGCTGATGTTGGAGACCAGCACGAGCATTTACGCCCTGACCTTCGTCGAGGCCGGTAACGCCTGGCAAGAGGTGGGTGACTTCAACCCGTTCGACCTGAAACGCTCGGCCGGTGTCGGTGTGCGCATCTTCCTCCCGATGATTGGTATGATGGGTATCGACTGGGCCTACGGTTTCGACCGCGTCTACGGAAGCCGCGAATACGGCGGCAGCCAGTTCCACTTCATTTTGGGACAAGAATTCTAACGAACACACTTAACCAATGCTGGAGTTATGAGAAAAAGCTTTTTAATTGCCTGCGCACTATTCGCAGCCTGCCTGACGGCACAAGCGCAACGCTTTGCCCTGATAGACATGGAATACATCATGCAGCACATCCCCGCCTACGAAAGCGCGAACCAAGAGATTGAACAAACGTCCAAACAATGGCAAGACGAAGTAGAGAAGTTGGCGGGAGAGGCCAAATCCATGTACGAGAGTTACCAGAAAACGGCTTCATCGCTGACCGATGACCAACGCACGGCCAAAGAAGAGGCCATAGTGAACAAAGAGACAGAAATCGCCGAACTGCGCCGCCAGTATTTCGGCCCGGGCGGAGAGATGGCCAAGCTGCAAGAAAAGCTGATGCGCCCCTTGCAAGATGCCGTCTACAACGCCGTCAAAGAGATTGCCACGGAAAAGGGCTACGCTGTCGTCACCGACCGGGCTTCGGCAAGCAGCATCATTTTTGCCTCGCCCGAGATAGACATCAGCGACGAGGTACTGGCACGATTGGGCTATGGCGACTGAGCCAAACGCCTGCCGCAAAGGACGTTTTTAGTAAAAATAAGCAGACGCCGCTTTGCTTTTGCCTGGCTTTATGTTATATTTGCAGCACGTAAAAATTAATCATTCAAATAAATAAAAAGTATGCTAAAGAAAATCGCACTTATTGTTGCAGTGTTTGCCCTGCCGCTGGCAGCTATGGCACAAACCAAATTCGCCCACATGAATTCGCAAGAGGTCATCACCGTAATGCCTGAATTCACCAAAGCACAAGCCGACCTTGACGCTATGGCCAAACAGTATCAGGACGAGATGCAAAGAACAGAAGAAGAGTTTAACAAGAAGTACCAGGAGTTTCTGGCACAAGCCGACTCGCTGCCTCAGAACATAGCAGAACGCCGCCAAAAGGAATTGCAAGACATGGCTCAGCGCCAGCAGCAGTTCCAGCAGGAGGCACAGCAGTCCATGCAGAAGGCACAACAAGACGCCATGACCCCCATCATGCAGAAGCTGGACGCCGCCGTACAGGCAGTGGGCCAGGCTGAAGGCGTGGTCTACATCTTCGACGTAGCCCGCACCCCCGTGGCATACATCGGCAAAGAGAGCATCGACGTGACCGCCAAAGTCAAAGCTCAACTGGGCATCAAATAACTTCACACAAAAACCTTTAACGCCTCTCCGCCGTTGCTTTCCCCTTGAGAGGAAGCCGGCAGAGAGGCTTTTCTTTTTCTACATGCCACATTTCTCTTCCCTTCCAGGTCCCATCGGGGTGTTCGACTCCGGCTACGGGGGACTGACCATCTTGCGGCAAATCCGCGAAACACTCCCCGCCTACGACTACATCTACCTGGGCGACAACGCACGCACACCCTACGGGACACGCTCGTTCGAAATCGTGTACGAGTTTACCCGCCAGGCCGTGGTCCGTCTTTTCGAAATGGGATGCCCGCTGGTCATACTGGCCTGCAACACGGCTTCGGCCAAGGCGCTGCGCAGCATACAGATGAACGACCTGCCCCGGATGGACGCTTCGCGCCGCGTGCTGGGGGTGATACGCCCCACGGTGGAAAGCATAGGCGCTGTCACGCAGACGCGCCACGTCGGCGTGTTGGCCACGTCGGGAACCATCAAATCCGAATCCTATCCGATGGAGATTCACAAGCTCTTCCCCGACATCACCGTCTACGGACAGGCATGCCCCATGTGGGTGCCGCTGGTGGAGAATGACGAGGCACACAGCCCCGGCGCCGACTACTTCGTGCAGAAGTACATCGGCGAACTGCTCCAGAAAGACGAACGCATCGACACCGCCATCCTGGGCTGCACGCACTACCCGCTGCTGCTGGAAAAGATTCGCCACTACATGCCCCGCCGGGTACACATCGTGACGCAAGGAGAACTTGTGGCCGACAGCCTGAAAGACTACCTCCGCCGCCATCCCGAAATGGATGCCCGCTGCACCCGAGGCGCCACGTGCCGCTACCTGACCACGGAAGCCGAAGAGAAGTTTGCCGAATCGGCCTCGCTCTTCCTACGCCGGGCCGTAGAGGTGAAACGCATCCTGCTGGAGTAAGCGGCCTACTTCTCCACCGGCTGCCCCGCCTGCTGCCAACCGTTGAAGCCGCTTTCCAGTTCGAAAACTTCGTAACCGGCCTTGCCCAGCACCTCGGCAGCCTTCTTGCTGCGCTTGCCGCTACGGCAATAAAGAGCCACGGGATGGTCTTTGCTCAGCAAAGAATCGGCCATGACGGCAAACTGCTCATCCAACACGTTAATGTTAAGGCTCCCCGCAATGTGGCCTTCGGAATACTCGGCCGTGGTACGCACGTCGAGGCGTTGCACCTCAGGGTCGGCAATGACGGCACAAAACTCGTCCACCGGAAGGCTCTTATAAGGCCGGTCCTGCTGCTGACACGAGCAAAGAAAGGGGAAAAGAAATCCCACGATAGCCAAACTCATTTTTATCATTCGAATCATTTTAAAACAAATTTCCTGTTTATTGTCCCTTCCCATGTCCATTGACGGGAAGGCGCAGTCTGACAAAGATTTACGGACAACGGACAAGAAACGCCCCCGCCACGCGGACAGAGCACGCCCCTCGTCCGACCGAAGCATGGCCGCTGTCCGGCCGAAGCGAAGCCCTTGCGCACAAGCCGCCCGACACCTCAGCGGAAACGATAGTCGAAACGGTAAGTCTCCGTCTCGCCGTCATAGTTGCTCAGGTTGAAACGGATGCCCAGCGTCTCTACTCCATCGGCAGCGTATGGCCAGAGCGGCACGGACAGATAGGCGCGGCGCGTGTAATACTGCGGATCGTCGGCAGCGTCGTGATAGAGCGTCAAGTCCACTTCGCGGCGGGTTCCGCTGTCCAGGTCCTCCACCCGGTCTTCCACAAAATGAAAGGCATGGCTGCCTCCTCCGGTCTTGATTTCCAACACCACGTTCAGGTAATCCAGGCCCAGCCAGATGCTCAACACCGAGGCTGGGTCGTTCTTCACTCCCTCTTCGAAAGATTCGGCAGGAAGGGGCACAGGCGACACCGCAGTCTGGGCAGCATACAGACGGGCACCCAGGCTACCGTCGGCCGCCTCTTCGCGGGCGTAATTGGCCACAATGCGCAACGTGGTGTCGGCCACCTGATTGGGCGCAGACACGCTGTTCAGCACAGGCAAAGTCACACCGTTATCATCCGTCACCGTTTCCAAGCGACCGTCTGCACCGCTCTGCGCCGTCAGATAGTCCTGGCTGATGTCGGGATAATGGTAGTCATCGTCGCCGCACGACGCGCCCAGCAACAAGAAGAGAAGCGACAGGACGTGCCATCGGATGCTGTAACAGTCTTTCTTCATCCGATTACACACTTAGTTGATTACGCAAAGGATTGGCATACATCAGCAGAAGCTTCTCGCGCAAGAAAGGCTCGTCCTTGTCCGGCAAGTCGATACGGGCCAACTGGCCGTCCACATAGTCGGAGAAGCGTTGCTTGTCCTCCAGCGTGTAATGCGCGGCAAAATGGTTGCTTCCTTCCAGCAAGTCGGCGGCCACGTAGTTGTTGGGATACAGGCGGTAGTTGGCAAAGATGCCCTTGTCCACCAGCTCGGCCACCCGCACAAAGAGTTCCTGCTTGGGCAGCGAATGGTCCAACTCGTCCAACTGCTTATTAAGACATTCCGCCGTACACAAGTGCACACGCCCCTTATGGCCCATCAAGCCCGTCTGCATGTTCAGCAAGTCATCGGCCGTTGTTTTCTTATAGTCAGGGTTGTCACGCTTTTGCTGGAATTCTTTTGCCTTGAGGAAGTCACACGGGTCATATTCATAGGAAATGGCCAGTGGCACGATATTCATCTCTTTCAGGCGGCTGACAATGTCTCCCTCACCTGCCATGGCAAACATCTTCAGAATACTTTCCTGTGTCCGGTCGTTCGAATCCTTTGCACGCCCTTCGCGCTGGGCAATCCAGATAGACTGATGTTTGTCGCAGATGGTATGGTGCATGTAGCGTGACATCCGCGCGGAAGACTCCAACATCTGCCGCATGGACAATGCCCGCTGCACGATAAACGATTTGTTGATGCGCACCAGCTTCTTAATCCAAGGGTATATCAGCAGATTGTCTCCAATGGCTATCTCCACCGTATCCTGCCCCTGTTCTACCAGCATCAAAGACAAGAAGCCGGAGTCGAGCACGATGTCGCGATGGTTGGACACGTAGGTAAAGGCACGTCCGTCGGGAGTACCCTGCGCCTCGTTGTTCAATGTCACGCCCTGCGTCGTTTCTTTAATGATTTTCTTCAAGATATCATAGCAGAAGCCCACCTGAAACTCCAGTTTGGTCTTACACGTACGCATCTTGGCAGCCAGCATCTCAAAAGGAATGCCGGGCAATGCAAGCTGAACTACTTGGCGGAAAGCCGGGTCGGCAATCAGTTCGTCGTAGACGGCGGGGAGTTCCTCGTCGTAATAAGGTCTGATTTCATCAAATTCTTCGTTCATGGTAGATGGATTTAGTTTGGTTAAAGGAAACTGTCTTCTATGATGTCTGTCAACACATGCTTCAGCTCCAGGCCGGCGGCACGCACCTGCTGGGGAATAAAGCTGGTTGCCGTCATGCCGGGCGTAGTGTTTACCTCCAGCAGATTGATTTTCGTCCCTTCGGTAATGATGTAGTCCACACGGATGATGCCCTTGGCTCCCACGATATCATAAATGGCAGAAGTAAGTTTCTGCACGCGGTCGCGCAACTCGTCGGGGATGCGGGCCGGAGTAATCTCATCCGAATCGCCGCAATACTTGGCATCGTAGTCGAAATACTCATGGTGAGACACCACCTCGGTGATGGGGAAAACGGCTGCACTGCGTCCTGTCTTATAACAGCCGCAGGTAATCTCCGTCCCTTGCATAAAGGCTTCGACGAGCACTTCGGACGCCTCGGCAAAAGCCTTGGCAATGGCAGGCTGAATCTGAGCCGGTGTCTTCACCTTGGTCACGCCGAAACTGGAGCCACCCAGGTTGGGTTTGACAAAGCAGGGAAGACCAATTTTCTGCACCACGTCTTCGTCCGAGATGCTTTGTCCGCGACGCAACAGCAACGAGTCGGCAATACGCACGCCGAAACCTTTCAAGAACTGGTTGCAGACAAACTTATCGTAGGTAAGCGACGAAGCCAGCACGCCACAACCCGAGTAGGGCAGGCGGAGCATGTCGAAATAGCCTTGCAAACGGCCGTCTTCGCCCGGTGTTCCGTGGATGATGATATAAGCGTAATCGAAAGAAGTCTTTTGCCCGTTATAAGTAAAGCTGAAATCGTTGCGGTCAATAGGTGCCGTACCTCCGCCGGGCAACTGCACGTGCCAGTCTGTACCGTGCAACACGACAATATAAGGAATATACTTGTCCTTGTCTAAGAAGGACTCAATGCCTTGCGCACTGCGCAGGGAAACTTCATACTCGGAGGTGTCTCCTCCTGCCACGATGGCAATGATACGTTTCATTCTAAGTCTCTGTTACTGATGTAGCCCCGCCATTTGTCTATCAAGGCGGCCATATCGGGAGGAATGGGCGTAGTGAAATCCATTTCCTCGCCCGTGACAGGGTGCTTGAAACCCAGCGTCATGGCGTGCAAGGCTTGCCGCGGACAAATGTCGAAGCAATTGTTTACGAATTGTTTATATTTGGCAAAACGGGTGCCACGCAAAATTTCGTGACCACCGTATCGCGAGTCGTTGAAAAGTGTGTGTCCGATGTGCTTCATGTGGACACGTATCTGGTGCGTGCGCCCGGTCTCAAGGATACACTCTACCAATGTGACATAACCCAAGCGCTCCAGCACCCGGTAATGGGTGACAGCATGACGGCCTTCCCCTTCGGGCAAAACAGTCATTAGCATACGGTCGCGCGGGTCTCTACCGATATTGGCTACGATGGTCCCTTCGTCCTGCTCCACATTGCCCCACACCAAGGCACGATAGCGGCGACGGGTCGTCTTAAGCAAGAACTGGTTGCCCAGGCAAGTCTTGGCCTCGGGCGTCTTGGCCACGACAAGCAATCCAGACGTATCCTTATCAATACGGTGTACCAAACCTACGTGCGGGTCGTTTGCATCATAACGGGGATTGTCCTTCAGGTGCCAGGCTATGGCATTGACCAGCGTGCCGTGCCAGTTTCCATGCCCCGGATGTACAACAAGTCCCGCAGGCTTGTTGACTACGATTACATCGTCATCTTCATACGCCACGTCCAAAGGGATGTCTTCAGGGACAATGTCGTTGTCATAGGGCGGACGGTCCATCGAGAGCGTAATGACATCCAACGGCTTCACCTTATAACTGCACTTCACCGGCTTACCATTGGCCAACACAAAACCTGCATCGGCAGCCTTCTGAATACGGTTGCGCGAGGCATTCTGGATACGGTCGAACAGATATTTATCCACCCGTACCATCTCCTGGCCTTTGTCCACCACCACGCGGAAATGCTCGTAGAGTTGCGCACCTTCAGCAACGGTAGGTTCCAAGTCATCCAGTTCGTCGTCTAATATCTCGTCGTCTTGAAGCATCTTTTTCAGTGAAGAACAATCAAGGAAAGAATAAAAAAGGAATAAGACATCTAAGAGAAAAGCTATATCTTTAGAACCAAGGTTCGTCGGCCGCACCACTCTCTTTCACCTCCTGAGATTCACTGACAGAATCGGTAGTCAATGTATCTCGGAAGACTTCAGTAGACACCAGTCCGTCACCCACCACAATCGTGAGGAAAGCGCCTTGAGGTACTTTTTCTTTCAATCCAAGCACATGCCCTTCAAACTTCACACCATACACCCAGTCTTTGTCACCCGGCACCGTATCGTTAGGCATCAATTTGAAGCCAGCAGCCAACAAGCGTGCTTCTGCCTCACGCAAAGAACTGTTATCCGCCACATCGGGCAAATCCACCAAAGGAACGTTGGTGGTATTGACTGTGAGATAAATGGTACGCCCCAGCTTCACCTTTTGGTTCATGGATGGATTATATTCCAAAACACAGCCAGGCGGCAACGTTTTCACATACGTAGAGTCTGCCACAACACTCTGCAAGCCTTGCTCTGCCAGAATTTTTTGGGCTTCAGAAACCGGCTTGTGCTTCACGTCTGGCACTACAACGGCCTCGCCGTGATGCGTGTATGAGTCCAGCCATCTCAGTGTAGCAAACACCAGCAGTATCAGCACCACAGGCATGGCCAGGATATTCAGCCAAAAGAAACGGTTGGTGCGAAAAGAGAAGAATTCCTTTATGGTCATAATTCAGTCAATGCAATTGGATTATACGGGCACAAAGATAGCACAAAAAATAGGAATAACAGCGCTATGACATTTCCTTTAATCTTTCAATGACATTTTCAACACTCGCGATAAACTGGTTTTCATTTTTCATAGCACGTAACAGCCAACCGGCCTCCTTCATCAATGCCCTTATAGTCGACCCGTTTGTACCATTCAAGTTTGTCTACCATATATTCACAATACCGGGGATTATCCAACATGCCAAAATGTTCCCAATGGAAAACGACGTTTGTCGCTGTATTCAGATTAGAGAGAATCAACGCCCTGCCAATAGCGAGGCTTTGGCCTCATGCTCATTGGTCAACTGCCAGGCACCACTTTCAGCATCGTATTCATAAGCCTGGTAAGTCAGACCATAAACATCGGAGGCATACACTACCTTTTCGCGGACATCCGTATAAGCCTGCTCTTCGACACACCAGCGGGCACACTCCACAGTGACAGAATCATCTCCGTAAGCATAGTGCAAGGCATAGGCGGGACAATACTTGGCGGAGGCGTCGTCCCAGCGAAGGATTTCCTTAGCCAAAAGTCTGTGGGCATCGTCGTACGTGCAACGGTACTGCAAGTGATGGCGAAGGTAACGACCATCTTCCGTAACCTTATACACATACTGAATCTGGGCATCCTCACCCTCTTCCATGTTGTAGGCGAAACGTTGTGTAGGATTGGCCGCAAAAGTAGTGTTGAACAATCCGGCGGCTGCAATGGCAAGTGACATAACTAAAGTCTTCATAATCGTGTAATGTTTTTAATGGATTATACTTTTGTTTTTACTCTTTCTTTGTCCTTTTGACATTGCAAAGATAGGACGAACCCACCAGGCCTTCGGTTAAGGCTACGTTATCGTTAGGTTAACGTACAACACCTTTCATTTACACTCATCTGCCACGGCAGATACAAACAAGGGATTCCCGATAAAAATCGGAGAATCCCTTTACATCGTTTATAGTTCAGTATGCCCTTAGAGCGAGAGACGCATCATCACATCCTGTTCGTCCCCTGCATAAACGGCATACAGCTTTCCATCAACGGGCGACCAAGCAATATTGCTGAACTTACGGGGCAACAAATAACGGGCGGTCAAGACAGCATCCCAGTTCCAGACCTCCAACACTGGCTGCCCGTCGCTTTCCGTCAATATATAGATAGCCTCTTCCGTAGCACACGGATAGGAAGAATAATACGCTTTCTTTTCTTCGCCCACCGCAGACGTTTCAGGCTGTTCGCCTAAGGCTTCTTTCAGCAGATGCCCTTCGGAATCATAAATCCTGCAAAGTTTCGCGTAGGCATAAAAAGCCGCAAATTTCTTTCCCGAGGGGGCGGCCACAGTCAGCTTGTTGTAGGTAAAACGCTTCGGCGTACCTTCTTCCTCCGGGAGCAAGCCCTCCGGATAATCTCCAAAAGATTTTATCACCCCTGTCGAGTCCAGCAGCAGATATTCGTGCGCCTCATCGTCCGACACGCAACAATAACGCCCGCCCTCCAAGAAAAGGAAACGGTTCAACGCCCGCTGCCCACCATTCGGCTGTCGGGTCGACACTAACCTCAATGAACTTGCCACTGTATCCAGCGCCAACTCCTTTATGCGCCCGGTCTCAATTTCCAAAGTCTCAAACCCCTGTTCCGTCGGCCGGAACGTGCGATCCAGCATCAGGAAATCTTCCGGCCCATTGCCCCGCACGCCGGCACTGAACAGATACCTGCACTCCGGCAACTTCCAGAAAGGAAACAACGTATCGCGCCGGTCTTCGTAAGCCACCAACATATCGCCCACGGCAAACAGGCGGGTCACTGACAACAGCTCATGCGTGACAGGCACACTGTCACATTGCAGTGTTTGCAAGGAAGGCAAATCAGCCTGCACTTTCATTTTCTGCCCACATCCCCAAAGTCCAATCAGAGCGCAAAAGCAGAAAAAGAGAGGAACAAAGTTATTTCTTTTTTTTACTTCCAACATGTTTGTCTATAATTTCCTTCTAAGAGCCAATAAGGTTCACATTCACTACAAATCCAATCCCAATACGCCAAACCTGAGTCTGGAGCCTTTCTCCATTTTGTAAAACACGGGTGTGGAGAGCCTGTTTCCCCCGTAGCTAACGCCTCAACATTAGCCTGAACAAGTTCAGACATTTTTCAAAGTAATAAAAAATACCTCGGCATTGTCAACCGACACTACCGAGGTATCCTTTGTTTTGTTTCTATCCGTTTACGCCTTCACGCCGTTGTATTCGTCAGATACGGTCAGTTTCTTGCGACCTTTGGCGCGACGGGCAGCCAATACGCGACGGCCATTGGCAGTAGCCATTCTCTCACGGAAACCGTGTTTGTTTCTTCTCTTTCTGTTGGAGGGTTGGAATGTTCTTTTCATCGTTATATCTTTTTATGTTATTATTCTTCCAGTTTCGGGCTGCAAAAGTAGGGACTTTTTTCAAAATAACCAAGTGCTTAACTCATTTTCTCTCAAATCTTTTGTGTTTTTTATTGATTTGCATTACTTTTGCAGCCGAAAAGAGAGGCTACAACAAGAAATTACTAATATAAATATAGAACAACGTATGATTAATGCCCAAGACATTAAAATCGGAACTGCCATCCGCATGGACGGCAAACTTTATTTCTGCATCGACTTCCTGCATGTAAAACCCGGTAAAGGTAACACCTTCATGCGCACCAAGCTGAAAGACGTGGTCAACGGCTACGTGCTGGAGCGCCGCTTCAACATCGGCGAAAAGCTGGAAGACGTACGCGTAGAACGCCGCCCCCACCAATACCTCTATAAAGAAGGCGACGACTACATCTTCATGAATCAGGAGACATTCGAACAAATCCCCATCGCCCACGACCAAATCAACGGCGTTGACTTCCTGCTGGAAGGCATGATAGTAGACGTAGTGTCCGACGCTTCCACCGAAACCGTGCTCTATGCCGAAGTTCCCGTGAAAGTACAAATGAAGATTACCTACACCGAGCCGGGTCTGAAAGGCGATACAGCTACCAACACGCTGAAGCCCGCCACCGTAGAATCGGGTGCCACTGTCCGCGTGCCCCTCTTCATCAACGAAGGCGAAATGATTGAAATCGACACGCGCGACGGTTCTTACGTAAGCCGCGTGAAGGCATAAAGGGAAATAATTTCCCCCTTTTTTATAAAAGACTTAACATTAATAAATCCGGATGCGCTTTCACAGCACATCCGGATTTTTATAATCCAACCACAAACCGGTCAGAACTCACTCAAATCTATCTCAGAAACTCCTACCAGGTCGGGCAATGCTATTTCTTCGGCACCAGCCGACTCGATAACAACCGTATGCGGGCCTATGCCATCATAGGCATGTACGGCTCCCTCACGATAAGCCTCCCGTTCTGAACCATCTCCCCACCAGATATAGGCATTCATGAAATATTCACCCGTAATCAGCGGAACGGTAAACTGTTCTCCGCTATACACTATGCTGACCCGGTTTGTCTCCTGATAACCTGTTTGCAGCACAGTGATGATTTGCTCCACGTTATCCGCTTTCAGTGTTATCGTGGCTTCACGCGGTTCCCGGTTCGGATTGGCCTCGACGGTAAAGCTCAAAGGCACCTCCTCAAGCGCGCGGGTGACCGGCACTTGCTTAATCCATTCTTCTGAAAGCGAAACCAAGAACTCTACGTTCGACTGAACAGTAAAATCCAGCCGTTCACCTTCCGCATCCACCTCATACGACGAACGGGCCACCACAATGGCATCGTTCTGCACCTGTACGATGTGTACCGTTTCATCTATTTCTGCCTCACGGTTGATGAAATGAATTTCCGCCTCGCGCAAGTCATACGTATCATTGGGCGCCACCTGAATACGGTGAGTATAAGTAGACAGAGCACGCGTAGGAGGTTCGCTTATCCAGTCAGCCTCTTCCGGCAAAATCATCTCATAATCCAAATTGGTACTCAGTTCGATGACAATCTCCTCGCCTACACTGCCCACCGTATATTCATTTTGGCTCAGCACCAAGGTTGGTGTATAACCACTCTGATAAACAGTCACCGTCTCTTCCATCTCTCCGCTGCGCACCACAATACGGCCTTCTCGTTTCTCGGCGTTCTCATTGGCCGCCACGCTGAAGCGGAGATTCGTCGTGGCAAGCGCCTTGGTCTCTATGGGAACAATCCACTCCGAAGCGGCTTCTTCCACCTCGTATTCAAAAGTGACATTGGCCTTTATTTCCACGGCTATTTCCCCTCCGTCAGAGTCCACGTCCACACGGTTGGAAGTGACCAACAACGCATCCTTCTGCTTCTGCACAATCACCAGCGTCTTCGACACTCCGCCCGCTGCCAACGTCAGCTTGGCATTCCGCTCGTCGTAGGTATCGTTCTCGTCTGCTGTTACCATCACCGAAGCATGGCCGGCCTGCCCCGAAGCAGGAGACACCCGGCACCAGCTCTGGTCGACCTCAGCCGTCCAGGCCACACTGGCCTCGAAAGATACACTCAGGCTTCCGCCGGAGGTGTCGAACAACAGTTGCGTGCTCTCTTCATCCAAAGTGATGCTCGGGGTCGGCGTCCGCTGCTCTTCGTTGTTGTCCGAACAAGATGCCCATATCCCGGCCAGGACAACCAACCACATCAAACTATATTTCTTCATAATCTTTTTTCTTTTTATCATTCATTTATCTGTATACTCTCAACGGTTCTCCCCGACAGAGAAACGCAATTTCTTCTCTTCGCTGTCTTTCTGCAAGGTCAAGATGTACGAACCGGCCGGCAATTGAGCGGTGTCGATGGTGATTTCCGTGCCGTCTGCCTGGCAAACACTGTTGTAATCCGTCCCGGCATCATCCTGCAAAGTTGCCGTAACGCCCTGCTTTACGGCCAGACGAATCATCCGGTCGTTCTTGTTGTAAGTAAACGAGGTACTCTGCTCGATGGTATATTCATCCATCAAAAGCAAGTCCCAGACACAGCCCTCTTCATCGTTGCCACGTACCAGCGTCCAGTCCGGAGTGCGTTCGCTGCTATAATAAGCCCGGATGCGATACCCCGGCATTATGGGTTGGCTGACAACAACATTCTGGTCAATGAGGTAACCAAACCCGACCGAAAGCCCTTGAGCTGCAAATTGATACAGTTCTTCCACGATTTGCCCTTCTTTATCGGCCACAGCCACCAATATTTGCCCAGTAAAAGCAGCGGTACCGCTGTTGTACAAGAAACCTATATGCAATTCGAAAGGTTCATTCTGACGGACAGGCTCGTCTGTGGCAAGGCCGTTGTATATGCGTAAATCGGCACCTCCCGAAGAAGCTCCATACCGGTTATCATAATAGCTGAAGCGCAACTCTTCCACTCCCTCGCTTCCATCTTCGCGCTGGACACCGATAACCGCCACCTGTCCTTCATTATACTGACCCATAGAGCCGCCAATGCCCGGCTCCTCCGGTTCAAGGGCCGAAAGCTTGTAAAATCCGTTGCAAAGGCCGCTCCAGCCCCAGTTGACACGGAAATAAGACTCGGTATCATATCCGTCTAACACAAAGGCGTGACCACCTTCAGGATTATGTCCGGAATAAAGGACAGGACGACTGGCATCCAACTCCTCGCGCATCAGGTCGTTCCACTCCGTTGTGGTATAAGCATCGCGCATCACATAACGTGACGTCTGACTATAGCCAAAGTGGGAAGCCAGTTGTACGGGAATGTCCGTAATGTAAGCTCCCGTACCGCTACTGCCCAACGGCCCGAAATCCGACTGCAATGCCAAGGCGCAGTCACGCATCAGCGTGGCCACGGCCTGATTCTGTTGCGTAGTAGAATGGGTGTAGTCCAACGGCATAAGATCCCACTCGTAAGGATGCCCCAACTCTTGTGCAGGCACCAACTGCCCATACGTGTCCGTGGTATAAGCCGGCAACGTCCCCGTGCCCTGCACAGGCCACTGATGATAACGCATTACGATGGCCATCGCCGTGGCTGTACAGCCGGTATAGGTAGCTATGCCATTGATTCTGGGACAAAGCTGGTTATAGGGCGAGTCCTGGTTCCACAACGCCGTCTCCATCTCGACCACGGGTGTACCGGACGAAGTAGATGCCCAAGCCCGCACCACAGCCTCCGACGGTTCCAGAGACTCCCGCCGGGCGGCATTGATTTCCTCACGCAGCCCGTCGAGCCACTCCAGCACGTTGACAGGCAGAAAGTCGGACGAGGGGAATTCATTTTCGAACGAGTAACCCAGCACCGGCATGGCCACATCGTCGCCCGCCACAATCACAAAACCCGGCCCCGAAGCATTGTCATAGACATAGTAAGCCGGCTCCGAAGCAACCGAACGGGTAGGCAAGTTCTCACTTTGTAACACCAATTGCCAAGAGACGGCCGATGCACCACGGGTCTGCGGACTGGACTGCCAGAAAGCAGTTGCCACACGACGCGCCTGTTCTTCCGAAATATTCTTGGCAAACAACAGTCCCGGCAACAGGACTGACAACAGGAAAAAAATTCGTTTCATGGGTATGAATGGATAGATAATAACAAATACACAGAGCTCTCTTTTGCAAATATAAACATTATTTCAATAAAATCATATTTTTCGGGCGTCATTTTTTCTCTTTCCCTGCGAGACACGCAAAAATTGTCCTCTCTGCGCACCGAATGTCCCCGCCAACCACTATCTTTGCCTACGGAACAAAGCCAGACATCCGTATGAAATATTCCTTCCTTATCCCCGTCTACAACCGCCCGGAGGAAGTGGACGAACTCTTGCAAAGCCTGACGGCGCAGTCGTTCAGCGACTTCGAGGTGGTCGTGGTGGACGACGGTTCGACCCTGCCCTGCCGCGAAGTGGCCGAACGTTATGCCGACCGCCTCGACCTGCACTATTACACCAAACCCAATTCCGGACCGGGACAGACGCGCAACTATGCCGCCGAGCGTGCCCGGGGCGAATACCTGCTCATACTGGACTCGGACGTCATCGTGCCGCCCGCTTACTTAGAGGCCGTGGAAGCAGAACTGCGGCGCGAACCGTGCGATGCCTTCGGCGGACCTGACCGTGCACACCCCTCGTTCACCCCGATGCAGAAAGCCATCAACTACGCCATGACGTCGTTCTTCACCACAGGCGGCATCAGGGGCGGGCGAAAGAAGATGGACAAGTTCTACCCGCGCAGCTTCAACATGGGCGTGCGCCGCGAGGTCTACCAGACCCTGGACGGCTTCTCGCGGATGCGCTTCGGCGAAGACATCGACTTCAGCATCCGCATCTTCCGGGGGGGATACCGCTGCCGCCTGTTCCCCGAAGCCTGGGTATGGCACAAACGGCGGACCAACCTGCGGAAGTTCTTCAAGCAGGTGCACAACTCGGGCATCGCGCGCATCAACCTCTACAAGAAATATCCCGACTCGCTGAAGGTTGTCCACCTCCTGCCGGCACTCTTCACGCTGGGCACGACCGTGTTGCTCGCAGGCACGGTGTTCTGCCTTTACTCCCTGCTGCCATTGGCGCTCTATGCCCTGCTGGTCTGCGTGGACTCGGCGATGCAAAACCGCAGCCTGCACATCGGCCTGCTGTCCGTGGCTGCGGCCTACGTGCAACTCATCGGCTACGGCACCGGATTCTGGCGCGCCTGGTGGCGGCGCTGCGTGCGGGGCAAAGCCGAGTTCGAAGCGTTCAAGAAGAATTTCTACCAATAACCGCCCGATGGCCGGAAAGTAAAAAAAGAGGATTCATCGTGCCGACAAAGTTGTTCCCGACACGCTCTTCGTTCGTTTCTATACACTCGAACTTGGTACGACCCGGGTACGAGCCGGGTACGAGCCGGGTCCCTTTCCACCGGGAAATCGGAAGGAAGCAGAAAACATACAAATAAATATTGACAACACCCTGATTCAAACCATGGAAAAACTCAACATCAACCAATGGGCCGAAGAAGACCGCCCACGCGAGAAAATGATGCAGAAGGGCGCCGAGGCCTTGAGCGACGCCGAACTGCTGGCCATCCTCATCGGGTCGGGCAATACCGAAGAGAGTGCCGTAAGCCTGATGCAGCGCATCCTGGCTGCGGCGGGCAACAACCTGCACCGGCTGGGCAAATGGCAGGTGGCAGACTTCGCCCGGTTCAAGGGCATGGGGCCGGCCAAGAGCATCAGCGTGATGGCGGCACTGGAGCTGGGCAAACGGCGTACTTTGCAGGAGAAGCCCGAACGACCCACCGTACGTTCGTCGCGAGACATCTACGAGCTGTTTCATCCCCTGTTGTGCGACCTGCCCACGGAGGAGTTCTGGATTCTGCTGCTCAACCAGGCGGCGCGTATCATCGACAAGGTGCGCATCAGCCGGGGCGGTCTGGACCAGACGACGGCCGACGTGCGCACCATCTTGCGCGAAGCGCTTTTAGGCCGCGCCACGCAACTGGCCCTGGTACACAACCACCCGTCGGGCAACGTGCATCCCAGCACGGACGACATCCACCTGACGCATGCCGTGCGTGATGCTGCCCGGTTGATGAACATCCGGCTGCTGGACCATGTCATCGTAACCGACGGCGGATATTATAGTTTCAACGACGAGGGGCGGTTGTGAGGCCGGGAAGCGGAAAGTCTATTTTCCCCGTATATTTGTTATTCTCAGGAAAAAACTTTAGCTTTGTCGCCCAATCAAATAAAAGTGCAACATATGGAGAAATACCAGATAGAAGAGAAGATTGTCGCCATGCTGAAGACGGTCTATGACCCCGAGATTCCAGTCAATGTCTATGACTTGGGACTGATTTACAAGATAGACGTATCCGACGAAGGCGAGGCGACCATAGACATGACGCTGACCGCTCCTAATTGTCCGGCAGCGGAGTTCATCATGGAAGATGTCCGGCAGAAAATCGAGTCGGTGGACGGAGTAAAAGCCGCCACGGTCAACTTGGTCTTCGAACCCGAATGGGACAAGGACATGATGAGCGAGGAAGCCAAGCTGGAGCTGGGCTTCCTGTAAACTCCAAAATTGTATCATTTTAAACGACATCACAGATGAAAAAGAACATTGCATGGGCCTTAGCGGCCGGGGCAGTCTTGTTGGGAGCCTGCCAATCGAACACGAAGACAACCATAACAGGTACGCTGACCGGCGTGGAGAGCGACACGCTGAGAGCCATCTGCGAACCTCTCTTTTCTGACAGCAAAAGTGTGGAAGTCCCTCTGGTCTTGCAGCAAGGGAACTTCACGCTGCAACTTGAGCCCGACACGGTGCCCATATCTGTCACCATCATCCCCACACCGGAATCGGGCAAACCTTTTGACATGACAAAACGAATCGACTTGTTGGCTTTCTCCGGCGACCAGTTGACGGTGAAAGGGGACCTGAAAGAATATCAGGTAACAGGTTCGGACTTCTATACGGCCTACAACAAGCTGGACGAGGAGATGAAGCCGTTGAATGATTCCATCAAGGCCATTATCAGCCGTGCCATGCAGATGCAGCAGGAAGGCGGGGCTCAAGATTCCATCATGAAAGTTGTCGCACCTCTGGAGGATTTGGAGAAACGGGCAGCCGGACGTTGTCTGGAATATATCCGCCAGCATCCCGATGAAGACCTTTCTGTCTTTCTGGCATGGCGTACCGGAGAGAAGCAAGAAGAAGCTCTGGAACTGCTGGGCGACAAGGCAAAGAACGGTAAGCTGGCTGCCATGTACCAATTCTTGGACAAAATCATTAAGGAAGAACAGGAAAAGGCCAAGGCCAAAGAAAACGTGTCTGAAGGCAAAACCGCTCCGGACTTCACGCTGAAAGACTTGCAGGGGAAAGACTTGACGCTCTCTTCGCTGCGCGGCAAGTATGTGGTGCTGGACTTCTGGGGCAGTTGGTGCGGCTGGTGCATCAAGGGCATCCCCGAGATGAAGAAGTATTACGAGAAGTACAAAGGCAAGATGGAAATCTTAGGCATCGACTGCCGCGACACGGAAGAGAAGTGGAAGGAAGCTGTCGAGAAGCACGAGCTGCCTTGGCTGCACGTGCGCAACGAAGGCAATCCCGACGTCAGCACACTTTATGCCATCGAAGGCTATCCTACAAAGATTGTCATCGACCCGGAAGGGAAGATTGCCAAGATTGTGGTGGGCGAAGACCCGGCTTTCTACGAATACCTGGACGAATTGTTTAAATAAACTAGCTATGAGCTACGAGTTATGAGCTACGAGCTACAAGCTACGAGTGGCAAGTGATGAGAGCTGCGAGTGGCTTAGCCCAGACTTGAGGGATAGTCTATCACTTGTAGCTTGTAGCTCGTAACTCGTAGCTCACAACTCACAACTCGTAGCTAAATAAAAAACTGCACGATGAAGAATGTTTATTTCCTCTCCGATGCCCACTTGGGTTCGCTGGCCATCGAGCACCGGCGGACGCAGGAACGCCGCTTGGTCAACTTCCTGGACAGTATCAAGCACAAGGCTTCGGCCGTCTACCTGCTGGGCGACATGTTCGACTTCTGGTACGAGTTCAAAACCGTCGTGCCCAAGGGTTACACGCGCTTTCTGGGCAAATTGTCGGAGTTGTCCGACCTCGGGGTGGAAGTGCATTTTTTCATAGGCAACCACGACATCTGGTGCGGTGATTATCTGACGACAGAATGTGGCGTCATCCTGCACCGCGAGCCTATGACGACTGAAATCTGCGGCAAAGAGTTTTACCTGGCGCATGGAGACGGATTGGGCGACCGGGACACGGGATTCAAGTTGTTGCGCACGTTGTTTCACAGCCACACGATGCAACGCTTGTTTTCAGCCCTGCATCCGCGCTGGAGTGTGGCCTTGGGACTCAACTGGGCCAAGCACAGCCGCCTGAAGCGCATCGACGGCAAAGATCCGGACTACTTGGGCGAAGACAAGGAGCCGCTGGTGCTCTACACCAAAGAATACTTGAAGGGACATCCGGGCATTAATTTCTTCATCTACGGGCACCGGCACATTGAGCTGGACCTGATGCTGAGCAGCACGGCGCGCATCGTGATTCTGGGTGACTGGATAAACTTTTTCTCGTATGCCGTGTTCGACGGCGAGCATCTCTTTCTGGAAAACTATATCGAGGGGGAGACGAAACTGTAATCGGCCGCCTCTACCGGAAAGAAGCATTACTTCGGACAGAACCGGCAAGTGCTTGTCCGACTTCTACAGAAAATTGTTCTAATCATGATATCACTTAGAAAAACAACGGCAATCCTGTTGCTGACGCTATGCTGCATAGCTGTTTCGGCACAGACAGATTCTACATTCTACATCAAAGGCTCTATGGGGCGGCTGGCTGCACGCTTGCAACTGCCTGCGTTGAAGGCTGGAGAACGCTGTCCGGTGGTGGTCATTTGCCATGGTTTCACCGGACAGATGAACGAGTATTTGTTGAGCTGCATAGCCGACAACCTGGTAAAAGCAGGGATTGGTGCCTTTCGCTTCGACTTCAACGGACACGGACAGAGTGAGGGGGATTTTGTCAACATGACCGTGCCCAACGAGATTGAAGATGCACTGGCTGCCGTGGCTTTTGTCCGCAACCTGCCGCACACAGGCAGCATCGCCCTGGTGGGACATTCGCAAGGAGGGGTGGTGGCTGCCATGACCGCCGGAAGACTGAGCGGACGCTTCATCCAAGCATTGGTGCTGATGGCGCCGGCTGCCGTGTTGCGCGACGATGCCTTGAGGGGAAACACGATGGGCGTGATGTACGACCCGTGGCATGCCCCTGAATATATCACCATGCCTTCGGGACACAAATTAGGACGAGACTTCATCCAATCGGCCCTCGAATTGCCCATCTACGAGACGGCGGCGCAATACGATGGCCCCACCTTCATCATTCACGGACAGGCCGACCGTGTTGTTCCCTACACTTACGGAGTGAGGTTCCGGCAGGTGATGCCGCAAAGCGAATTTCAGTTAATCCCCGGCGACGACCATGTGTTTTCTGCCAATGTTCCCTTTGCCGCCTCTTTGGCATCCCAGTGGCTGGCAAGACATCTGCTGGCTACTGTTTCGGAATAAATCGGGCATAAAAAACACGGATAGCAAGAACTTTGGGCGATGCCCGCTGCTATCCGTGTTTTCTTTTTACGCTACGGAAGAGTTATTTATAGCCTGCTGCCTTGGCGATGCGCTTGGGGATGTCCGTATTGTCCATCTTGCCGGAGAAAGCCTGCGAGCCGGCGCCGATGGCAAAGACGGGGACGTATTCGGCTGTGTGGTCGCCCGATGTCCAGCCCACCAAGGCCAACTGGCTCATCACTTGGCGGGCGGCCGCTGCCAGGGGTTCGGTCTTGGCATACATGCTTTCGGCAAACTTCACGTGGTTCTTTACGAAGGATTCTTCGTAGACGTCGCGCAGCATCTTTTCTTGTTCCCATGAGATGGGCAGCTCTGTCCAGAAGCCCATTTCTTCGCTCAGCAGGGCTTTCACTTCTTCCCACGTGGCTTTGTGGGCTTTATCTTTACGCAGGTCGGTGATGGCGCGTGAAAGCATTTCCTGGGAGTTATCCTGGTTGGCGAGAGACTTCAGAGCCAATGTATAGCCGTTGCGTCCCATGCCCAGTCCGCCGGTTTCGTGGTCGGCGGTGATGACGATGAGTGTCTCCTTCGGGTGTTTCTGGTAGAAGTCGTAGGCCACTTTGACAGCTTCATCCAGGTCCATCACTTCGTTCACGACGGTGGCTACGTCGTTGTTGTGGCAGGCCCAGTCTATCTTTCCACCTTCGACCATGAGGAAGAAGCCTTTGTTGTTGTCTCGGGTCAGGAAGTCGATGGCGCTTTCGGTGATTTGCTTCAGCGTGAGGTCACCTTCTTGGCGGTCGATGGCGTAGGGCAGGCTGGCGGGGTCAGCTCCTTCTTTCTGAATCAGCACCATGCGTTGGGCGTCGTCACGTTTGGCTTGATATTCATCCAGACCGCGGGCGAGGGTGTATCCGGCTTGTTCTATCTGGGAGAAGATGCTGGGTGCCTGACGGCCGTCGTGCGTGCGGTCGGGTTTCAGAAATCCGCCTCCGGCATAGAAGTCGAATCCGGCGGCGAGCATGTCTTGCGCGATTTCGTAGTACATGCCTCGGTCGGGCTGGTGGGCGTAGAAGGAAGCGGGGGTAGCGTGGTCTACGCTGACGCTGGTGGTGACGCCTACTTTGCGCCCGGAGCGTTTGGCTTGTTCTGCCACGCTGGTCAGGGTTTGTTTGTCGGTGTCTACGCCGATGGCTCCGTTATAGGTCTTCGAGCCTGTGGCCAGGGCTGTGCCTCCGGCAGCGGAGTCGGTGATGGAGTTGGTGGCGGAGAAGGTGGTGGCCATGCCGGCTACAGGGAAGGAGGCAAAGGTGAGGGGTTGCAGGCCGATGCGTCCGTCTTGTTCGGCCTTGTACATTTCGGTGGTGTTCACTTGGTTCAGGCCCATGCCGTCGCCGATGAAGAAGAACACGTACTTGGCCCGCTGGGCATGGACTGCCACGGCCAGCAAGGCGAAGAGAAGGAGGTAAGTAAATCGCTTCATAAGTTTATTGTAATAATTGGTTCAAGATGCTTGCCTGTAAAGTGGAGCAAAGGTAGGCATTTTCTGCCAACGTTGCGTTTCAGTCCCGTTAAAAAACAATGAAAATCCCGGCGTGCGGAAGGGGGAGCGAAAAAGAGGCGGAGGGGGTTGCAAGTGTCGCGCGGATTGCCTATATTCGCGGACATAGGACAGAGCCTGCCTAAAAATCGCTTTCTCTGTCATGTTGAACGAAGTCGAAACATCTCCCTAACGCCCCCATGCCCATAGTGAGATCCCTCGACTGCGCTCGGGATGACAGGGAAAATGAATCAAATGAATCTTAAACGACACACTCTTAGACGCTGATAAAGCAGATTAATTGACGCAATCCGCGTCCCACCTATACACATTATATATAATAAGTAGATGTTGATATTTAGTTTATACGATAAATACCCCCCTAAACAGAAACACACTTATGAAACCTCTCACTCTCCTCCTATCCATCAGCATCGCCCTGCTGGCCCTGCGCCCGGCGATGGCAACAGACACCCCCTGCCGTCCCGTTGCCCTGCAATGTGAACACCTCACCAACCCCCTGGGCATCGACAACCCCACGCCTCGCCTGATCTGGCGACTGGATGACCCCAGACAAGGAGCCCGGCAGACAGCCTACCGCGTGGTCGTAGGCACCGACTCCGCATCTGTGACCCAGGGAAAAGGCGACCTGTGGGACACCGGACGACGCACCGCCCCCGACATGCTGCTCACCTACGACGGCCCCGCCCTGCAACCCCTCACCCGCTACTACTGGCAAGTCCGCGTCTGGGACAAAGACCAAGTGCCCTCCACATCGGCCACGGCTCACTTCGAGACCGGACTGATGGGCACACACCCCTGGCAAGGCACCTGGATTGACGACGGGCGCGACATCAACTACAAACCCGCCCCCTACTTCCGCCGCACCTTCCGTGCCGACCGGCCCATCCGACAGGCCCGCGCCTACATCGCCGCCGCCGGGCTCTACGAGCTCTCCGTCAACGGCCACCGCATCGGCAACCACCGCCTCGACCCGCTTTACACACGCTTCGACCGCCGCAACCTCTACGTCACCTACGACGTCACCCCCCAACTACAACAAGGCGACAACACCATCGGCGTCCTCCTGGGCAATGGCTGGTACAACCACCAATCCCTGGCCGTCTGGGACTTCCACCGCGCCCCCTGGCGCAACCGCCCCGCCTTCTGCCTTAACCTGCGCATCACCTACGCCGACGGCACCGAAGAAGTCATCGCCACCGGACCCGACTGGAAAACTTCGTCGGCAGGCCCCCTCGTCTACAACAGCATCTACACCGGCGAACACTACGACGCCCGCCTCGAACAGCAGGGCTGGGACACACCCCACTTCGACGACTCGGCCTGGCAACCCGCCAACCCCCGCCCCGCCCCCTCGACCCTTGTCACCGCCCAACAAGCCGTGCCCATCCGCGCCGTTGACACCATCCCCGCCCGCACCTGCCGCCAGTTGGATGACACCACTTACGTCTTCGACTTCGGAGTGAACATGTCCGGCACCACCCACATCCGCGTCAGCGGCACACCCGGCACTACCCTCCGCCTGAAACACGGCGAACGGCTCTACCCGGACGGCCACGTCGACCTCTCCAACATCGACGTCTACCACCGCCCTGCCGACAACAGCGACCCCTTCCAGACCGACATCCTCATCCTCAGCGGACAAGGCCAGGACCAGTTCACCCCTCACTTCAACTACAAAGGCTTCCGCTACGTCGAAGTGACCGCCGACCGCCCCATCCACCTGGACCGCGAAAACCTCACCGCCTACTTCATCCACAGCGACGTACCCCCCATCGGACACATCGACGCCTCAGACAGCCTCATCTCCCAGCTATGGCAAGCCACCAACCGCGCCTACCTGTCCAACCTCATGGGCTATCCCACCGACTGCCCCCAACGCGAGAAAAACGGATGGACCGGCGACAGCCACTTCGCCATCGAAACCGCCCTCTACAACTACGACGGCTTCACCGTCTACGAAAAATGGATGGCCGACCACCGCGACGAACAACGCCCCGACGGAGTCCTGCCCGACATCATCCCCACCGGCGGATGGGGCTACGGCACCGACAACGGACTGGACTGGACCAGCAGCATCGCCCTCATCCCCTGGCACCTCTACCTCTTCTACGGCGACAGCAAACCCCTGGCCGACTGCTACGACAACATCAAACGCTACGTAGACTACGCCGCCGCCCATTGCACCGACGGACTGACCTCGTGGGGCCGAGGCGACTGGGTGCCGGTGAAATCCCGTGCCAACAAAGAACTGACCTCCTCCACCTACCTCTACGTAGACGCCTGCATACTGGCCCGCGCCGCCCGACTGTTCGGCAAGCAAGAAGACCACCAACGCTACATCGCCCTCGCAGCAAAGACCCGCGAAGCCATCAACCGCAAGTTCCTCGACCCACAGACCGACCTCTATGCCGACGGAGCGCAAACCGAACTGAGTGTACCCCTCTACTGGGGCATCGTGCCCGACAGCCTGCGCCGGACAGTAGCCCGCAACCTGGCCCTCCAGGTACAGAAAGACGGCTATCACCTCGACGTAGGAGTGCTGGGCGCCAAAGCCATTCTGAGCGCACTGAGCGAAAACGGAGAAGCCGAGACAGCCTACCGCCTGGCCACACAGACCACCTACCCCTCGTGGGGCAACTGGGTGGTCAACGGCGGCGCCACAACCCTGCTCGAAAACTGGGATTTGAACGCCACACGCGACATATCGGACAACCACATGATGTTCGGCGAAATAGGCGGATGGTTCTTCAAAGGACTGGGAGGCATCTTCCCCGACCCCGAACAACCGGGCTTCAAGCACATCATACTACGCCCCAACTTCCCCCAAGGCCTGGAACGCTTCGAAGCCATCCACCTTTCACCCTACGGGGAAATCCGCTCGCAATGGGAACGCCAAGGCAAGCACATCACCTACCGCGTCACCGTTCCACCCAACAGCACGGCCACATTCTACCCACCCTCCAACGTCAAAAACGCCCAACCGCTCCCCCTGGAGGCCGGCACGTATGAATGGCAACTGAAATGCACCGACTGACCCCGACCGGTGCCCATCGAAACACACAGGGGGCGTGCGCGGAATCTCCGGCACGCCCCCTATTCTATTATTATATATGTCAACGGCGCCTCAGCCCTTCAGGATAGCCATGGTGTCCGAAGCAATCATCAGCTCCTCATCAGTAGGAATAACCACGACTTTCACTTTCGAATCGTCCGTAGAAATGACAGCCTCTTCTCCACGCACCTTGTTCTTCTCGGCATCCAGCTTAACGCCCATGAATTCCAAGCCTTCACAAGCGCCCCAACGTGCCGAAGCCTGGTTCTCACCCACACCGCCGGTAAATACCAGGATATCCACACCTCCTAAAGCTGCCGCATAAGCGCCGATGTACTTCTTGATGCGATAGAAATACATATTTTCAGCCAGACGGGCACGAGGATTGCCAGCAGCCACAGCCGCTTCCAGGTCACGCATGTCGCTCGACTCACCGAAAATGCCCATCACACCACTCTTCTTGTTCAGCAGATTAGACAAGCCCGCAGCATCCAATCCTTCCTTTTCCATGATGTAAGTCACAGCTCCCGCATCAATGTCACCACTGCGCGTACCCATCATCAAGCCTTCCAACGGGGTCAAGCCCATGCTCGTGTCCACGCTCTTCCCATCCTTGATGGCCGTAATGGAACCTCCGTTGCCGATGTGGCAGGTAATGATGCGCTGTCCCTCCGGATTGACACCCAGGAACTCGCAGACACGCTTGGAAACATATCTGTGCGAAGTCCCGTGGAAGCCGTAACGGCGCACACCATACTTCTGATACAACTCATAAGGCACGGCATACATATAAGCATAATCCGGCATAGTCTGGTGGAAAGCAGTATCAAACACCCCCACCTGAGGCACATTAGGCAGAATAGCAGAAATGGCATGCACACCCTTCAGGTTGGCCGGGTTGTGCAACGGAGCCAAATCATTGCAAGCGGCAAAAGCCTCCAAGACCTCCGGCGTCAGCAACACCGACTGGCTGAACTTCTCCCCTCCATGCACCATACGATGGCCCACTGCGTCAATTTCATCCATTGACTTCACCACGCCATACTCAGCGCCGGTCAACGTTTGCAGGATAAATTCCACTCCCACCGTGTGCTCCGGGATGTCCTTCTCCAAGATTTTCTTCTCGCCATTCGGCAAAGTCAACTTCAAGAACGAGTCTTTCAGACCAATCTTCTCGATGCCCCCTTGGGCAATGACAGCCTTATGGTCCATATCAAACAACTTGTATTTGATGGACGAACTGCCGCAATTCAATACTAATACTTTCATGTTTATAGATTAATGGGTTATTTCTGGTTCTTAGCAGCAATAGCCTGGTTGGCTGTAATGGCAATCATACGATACACATCTTCGATGGAACAACCACGAGACAAGTCATTGACCGGACGAGCAATGCCTTGCAAAATCGGGCCGATAGCATCGGCATGTCCCAAGCGTTGTACCAATTTATAGGAAATGTTGCCCACCTCGAGCGACGGAACAACCAATACATTGGCATGCCCTGCAATGGCCGAACCCGGCGCTTTGCTGGCTCCGACTTCCGGCACAAGAGCAGCATCAGCCTGCAATTCTCCGTCAATAGCAATATCAGGAGCCATCTCCTTGGCAATCTTCAGAGCCTCCACCACTTTGTCCACCACCTCATGCTTGGCAGAGCCTTTAGTAGAGAAGCTCAACAAAGCCACTTTAGGGTCAAGACCTGCTACAGCCTGCGCCGTACGGGCCGTGCACACAGCAATCTGAGCCAACTGTCCGGCATCAGGCACCGGCGTAACGGCCACATCACCCATCACCAGCAATCCATTCTGTCCATACTCCGGAGCATGGGTCAATAACAGCATGGCCCCCGACACACACGTAATGCCCGGAGACGTCTTTATGATCTGTAAAGCAGGACGCAACACATTGCCTGTCGTATTGCGTGCACCAGCCAACTGTCCATCGGCATCTCCATTCTTTATCATCAAGCAACCCAAATAAAGCGGATTCAGCACCAATTCGCGGGCCTCCTCAATAGTCATCCCCTTTTTCTTGCGCAACTCGCACAACAATTGGGCATATTCCTCTTTCTTAGGATTGTTCTCCGGGTCAATGATAGTAGCCCTATCAATATTTCCCAAACCCCACTCTTTGGCACAAGCATGGATTTCGTCAGGATTTCCCAACAGAATCAGGTCGGCAACACCATCTGTCAATACTTGATTAGCAGCCTTCAAAGTGCGTTCTTCCGTACCTTCGGGAAGAACAATGCGTTGGCGGTTCGCCTTGGCGCGCTCAACAATGTCATTAATTAACCTCTGCATGATACTTATGTATATTACAATATTCACGAACAATTACACTGTTCACTCTGCAAAAATACACAATTTTGATAGACGCAGATGACAATACCGGATTGAAAAAAGACCTGAATGACAAATATTATAATATTTAACATTCAAAAGATAACATCCGGACTCACGTTTTTATACGAATCCATACAACGACCTACCGGAGCACCTATATACGTAGGATCACATACCACATACCGAGTCCCGTCTGCCAGCACCACCGCATCACCGGGAACCTTTTCCGTGAAACACACAGCCGAAGCAATATGGTCGGGATAATCCAACAAAACGACCTTCAGCCCCAGCAAGTCTTTCACCAACGTGGCATACAGCATCGCACGATCCTCGCAATCGCAATAAGGATAATAGAACGTCTCGTCAGGGAAAAATGGTTTTTCATAACCGAACTGCTCACCGTCTGTCATATATTGGAAAGAGGTCTGCACAAAGTCCAGCAACACATTGGCAGCCTCTGCCTGCGACTTCCCTTCGACCACAGGCCGCAACTGCCGGTACAAATCCTCACGCAAATTCTTGCTCAGCGGTGTTTTATAGTGCAACACCACGTCACACTGCGGATAATCACGATAAAAATCCATCAGATTCCGGTTGACTGCCGTCTGCACTGTCACACGCCCGTCGGCCGAAACAAACGTACGCGGTTCTTCCACCATCGAAAACGACGGCACGTTCTCCATGCTCAGACTCACCTGATTCTTGGAATCGGCAAAATCCTGCTTATAGGTATAAATGCGCATAGAAGCTCCAGGCTGAGGTTCAAAGACATAATACTTCTCACCGTTCAGGCGCAGATAAGGCGAACCATAAATCGTGCTGCCGGGCGCCACCAACAGATGAAGCCCATCGTCTATCTTGGCCAGACGAACCTTGTAACCAGATTTATTCAACAAGAACATTTGCAGGAAAGCCACCTCGTCAGGCCGTTCCTTTCCATACAATTCCAGCCCAATCTGCTTAGTCAGTTGCAAATAAGCCCAGTCTCCCAAGTTACATTCCTTCTTTACACGCAAACAGTCACTCAACAGCGGCTCATAATCCATGCCACACACAGCCCGCCAGGCATCGGCCACATCCCCTTCTTGGATGCCCCCCAACGAAAAACCCTTCAGCGCATCGACAGCCACCTCTATGTCAGTCCCATAAAATGTCATTGTCGTCCTGCGCGACGACTGTCCTGCCCCAACCGAAGGCACGGGCACCCCTACTGGTTCCTGCGACGGTTCAACCATCTTTACCTCGCCGGGACGAATATCAACTGGCGAAACAGCAGGCTTGGATTTATCAAACTCTACCGGATTTACCGGTTCCGGCCTCACAGGTGCAATCTCCGGTTCAAAAGCATCAAAAGCTTGCCACGCTTCCCGCAAGAATGATTCGAAATCCGCATCCGCTTTCGACTTAAAGTCATTAAAAGTCTGAGACTGCTGCGTGGCAAACTCATCAAACGCCTTCTCCAAATCATTATCCTGCGCCCACAAAGGCCCTGCCAAGCAAAGCAGCAAGCAGACGGCAAAGATATTTCTCGTTTTCCTCATGTCCTATCGTTATTTTATCATCACCATATCATAGTGTGCACAACGCCGGCTGTTAGGGATGGCATAAATCCACTTTAACACATTCTCGTAAGTCACTTCGCCCGTAAAAGGAATATCATCTTTCGTAGCCACCCACATCATGTTAATCTTTTCGCTCCCACTGTCCGCAGACTGCTTATCCATCAAATATTGCACACCATAATGAAACGGTAGCTGGTACTCCTTTCCCGCCTCCAACTGTTGATTGCCTTCGTAATCATTGGGATAGAGCAGCGAGCCTCCATTACTGTCAAACCAGAAAAACTTCAAATAAGAATTAGTCCCAAACACGCGCAACTTACACGTAAACGAATCGCCCACCTTATAGACCGGCGAGAACCCGCTCACCTCCAAAGCATACGCCTTGTCAGCCTCATCGTCCTTCTTCACTTCGGCATCGATGGTCACCACCTTGTACAAGCTGCGCGTATCGGTGTCCCACACTTCTTCCACTTTCTGTTTGGTAATATTTACCATCCCTCCAATGGCCAAGATGTTCATCTGCGAATACGCCTCTTCAAACTCAGTCCCACTTTCCTGGGTAATTTGCCCAAAAACAGACCAGACATTCTCCATCACCCCGGCACGCCGCAAAGCTTCTTTCTTGGCCTCGTTCAACGCTCGTTCCTCCGCCTCTTTCAAGGTAATGTTATCACTCACCTGCCAGCGTCCCTGCACATTTTTCACCTTCACGATTTTCTGGGCATTCAGGGGCACGGAAAAAGCCATTATTGCCAAGAGAAGCACCCATTTCGCCAACCTGCGCACTTCCATCAGGCCGCAACAATTCTCCATCACCCTCTGTTAGTAGCCCAGTTTATCCAACTCCTTAGCCAGATCTTCCGACTTATTGGCCAACTCTTCACGCATGGCCTTGACAGCCGCCTCGTTGGTCATCTGAGCCGTACAACCGATGGTAACCATCACTTCCACATTCTTGTTGGGCAACGTTCTGTACACTTCCACCAGCGGCAGCACACGTCCCAGCGTCCCCGAGATAATGCTTTTGCTGGTAGCCACCATGCTCTTCAGGCTGGCAGCCTCTTCCTGCCCCATATCATCATTGGCGGTTTTTTCCTCAATCAGTTGAGTGACCTTAGTCTGTATCTGTCCCACCAGGTCAATCTTGGCAGCATTCGTAGCCTGCAAAACGGCAGCCGACTGGTTGCCTGCAATCACCCGTGCAGATGCCACATACCAATACGGATTTCCCTCCATATCCAGCTCTGCCTGCTTCTGCCAGGCGTCCTCAATCTGCTTGTCCAGCGGCAATTTGCCCACAGGCGTGCGGAATCCCTCTTTCGTCAGGCGCTTGGCTTCCTTGCGTGCCTCCTTCAAGGCTTTTTTCTTCAAATCTTTATTCAACACTTTTTCATACTTCTGCAATGACTTGCGGTCTTTGCCCAAAGCGCGTTCCTGAGCACTTACATTTACAACAAGCAGCAAAGCAAAGACTGTTAAAATACCGATCAAGAATCCTTTTTTCATTTCTCTTCTTTGTTTCATTAATTAATACTCATAATTAGACACATAGCAAATGCAATGTGCGTACAAATGTAAACAAATAATTCCAAATCGAAGGCACATCCGTCTTACTTTTTCACTTCCGCCTCCCATTCTACCAAACGAAGTACCTATCCGTATCAAAACAAGGATTAAAAAACAACGCTACATTTATCCGTGAAAAGAACTTCACACGGCACAACACGACTTCAAACGACTTCCACAGCATCCGAAGAACACGCACCTACAAAAAGAGGGCATATCAACCGATATACCCTCACGCAAACAAAACAAATAAACGACAAGGACTCCCTGAGGAATCCTCTGTTCCCTACGATTTCTCTAAACCGCAGGGACATATCCATGCCTCACGGCAAAATAATTACGCAAAATTAGTTTATAAATTATAAATTCCACCCATTTAACCTAAAAAATTAAATTACTTTCCTGTTTTTAACATATCAGTATCCGATGACGAAACAAAAAATTCAACCACAGACAACACAGATAAAAGCGATTTGCACAGACGCGAAATCTGCGACAACCAGTCCTATCGGTGTTACCTGCGGTTACACAACGTTTTTCATTCAATACCGCCCTCATACTCATATCCATTTGTTTCTTTGTATGCAATGTTTTCTTTGCAACTGCAAATATACATATATAATTTATAATAGGCGCTATTATTCAATGAAAAATTAAGCAATATTCAGTCTTTTAACATTATAACCGTCCTGCCACACTGCACAACAGCGAATCCAAGCTTCTCACGAGGCCACAAATTGTACGCATTTATTACCTTCCTGCTTCTCTCGAGCCACCCAGGGACCAAGGTCGTACCCGGCTCGTACCCGGCTCGTACCAAGTTCGAGTGTATAGACACGAACAAAGAACGTATTTGGAACATATCGGTATACAGATTATTTATCATCCACCCCCTTCCGCCCATGCGTCCGGCCGGAAAGGGAAACCGCCCCCAAACATTTCAAAGAAGAAGGATGAAGTATTTAAAAGAAAAACATTACTTTTGCGCCCACAAAATCCGAAACAGCATGAACCTGACCCCTGCCGAACTGCGTAACCTATTGAAAGCCAAGTACGACGACCGCGAAGCGGCAGCCTTGGCACGCATCGTATGCTGCGAGATGATGGGACAACGGCCGACAAGTTACGTGCTGAACGAGCCGCTCTGTCCGGACGCAGAAGCCGGGCAACAACTGGATGACATCGTGCAACGCTTGTTGCGCTTCGAGCCCCTGCAATACATAGAGGGGAAAGCCCGTTTTCTGGGACGCGACTTCGGCGTAGACCCCGGCGTGCTGATTCCGAGACCGGAGACAGAAGAGCTGGTGGAACGTGTGCTGAAAGAAACCGCACCGGGAGCGCACGTGCTGGACATTGGCACAGGCAGCGGGTGCATTGCCGTCACACTGGCCTTGGAGGTGCCGGGTTCATACGTCGAGGCGTGGGACATCTCGCCGGCGGCCTTGGCTGTGGCGCGTGCCAACAGCAAGCGGCTGGAAGCCGACGTCGTGTTCAGGCAGCAGGATGTACTGGCACACGACCCAGAGGCGACAACGAGATTCGACGTCCTGGTCAGCAACCCGCCTTACGTGACCGAATCCGAAGAGGCCGGCATGGCGCCCAACGTGCTGCTGTACGAGCCTGCCGGGGCGCTTTTCGTACCCGACAACGACCCGCTTCTCTTTTATCGGCACATTGCACAACTGGGACAAAAATTGCTCCAACCGGGTGGCCGGCTATATTTTGAAATCAACCGCACATTCGGCCGCGAAATGGCGGCACTGCTGGAAGGCCAAGGCTACACAGACATAAGGGTTGAAAAGGATTTGAGCGGAAACGACCGCTTCGCCATGGCCCGACGGCCCGTTTCTGACAAATATCATTCACAACTATGAACGAAACTGACGAGAACAAAGAACTGAAACGCATGGAAGCTTACTGTGCGCAAGCCGAGCATTGCCGCAGCGAAGTAACCGACAAACTCGTGCGCAAGGGGGTGCCCCACGACATGGCCGACCGGATTGCCGATCGGCTGGAGCAAGACAAATTCATCGACGAGAGACGTTACAGCCGCGCTTTCATACAAGACAAATTCCGCTTTGCCAAGTGGGGGAAACTGAAAATCGACCTGGCCCTGCGCCAAAAGCGCATAGAGCCGGCAATCTACCGCCCGCTGCTGGCCGAGATAGACACCGAAGAATACTTGGCCGCCTTGAAAGCCCTGCTGGAGTCAAAAAAGAAAAGTATTCACAATACCGACGGCTTTGAATGTCGCGCGAAGCTGACCCGGTTCGCATTAGGGCGAGGCTTTTCAGCCGACGACATCCGCCTCTGCATCGGGAGCGTGGACGAAGATGAATGGTAAGACAAATAAACATGCTGAAAAAAAATATCGTCTTACTCTTTTCTTATATCATTCCATTTATATACTTTTGCAGTTGATTTTACCACTAAACATTTGGTTAGCTATGAAAACCTTAGAAAGACTGTTCGCTGAGAAACTACTAAAAATCAAAGCTATTAAGATTCAACCGGCCAACCCGTTCACGTGGGCTTCGGGCTGGAAGTCGCCTTTCTACTGCGACAACCGCAAGACATTGTCCTATCCCTCGCTCCGCAGTTTTGTGAAGACAGAAATCACACGCCTGATTCTGGAACGTTTCGGGCAAGTGGATGCCATCGCCGGTGTTGCAACGGGTGCCATCCCGCAGGGAGCATTGGTGGCCGACGCATTGAATCTGCCCTTTGTCTATGTACGCTCCACGCCGAAAGACCACGGTCTGGAAAATTTGATAGAAGGCGAACTGCGCCCGGGCATGAAGGTGGTGGTGGTCGAAGACCTCATATCGACAGGCGGCAGCAGCCTGAAAGCAGTCGATGCCATTCGTCGCGACGGTTGTGAAGTCATCGGCATGGTGGCTGCCTACACCTACGGCTTCCCCGTGGCTGAAAAAGCGTTCAAAGAGGCCAAGGTGCCGCTGGTGACCCTGACCAACTACGAAGCAGTGATGGACGTGGCCCTGCGCACAGGCTACATCGAAGAGCAAGACATCGAGACACTGAACGAATGGAGAAAAGACCCCGCTCACTGGGACGCAGCCAAATAAAGACCGCGAATGACCAAATTTGAAAGCAGCATCAAACACGTGTCCGCCCCACAGGCGGCCGTGTATGCCAAATTGTCGGATTTGAACAATTTGGAAAAAATCAAAGACCGCATCCCGGAAGACAAAGTAAAAGGATTGGCTTTCGACGCCGACTCGTTGAGCTTCGAAGCAGCACCGGTGGGACGCATCACCCTGCAGATTGTAGAGCGTGAGCCGGAGAAGTGTATCAAATTCGGAACTACTTCTTCGCCCCTGCCTTTCAACCTGTGGATACAGATTGTGCCCGTGGCAGAAACGGAATGTAAAATAAAACTGACCATAGGCATGGACTTGAACCCGTTCATGAAGGCCATGGTGCAAAAGCCATTGCAGGAAGGACTGGAAAAGATGGCAGACATGCTGGCCGTGATTCCCTACGAATAAGGAGCAGGGGACGAAAACAGAAGCATCATTATTCTTCATTCATCATTCTTCATTTATATGGCTCTGAAGCTTTGGGAGAAATCCGTAGAAATCAATAAAGACATCGAACGCTTCACCGTGGGGCGTGATCGCGAGATGGACCTCTATCTGGCCAAGTACGACGTATTGGGTTCTATGGCCCACATCACCATGCTGGAAAGCATCGGCCTGCTGACGGCCGACGAACTGAAGCCGTTGCTGGCGGAGATGAAAAACATCTATGCCACAGCCGAACGGGGAGAGTTCGTGATAGAAGACGGTGTGGAAGACGTACATTCGCAGGTGGAGCTGATGTTGACACGACGGCTGGGCGACATGGGAAAAAAGATACATAGCGGACGGTCGCGCAACGACCAGGTGCTGCTGGACCTGAAGCTTTTCACCCGTGCCCAAATCAAGGAAATTGCCGAGGCAGTGGAACAACTGTTCGGCGTGCTGATCCGGCAAAGCGAAGCCTATAAGGACGTGCTGATGCCGGGCTACACACACTTGCAGGTGGCCATGCCTTCGTCCTTCGGCCTATGGTTCGGAGCCTATGCCGAAAGTCTGGCAGACGACATGTTGTTCCTGCAAGCAGCCTTCCGGATGTGCAACCGCAATCCGCTGGGCTCGGCTGCCGGATACGGTTCGTCGTTTCCACTGAACCGCACGATGACCACGGAGCTGTTAGGTTTCGACTCCATGAACTACAACGTGGTCTACGCCCAAATGGGGCGCGGCAAGATGGAGCGGAACGTGGCCTTCGCCTTGGCCACCATCGCCGGAACACTGTCAAAGCTGGCCTACGACGCTTGCCTGTTCAACAGCCAGAACTTCGGCTTCGTGAAGTTGCCCGACGACTGCACCACGGGTTCCAGCATCATGCCGCACAAGAAGAACCCCGACGTGTTCGAGCTGACACGCGCCAAATGCAACAAACTGCAGACGTTGCCGCAGCAAATCATGATGATTGCCAACAACCTGCCGTCGGGCTACTTCCGCGACTTGCAAATCATCAAAGAAGTCTTCCTGCCGGCCTTCCAGGAGCTGAAAGATTGCCTGCAAATGACGACCTACATCATGCACGAAATCAAGGTGAACACCCACATCCTGGACGACCCGCGCTACGACCCCATCTTCAGCGTAGAAGAAGTGAACCGCCTGGCGCGCGAAGGGATGCCCTTCCGCGATGCCTACAAGAAAGTGGGCTTGGAGATAGAGGCCGGCAAGTTCAAACCCGTCAAAGAGGTGCACCACACGCACGAAGGCAGCATCGGCAACCTGTGCAACGACCGCATCGTCGCGCTGATGCAACAGACGATGGAAGGCTTCCATTTCGAACGGATGGAGCAGGCGGAAAAGGCGTTGCTGGACAGGTAAGGCAACTTAAACCGAACTTTTCAAGAAAAAAAGTTGCGCAGCAAAGGGAAACTTCCTATCTTTGCAGCCGTTCTACATAAAAAGCCATTGCGGCAATAGCTCAGTTGGTAGAGCACGACCTTGCCAAGGTCGGGGTCGCGAGTTCGAGTCTCGTTTGCCGCTCTTTATTCATAAGGCTGCCCGGATGGTGGAATGGTAGACACGAAGGACTTAAAATCCTTTGGCCAGTAATGGCTGTGCGGGTTCAAGTCCCGCTTCGGGTACACAATGAGGGCGTATCGTCAAAGACGAGCGCCCTCATTCTTTTTTCCCCTTTCCCTTTCTTTTTCCCCTTCTCTTCGGAACAAATTTCCCCGCAAACAAACAAGAAAATAAGTAGTTGTTGATATTTGGTTTATATGATGTGTATCTGTCATGTTGAGCATTGTTCTCCCCCGACAAACGGGGGAGGTAAGAGGGGGTGTGAAGCGAAGTCGAAACATCTCCCGAAAGACACGATTCCCTTGGGTAGTGCATGTAGTGAGATTCTTCGACTACGCCCTACGGGCTTCGCTCAGAATGACAGATACCTCACTCTCCATTATAGTATAAATATGAACGGCTACTTAACAGTGAAAAAACTTCTTTTTGGCAAAAATATTACAAGCCTCGCCTGATGGCTGACGTAAAAAAGAAAAAAAGTCCAATTCTTTAAAAAAGTATATGTCTTATTAAAGTTTTTCCAATAAATTTCGTAATTTAATAAATATAAATGTTATATTTGCCTCACAACATCAAAGTTGAAAACAATCGATAATACTCAAACAAGATGCGAAAAATGATAACGCATCACCTAAAAAAACGAAATAACCATGATAACACCATCAGTCATGACAAAGATTAACGCTATCGAGAAGTTTGGATTCGCAACCATTACGGGCGAGCCCAAAGAGGCTTACAACGAGGAGATTCCCAAGTTGTCTGCCACTCCTAAAATGAAGCTTCTTTACGAAAATATCCTCTTTGTATTAGAAAACAAGCGAGTGTATTTGGACAAAGACATCAATTTGACCAAACTCAGCCAGATGCTTTTCACCAATACGACTTATTTATCGAAAGTAGTTAACAAATTTTTCGGATGCAACCTAAAAACTTTGTTAAACAGTTACCGGGTAGAATATGCCAAACAGTTGTTAAGAAATGAGAATTGCAGCATGAACGAATTGGCAGCCCGCTGTGGCTTCCTGTCACGCAGCACATTTTATGCCACTTTCATGAAATTCGAACACATGACACCCACTGATTATCGCGTGAACGCGCGGACGCAAGCGTTACGTGCCAGCGTAAATGAAGAATAAAATCCATAGATTTTTTTAATAACCATCTGTTTTACTAACATCATCTTTAAATTATGAAAAAGTGGACTTACTTAGCCGTGACTGGCATGCTGCTTGGCACGGTGCCGGTGTTTACCGGGTGTATTGACAACGATGAACCGGAAGGCATTACCATCCTGCGTCAAGCAAAATCTGAATTGTTAAAGGCGAGAGCCAGTGTAGAAGAGGCTAATGCTGCTTCTATCTTGGCAGATGCCGCTCTGAAGGAAGCACAAAAAGCCGTGGTAGCCGCACAGGCACGCTATTACGAGGCATTGGCTGCTGAACAGGAAGCCAAAGCGCTGAAAGCCCAGTATGAGGCAGAACTGAGAAACATCAAAAACGAGGAAGAAAGAGCCCGTCTGGAAGCGTTGATCAGCCAACTGGAAGCCCAGCAGCAGGAACGCGAACGTCAGGCTCAACTGGCCGCCGCGCAACTGGAACTGGACCTGATGGAAGTGAAGACGGAACTGGCCAAACAGCAAGCCTTGTATGAACAGGCACTGAAAAACCTGGCTTTGGCAAAGAACACGCTGACAGACGCACAAAAGACTCATTTGGAAGAATGGATAACCGCAGTAGAAAATGCCAAAGAAGCTGTGGACAAAGCAACCGAAACCTACGAAGAAAAAGCTGAAGCTCTGACAACCGCCATCAAAGAACTGGACGCTGCACAGTCTGACGAATTGGCAAAACGCCAACTGGCACGCAACGTAGAGCTGAAACAACGCGAATACGATGCAGCCGTAGAGGCTTACAATGTAGCCAAAGCTGCAGCCGAAGCTGACTTCAGCAGCATTGAAGCATTGGAAGCCCAAAAGAAAGAACTGGACAACCAGTTGGAAGGCATCGAAAAACAACTGGCTGACCTCGAGATTGAAAGGAAAAAGCTGGAGACCAGCACTGTCACCGAAGCTCAGGAGGTAGAAAAGCTGAAACAAGCTTACGAGGCCATCGTAGGTGTATGGAACGAAGACGGGACGCTGGCTACTCCGGCCACCAAGGAATACACCCTGCCGGAAATCAAGATACAGAACCGCAACATCATGGGCTTGCCGACCTACATCAACGACTGGGGCATCTCGAAAGCTGAATTCAAATATTCTGAATATCTCTTGGCTTTGAGTGATGGCACTGCCGACAACTTCAAGCAGAAAGAGACGTTGAACGAATACCTCAAGGATGTCAATAGCTGGACGCGCACAGCCAACGGCGACGCTTGGACGAACAACGAGATCCTGGAAATGACACCCTATCTGACCAGCCTGAATGAACAGATTGAAGAAAAGAAAGCCATTTGGAAACAAGCTGTCGAAGCATACCAAGGCAAGCTGGAAACAGATGCCACGCAGATGCCTGGTTACGACAAAGTAAAGGAAGCCGTAGACAAGTACAATGCTGCATTGAAGGCTTATCAAGAAGCAGTCGAAGCTTACGATACGTATGCGGAAGAGAATCTCCAATCATGGCAAATCCTTAACCAAACTATTGAACAAGCAAATCAAGAATATATAGCTGCCGTAGGTGGATATATCGAAGGAGAATACGTAGAAGGTACCATACAGGAAAAATATGACGCTACTGTAAATGCTGCCCAAAGCAACGTTGATTCAAAACAAGCTGCTTACGAAACTGCTGATGCTCTTGCCCAACAGGCGATAGCAGACTATGCGCTCATAGCCAATCCTACCGAAGAACAAACCAATGCGAAAGATGAGGCTGTTAACGCTGCAAACGACGCGCTTAAAATTCTCAGAGAGGAAGAAGGAAAGTTTAAACAAATAAAGAAAGATGCCGAAACCTTGAAGGAGAAGGAAATAATCAAAGCTAATGCCGATTATCAAGTTGCCGTAGCCAACGCCCGCGAAACCGCCTTAGAGAATGAAAGCGGGGACGCTGCCATCCAAGAGAAGCTGAAAGAATTGTTTAATGCCATCTCCAACTACGAAACCGGAGAAGGAGCATGGTTTGATTATTACAATGCATATGCGGAAGCATACCAAACCTACTATGATTACTATGAGACTTTGGGACTAGACCATTTCAACGGAATCATTTTAAATGACGCCTATCGCAATGAAGAAGAGGTAGACGCTGTTGAATTGGCAGAAGTCTATCGTTCTGAACTGAAGAACTTCATATCCCAGTTGTCGGAGGATTTGTTTGGCACAAGACGCCGAGAAGTCGAAGCTCGTCTGGTAGATTTGACAGTGGACGAAATAAAGGATGAAATCTCAGCCGACTATATGGAACTGGTTCCCGATGCAGACTTCGTTCCGTTCACCCACATCAATGACAACTTATACCGTTACGGTATGGTGGGTACGGCTGCTTATCTCCAAGCACTTATCGACATTGCCAAGGCAACATTGGAGAACGAAGAAGCCATTGCAGCTTTGAAGGCAGAACTGAACGAACACCTGGCTGACGTCAACGCCATCATCGCCAAGGCTGCTGAAGAGGCTGCTTCCGCAGAATGGGCATATACGCAAGCCGACGAAGCCCTGCAAGCCAAGTTCGCAGACATAGATAAGAAGATTGAAGACGCCGAGGCCCTGAAGTATGCCGTTAAACCGGTAATCGAAAAGGTAGCTGCTGCCATCAATACTTACTTGAGCTATGAGAGCGAAGACGCCGAGACGCTGGATGATCTAAAGAAAGATCTTAATGATGCATTAGTATGGGCTGAAGGAGAGATGTATGACGCAGAAACCGCCCTGCTGAAAGCACAAGAACGTCAGAAGAAGTATGCCAACGAAGAGGCTAATGCTGTAACCATCGCTCAAGAAGACCTTGAAGAAGCAGAAAATGACTTGCAAGAAGCTCAGGACGAACTGACTGCAGCCAATGAAGCCCTGCTGGCTGAAATAGACCGCATCTCGGAACAGAACGAGGAAGTTGCAGAATAAAATTGAACACAGCTTAAATAGAGTAAAATGATTAAGAAACTTTGCACTATCTTATTGGCTGCTTTGGTAGCTGCGCCCCTTTGGGCGCAGCCATCGAAGAGCAAAAAAGAGGGTGTAGTGTTTGCTCCACAAAAAGGCCAGTGGCAGGTGTCGTTGGTGCTGGGCAATAGCGGGCAGTTTTATAATGAAAATACCAGCTACTTGCTCCCCCAATACACCAACACCGGCGGCTCGATAGGTCTGCCCAACGGAGGAACAGACTTTTCGGGTGATTTGAATGGCTACTTGAACATCAACGGAATCAACGGGAACAGCCTGGTGAATATTGTCGGTGTGCAGGCGAAATACTTCATTACGGACTGCTGGGACGTCAATCTGTCGTTTGGCATGAATATCAGCGTTACCCCTAAGAAAGACTACATCGAAGGAGACGATGAGGTGCCGGACATGGTAATCCCCGACCAGAAGTACATTAATGCACAAATGACAAACAACTGGTATGTCACCGTGGGCACAGACCGTTATTTCAAGACGAGCAATCCGCGCATACACCCTTACGTGGGAGCCGCCTTAGGCTTTCAGATGGCAAGAATCGAAACTACTGAACCGTACACGGGCGAAATGGTGTACGACGAGGAACTGGACGAAGAAATAGACATGCAAGTCTATCTGGCCGGAGGGAAAGCCGGGCAAATGTTTGGTTTGAAAGTCGCTGCCGTAGCTGGTGTGGAATATAGTCTGGCAAAAGGACTGGTATTAGGACTGGAAATGCAGCCACTGGCCTATCGCTACGACATCATCCAGCTTTGCCCACAAGGATTCAGTAAATACAACGTAGGACACCACAATTTCAAAATATTTGAAATGCCGGTGCTGAAACTGGGTTTCCGGTTCTAAAGAATGAAAACCAACCAGGTTTTCTAAATCCTATTCTCAACAATGCATAGGAGATAAATGCAGAGAAGGCGATTCTGCTAATACGATTAGCCGGATCGCCTTTATTCATTAATATCACTTTTCAACATACGATGGGAAAACATTTTTGGCTCTTGCCTGTCGCGGCCGCAGGATTGGTTTTGGCCGCCTGTGGTACACATGTCATGCCTAAAGGATGTACTTTGAACGGGCATACTTCTATGACGGAGTATGATATGGCTTACCTGACAGACCTCCAACGACAACGTTTGGACAGTACAGTGCTGAACGATGGTAACTTCAGCTTTGAAGTTGCAGACAGTGTAACCCAACCTTTTGCTCTCATAGTGCAACTGGTAGACAATGAACAAGCAGACGCTTTACTGGAGATGCCACTGATTGTGGAAAACGGGCATATAAGCCTGGAAATAGGTGAATATATTCAGACTGCCGGCACCCCTCTTAATGAAGGAATCCAACAATTCTTAAATGAATTGCAGACTTGCAAAGACGAATTGGCAGGACGGAAAGATATTACACCTCAAGAGATAGGCATTAAGATGTCTAATTTCTACAAGCAACAGATTCTTTTAAATAAGAGCAATGCATTGGGACATTACATCTATCATGACTATGGTGCACATTTGACGCCTACCGACCGGGAAGAAGTTAAAACACAGTTGACCCAAAGTACCATAAATTAGTATGCCATGAATCTTAAGACATTCATTGCTTGCACCACTCTCTTGGCCATTGGTATGACTGTTGGTGCGCAAGAAAAGAAATCCAATCCGAACCCTTGGTTCATTCAAGGGCAATTAGGACTATCGTACAGCAGTGGCGATGCTGCTTTTGGCAAATTACTGAGACCATCTGGAAGCATCGCTGTAGGTAAATATTTTTCGCCTGTCTGGGGTGCCCGCCTGGCTTTCAGTGGATGGCAAGGGCGCGTAGGTTCGGAATACAGTGATTTGGCCAGCAGTTTCTATTACGGAGCAGCCACTGTAGATGGAATGATGAACCTGAGCCAACTGATTCAGAAGTACCCGGAACGGCCTTTCGATATCAGTATTCTGGCTGGTATCGGTTTTAACCGTTCATTCAACCATGCCAGTAGTTTTATGGGAAGGCTGGGCTTGCAAGGCAGTCTCCGCCTGAACGAAGCTTTGGACTTTAATGTGGAATTAATGGCTAACGGGGTATCTGACCGTTGGAATGGACGCGACGACCACGGCATAGATACTTACTTTGACTTGGGCATAGGGCTGACTTATAAGTTTGGCACAGGCTTTAAATGTATCACATGCATCAGCGTAGAATATCCGGAAGTGGTCTATACCGAGGAAGAAATGAACGAACTTATCAATGAACAGCGCGCAGAGGTGATTCGCGAAACCGAGTTGCGTGTCGATACAGTATTCGTTAAACCTGACTGTCCGCCTGCCACCAAAGTAGTGAAAGGCATCCGCAGCCACGTAACTTTCGCTATCGGCAAAACTACCATTACCGAGAGCCAGGAGATGAACATTCTGGCCATTGCCGATTACCTGAAAAGGTATCCCGAAGCCAATGCTACTATTTCTGGCTATGCCGACAAGGGTACAGGCACATCTGAAGTCAACCTTCGACTGGCACGCCAGCGTGCAGAAGCCGTACGTGACTGTCTGGTGCAAAAATATAAAATTGATGCCAAGCGTTTGGCTGTTTTGAGCATGGAAGGTGATGAACAACCCTTTGCCGAAAATGACTGGAACCGCGTTGTCATCATGATTGCCGATTGACGTTACCAGTCAAAACACTCATCTCAATACATCCGGTGCTTCTCTATGATTATCTCATTGGAAACCTATATACTTGGACACAATCAACAAAGAGAAGCACCGGAAAAGAGATGAAATAGGAACAATAACTCAACGAACCCTCTCTATCCAATCATTCTTCCAGGACTTGCTGTGTTTCTCAGTTTTTTGTTTTATCTTTGCCGCTATAGTTTTTGCTCAACAGAGATAGGACAATGAAAGTCATCGATTTGATAAACAGCCAGGAGAAAACAGCATTCTCCATCGAGATATTGCCTCCACTGAAAGGTACGGGGATAGAAAAACTCTATCAATCCATCGACCAGTTGTTAGAGTTTAATCCTCAATACATCAACTTTACGACCCACCGCAGCGAATATGTCTATAAGGAACTGGGAAACGGCTTATTTCAGCGCAACAGATTGCGCCGTCGCCCGGGAACGGTGGCTGTGGCTGCTGCCATACAAAACAAGTATAACATCACCGTTGTGCCTCACGTCTTGTGCAGCGGCTTCACGCGCGAAGATATCGAGTATATGCTGCTGGATTTACAATTTCTGGGCATTACCGACCTGCTGGTCTTGCGGGGTGACAAAGCCAAGCATGAATCTATTTTTACCCCCGAGCCGGGAGGGCATACCCATGCGATTGAATTGGAAGAACAAATCAACAATTTCAACAAAGGAATCTTTGTGGACGGTTCGGAAATGACTGTTACCAAAACGCCATTCTCGTATGGAGTAGCATGTTATCCAGAAAAACATGAAGAAGCGCCCAACTTGGATTCGGATCTTTACTGGCTGAAAAAGAAAATAGACGCGGGAGCCGAATATGCCGTTACCCAACTGTTTTATGATAACCGCAAATATTTCAACTTTGTAGAACGGGCAAGGGCTGCAGGCATCACAGTGCCCATCATCCCGGGCATCAAGCCTCTTAAGAAACTTTCGCAACTGAGCATCATTCCCAAGACTTTTAAAGTTGATATTCCGGAAGAGCTGGCACACGAAGTGACCAAATGCACTACGGACGCCGAGGTACAACAATTAGGCATAGAATGGTGCATACAGCAATGCCGCGAACTGATGTCTCACGGTGTACCCAGTATTCATTTTTATACTATCGGAGCCGTAGACAGCATCCGTGAAATAGCTAAACAAATTTATTAACCCCTGATCATCCGCCAAGAAGTGTTCTATTTTAAAGACGTCATAGGGCAACAGGCAGCCAAAGAAAAGCTGATACAAGAAGTGAGAGAAGGACGTGTTCCTCATGCTCAACTGTTTACCGGGCCGCAAGGTAGTGGCAAATTGCCTTTGGCATTGGCCTACGCACGCTATCTTTGCTGCACCAATCGCAATGAGGAAGATGCTTGCGGCACTTGCCCGTCGTGCGTAAAGTGGAACAAGCTGATACATCCCGACGTACATTTCATGTTCCCTATTGTAAAAAGTGCGAAAGGGAAGAAAGAGGTCTGCGACGACTATATAGCCAACTGGCGCCATTTGTTGACAACCACCCCTTACTTCAGCCTCAACCACTGGTTAGACGAAATGGGGGCAGAGAACGGACAAGCCATCATCTATGCAAAGGAAAGCGACGAAATTACCCGCAAACTCAGCCTGAAGTCAGTGGAAGGAGGCTACAAAATCACCCTCGTCTGGCTGCCCGAAAAGCTGCATGAAGTTTGCGCCAACAAACTACTCAAGCTATTGGAAGAACCTCCTGCGCAAACCATCTTCTTGCTGGTGAGCGAAACTCCTGAAATGATACTCCCCACTATACTGAGCCGTACACAGCGCTTCAACGTACCACGCATTGCAGAAGAAGATGTGAAAATAGCTTTGTGTGAACGCTATGGCATACAACCGGAAGACAGCAAAGCCATTGCCCACATAGCCAACGGCGATTTTATCAAAGCATTGGAGACTATCAGCTTGAACGAAGAAAACCAACAGTTCTTCGACCTGTTCGTCAGTCTGATGCGACTGGCTTGGCAACGCAAAATACGTGAAATGAAACAATGGAGCGAACAAGTAGCGGCTTTAGGCCGAGAGCGGCAAAAAAACTTCTTGGACTATTGCCAACGCATGACACGTGAGAATTTCATCTTCAACTTGCACCAAAACGAGCTAAACTACCTGACACGCCAAGAAGAGAACTTCGCCACACGCTTCTCGCCGTTTGTCAACGAACGCAACGTGGCAGGCATCATGCAGGAATTGAGCGAAGCACAACTACACATCGGGCAAAACGTCAACCCGCGTATGGTATTTTTCGACTTTGCCTTGAAGATGATTATGCTACTGAAACAATGAACGAACTGATTTCTTACACCATTAACAGAAACAAGATATGAAAGACAATAACGATAGCCATACAGCCGAACAACACGAAGCGGCATCCGTCAAACCTTTCGTCCTACACAATGGCAGCGGTAATCTCTGTTGCAAAAGCTGTGGACGCCAGGACAAGCAATTGAACACGTATGACTGGTTGGCCGACATCCCGGGCAATACAGATGAATGTGACTTGGTAGAGGTACAGTTTAAAAACACCCGCAAAGGATATTACCGCAACAGCAACAAAATCCCACTGGAAAAGGGGGACATCGTGGCCGTTGAAGCAACGCCGGGACATGACATCGGAACAGTTACCCTGACGGGACGACTGGTATTATTGCAACTGAAGAAAGCCAATCTAAAATCGGAAGCGGACATCAAACGCATTTACCGAAAAGCCAAGACTGTGGACATGGAGAAATATTATGAGGCAAAAGCCAAAGAGCACAATACCATGATACGCTCCAGGCAAATCGCCAAGGACTTGAAGCTGGACATGAAGATTGGAGACGTGGAATACCAGGGCGATGGAAACAAAGCCATCTTCTACTACATTGCCGATGAACGCGTAGACTTCCGCCAGCTCATCAAAGTATTGGCCGATGCTTTCCACGTACGCATCGAGATGAAACAAATAGGAGCGCGCCAAGAAGCCGGGCGCATCGGAGGCATCGGTCCTTGCGGGCGGGAACTGTGTTGCGCCACATGGATGACGTCGTTCGTATCGGTTGCCACTTCTGCCGCACGTTATCAAGACATCGCGCTTAACCCACAGAAATTGGCCGGACAATGTGCCAAGCTGAAATGTTGCCTGAACTACGAAGTCGACACTTACGTAGAAGCCCAAAAACGATTACCCTCGAAAGAAGTTCCTCTGGAGACTAAAGATGCCACTTATTATTGCTTCAAGACCGACATATTAAGCAACCAACTGACTTATTCGACTGCGAAAGATGTGCTGGCCAATGCCGTGACCATCAGCGGGCGCAGGGCATTCCAAGTCATCAACATGAACAAACGAGGCGAGAAGCCTGAAAGTCTGTTGGAAGACCCCCTGCAAGGAACGGAAAAGAAAAGTGTGGACTTGGTAGAACAAGACGAATTGACACGCTTCGACCGCGCCAAGAAAACGAAAAACAAAAAGAAAAAGAAATCGCCACAACCGCAGGCCGCTGCCAAACAATCCGCGCAACCCAAGCCTCAGCAGCCTAAGCCCCAACAGCAGCCTAAAAATCAGCCATCTGCCAAGAGCCGACAGGCCAAACCCCAGCAGCCGCAAGCTGCTGCCCGCAAAGCACCCAAAGCTGCGCCTGACAAGACGGCTAATGAAAAACGACCAGGCAATGAAACACCGGACAAGGCGTAAACCGGATTTCCGCATCGCATGGGCCGGCCTGTTCATCATAAGCCTGTTGACGGCTTGCCGGCCACACGTGGTTTGTCACTCCTTTCGCTCCGTCTCTTCGGCGGGGCTGAAATGGAATGACACGCTGCGTTTCGAGGCTGTTTTGCCAGACAGTACGTCTGCGTATGCCCTTTGTGTCGAACTGCGCCATCGAGTGTCTTATCCATACTGCGAGTTACCTTTGCTGTTGACCGTACAGGGTGACAGTCTGACAACTTCTTTCGCCGACACATTGCAAGTGGTGGTAGCCGACGGACAAGGCCATTGGGCAAGTTCCGGCTGGAGTGACTTACGCACGGTTTCCTCGCCTCTACTTTTTCTTCCGGCAGGACTGAAAGACACTTGCCGCATCACCCTTACGAGTCTGCTGCCAGACAGTCTTTTGCCTGGCGTGAGCGATATCGGAATCAAAATCCTTTCCCCCAAGCGTTGACCTCCGGCAGAGCACAAGCCCGGAGCTGGCGCTTCATCTCAACCCATAGTCAACATGCTTTCCAGCGCTTCGGCATTGAGGCGCAGGTAGAATTGTCCTTTGTAGGCCACGGAGATTGCCCCGGTTTCTTCGGACACGATGATGGCGTGCGCATCAGACACCTGGGAGATGCCCAGGGCAGCACGGTGGCGCAGCCCCAGTTCTTTGGGAATGTCCAGATTGTGTGACACGGGCAATATGCAGCCGGCTGCCTTGATGCGCTTTTTGCTGATGACCATGGCACCGTCGTGCAGCGGACTGTTCTTGAAGAAGATGTTCTCGATGAGTCTCTGGTTGATATTAGCGTCGATGACCTCGCCCGTACGCACCACGTCGTCCAAAGGCATGTCATGCTCGATGACGATGAGTGCGCCGACTTTCTGTTTACCCATGCTGATGCAGGCCATGACGATGGGCATGATGTCTTCGTGCGTCACGTCGGCTTCTTTATTCCCCGTAAAGAAACGGACAAAGCGCTTGATGTGCTGGTGCGAGCCCAGTGTCAAGAGGAAGCGGCGTATCTCTTCCTGAAAGAGTATGATGAGCGCCAGGACGCCCACGCTGACTAACTTGTCGAAGATGGAGCCCAGAAGCTTCATCTCCAGCACTTGCGAGACAACCAGCCATATCAGTATGAAGACCAGGATGCCTATAAAGACATTGAGCGAGCCGGAGGCTTTCATCAGCTTGTACGTATAATACAAGAGCAGGGCGACCAGCAGGATGTCTATGAAATCTTTGATGCCAAATGCGAAGAACACGGAAGTAAAGATTAATGGTTAGTGGTGAATGAAGACTGCGCTTGCATGGCGCCGAACAGGCGGACTGCCTCGACGGCGGGGCGCACGTCGTGCACGCGCAGGATGCGTGCACCTTTCGTCAGGCACAGGGTGTTCAGCACGGTGGTGCCGTTCAGGGCCTGGTCGGGCGTGATGTCCAGCACGCGGCAAATCATGGACTTGCGCGAAATGCCGGCCAGGACAGGCAGGCCGAACAGAGCCAGTTCGTCCAAGCAGGCCAGCAGGCGGTAATTGTCGTCCACGGTTTTCCCGAAGCCGAAACCGGGGTCCAGGATGATGTCGCGCACACCCAGTTCGCGAAGCTGCTGCACCTTGCGGGCCAGGTAGAGGATGACTTCGCGCAAGACGTCGTCGTAGTGGGGCGCTTGCTGCATGGTCTGGGGAGTGCCCTGCATGTGCATGAGGATGTAGGGGACGCCCAGCGCGGCAACGGTGGGAAACATGTCCGCATCGAGTTCGCCTCCGGAGATGTCGTTGACGATGGCCACGCCGTATTCTTCCACGCAACGCCGCGCCACGTCGGCCCGGAACGTGTCGACGGACACCACGGCCTCTGCACTGACCGCCCGCACGGCCTTCAGCCCCAGGCTGAGGCGTGCCCACTCTTCGCCGGGCGACACTTCGGCAGCACCGGGGCGGGTGGAGTATCCGCCGATGTCTATGATGTCGGCACCGTCGGCCAGCAACTGCTCGGCGCGGCGGGCCACTTCGGTTTCGGAAAACGTGCGGCTTGCGGCGAAGAAAGAGTCGGGCGTCACGTTCAGGATGCCCATGACGCGGGGGACGGACAAGTCCATCAGGCGGCCATTCACGTTTATGTACAATGTATCCTGCATAGATAAGAATCTTTTCATCGGATGCGGCCAACGGCGGCCCTCCGCATATTTCCTGCAAAGGTAAGGAATTATGCAGTCCCTTCATACGGGTGAAAGAGAAAAAAAATCGCAAGCGCTCGACAGGCCTCCGCCCCGTGTGCACCAGAAGCACGGCCCGTGTCCGTGACGGGCGCGGCTCGTGTCCGTCAGAGCCACGGTTCTGCTTCGGCACGAGCAACCGCGTCATGCTGAGCAGGATAGGCGCGACTGGAAAAGCGGCCTCGGGCGATGGATTTCCGAAAGAAAAGGCCTACCTTTGCAGCGTTTTTTAATTTGCTTACAGAAAGACGTATGGACATAGATTCACTCTATCGGATATTCCTGCAATCCTCGGGCGTGACCACCGACAGCCGCCGTTGCCCCGCAGGGTCGCTGTTCTTCGCCCTCCGGGGCGACACGTTCGACGGCAATGCCTTTGCCGCCCAGGCTTTGGAGAACGGATGCACGCACGCCGTCGTCGACAACCCGGCCTGCCTGCCCGCAGGCGATGCGCGCTATGTGTTGGTGGACGACTGCCTCCGCACGCTGCAACTCCTGGCACGCCACCACCGTCGCGCGCTGGGCACGCGCATCATCGGCATCACCGGCACCAACGGGAAGACGACGACCAAAGAACTGATGGCCGCCGTACTGTCGCGCACCTTCCGCCTGCACTACACACAGGGCAACCTGAACAACCACATCGGCGTCCCCCTGACGCTGCTGGGGCTGCGGCGCGAGCACCAACTGGCCGTGGTAGAGATGGGCGCCAGCCACCCCGGAGACATCCGCGAGCTGGTGGAAATCGCCGAGCCGGACTTCGGCCTTGTCACCAACGTGGGCAAGGCTCACCTGGAAGGCTTCGGTTCGTTCGAAGGAGTCATACGCACCAAAGGAGAATTGTTCGACTACCTGCGCGGCCGGGGTGGGGCCACGGTGTTCGTGCATGACGACAACGACTGGCTGAAGGACATGGCGCACGACTTGCAGCAAATCCGTTATGGCTCACGCGAAGGACTCTTCGTCACAGGCCGCATGACACAGAACTCGCCCTACCTGGGATTCGAATGGAAAGCCGAAGGCGAAAGCACCGCACACACCGTGCAGACGAAACTCATCGGCGAATACAACCTGCCCAACGCACTGGCAGCAGCCACCGTCGGACGCTTCTTCGGCGTTCCGGCCACGGACATCGACCGCGCCCTCGAAAACTACGTCCCGCACAACAACCGCTCGCAACTGGTACACACAACCGACAACACCCTGATTGTCGACGCCTACAACGCCAACCCCACCAGCATGATGGCCGCCATAGAAAACTTCCGCAAGATGCAAGCACCGAGCAAGATGCTCATCCTGGGCGACATGCGCGAACTGGGCAGCGACAGCGCCGCCGAACACCAGCACATCGTCGACCACCTCGAGACCTGCGGCTTCACGGACGTCGTGCTCGTCGGCAGCCAGTTTGCCGCTACGCGACACCACTATCCTACCTACGCCGACGCGACAGCGCTCATCACAGCCTGGCAGTCACAACGACCCACGGGAAAGACCATCCTCATCAAAGGCTCGAACGGCATCCACCTGCAGAGCGTGGCCGAAGCCCTGATGAAATGAAGGATAAAGAATCGCGCTGCGCGCTAAATGAAGAATCCAGAGGCTATTTGAAGAACCTTTTGCGCACCACCAGCGCCACGGCCGACGCCAGCACGGCGCCCGTGGCGTTCGCCGCAAAGTCCAGCCAGTCGCCACCCCGGTAAGTCGTGCAATAAGCCTGAAGCAACTCCACCACCCCGCTGAACAGCACCGGACAGAGAAAAGCCCCTATCCACGCATGCCACAAAGGCGTGTGGTCGCGGCGGTGTGCCCGCAGGAATTCGAACCACAACATGCCCGACATGCCGAAATACATGCACACGTGCACCACCTTGTCAATATGGGGGACACTGTCCAGGTCCGTGCTGGGCGGACGGAAGAAAGACAGATACACCACGGCCGCAATGACCAGCAGGGACACGGGATATCTTTTCAAAAAATACAGCATAGGCTTCGAATTATTTACGTATTGCGCTCCAAAAGTACGGAAGTTTTCCTACATTTGCACGAAACAATCACCTTTAATAACAATTTGTAAGAAAACCACGAAACAATGACAAGCAACAACCGGGCCAACTTCGGCACCAAACTGGGCGTGATTCTCGCCTCCGCAGGCTCAGCCGTGGGGCTGGGCAACATCTGGCGCTTCCCCTACATGACGGGCGAATATGGTGGCGCCGCTTTCATCTTCGTCTACTTAGGCTGCGTGCTCCTGTTCGGTGCCCCCATCATGATGGCCGAGTTCCTCATCGGGCGACGCTCGCAGTCCAACACCGCCCGCGCCTACCAGAAGCTGGCTCCCGGCACCCAATGGCGCTGGGTGGGACGCATGGGCGTGCTGGCCGGCTTCCTCATCCTGAGCTACTACTCCGTCGTGGCGGGCTGGACGCTGCAATACATCGTATCGGCCGGCGTCGGCCACTTTGCGGACAAAACGCCCGCCGACTTCATTTCCTTGTTCGACACGTTTGTCAGCAACCCCTGGCTGCCGGTGGTGTGGACCGTCGTGTTCTTGCTCATCACCCACTTCATTGTGGTGAAAGGCGTGGAGAAAGGCATCGAACGCTCGTCCAAAATCATGATGCCCGCCCTCTTCATCCTGCTGCTCATCCTTGCCGTCTGTGCCTTACTGTTGCCAGGCTCCGGTCGGGGCATCGAGTTCTTGCTGAAGCCCGACTTCGAGAAAGTGGACGGCGGCGTGCTGCTGGCCGCCATGGGACAGGCCTTCTTCTCACTCAGCCTCGGCATGGGTTGCCTCTGCACCTACGCCTCGTACTTCAAGCCCGACACCAACCTGCCCAAAACCGCCTTCAGCGTCGCAGTCATCGACACCTGCGTAGCCATCCTGGCAGGCATCATCATCTTTCCGGCCGCCTTCGCCGTAGGCATCCAGCCCGACTCCGGCCCCGGCCTGCTGTTCGTCACCCTCCCCAACGTCTTCCAGCAAGCCTTTGGCAACGTACCCTTCCTGGCCGCACTGCTGGCGGTGATGTTCTACATCCTCCTGGCCCTGGCCGCACTGACGTCCACCATCTCGCTCCACGAAGTAGTCACCGCCTACCTGCACGAAGAGTTCAACCTATCGCGCGCCAAGGCAGCCCGCCTCGTCACCACCGGCTGCATCGTGCTGGGCACATTCTGTTCGCTCTCGCTGGGCGTGGGGCGGGAGTACACCCTGTTCGGCATGACACTGTTTGACCTCTTCGACTTTGTCACAGCCAAACTGATGCTTCCGCTCGGCGGCTTCTTCATCGCCCTCTTTACGGGCTGGTTCCTGGACAAGAAGATTGTGTGGGAAGAACTCACCAACCGCGGCACTCTGCAGGTACGCATCTACCGCCTCATCGTGTTCCTGCTGAAGTTCGTCGCCCCCATCGGCATCGCTTTTGTCTTTATCAACGAATTAAAACTCTTGTAAGCACCCCGCTATGAAAGCAATCCGACCCTTACGAATCAGGCAACGCCTGTGGCTCGCGCTTCTGCTGCTGTGTGTCGGTCTGCCCGGCGCGGCACAGTCCCGCGTCATCCCCGGCGACGAACAGACGGAACGCTACTTCCCCCTGCTGGAAGGGAAACGCATCGCCATCTTCTCCAACCACACGGGCATGGTAGGCGACAAGCACCTGCTGGACCTGCTGTTGGAAAACAAATTCAACGTCGTGGCCATCTTCTCGCCCGAACACGGGTTTCGCGGCAATGCCGACGCCGGCGAACACGTGTCCAGCTCGACCGACCCGCAGACGGGCGTCCCCATTCTCTCCCTTTATGACGGGAAACTGGGCAAACCCAGTGCAGCATCCATGAGCAAGTTTGACGTGCTCATCGTAGACATACAAGACGTGGGCCTGCGCTTCTACACCTACTACGCCTCGATGTGCCGCCTGATGGACGCCTGCGCGGAACACGGCAAGCAGATGCTCATCCTGGACCGCCCCAATCCGAACGGTCACTATGTCGACGGTCCCTTGTTGGACATGCGCTACAAGTCAGCGGTGGGCTGGCTTCCCCTGCCCGTAGTACACGGCATGACCTTGGGAGAGTTGGCCCGCATGGTGAACGGCGAAGGCTGGTTGCCGGAAGGACGGACGTGCGACATCACCGTCATCCCTTGCCGGAACTATACCCACCAGACGCCTTACCGGCTGCCCATCCCGCCCTCGCCCAACCTGCCCAACATGAAAGCGGTGTATCTCTATGCCTCGCTTTGCTATTTTGAAGCGACACCGGTCAGCCTGGGGCGCGGCACGTCGCTGCCCTTCCAGGTCTACGGCCATCCGGAGATGACGGGCTACCGCTACAGCTTCACCCCGCACAGCCTGCCCGGCGCCAAGAATCCCCCACAGAAGGATAAGCTATGCCACGGTGTCGACCTCAGCCAACTGAGTGAAGAGGAGCTCCGCCACAAAGGCATCGACCTGTCTTACCTCATCGACGCCTACCGCAACCTGAACCTGGGCGACCGCTTCTTTACGTCGTTCTTCGAGAAACTGATGGGTGCGGACTACGTGCGGAAGATGATTGAAGACGGCCGGAGCGCGGAAGAGATAGAGGCGACGTGGGCCGATGATGTCGCTCGATTTAAGCAACAACGCAAACCTTACTTGCTTTATGCAGAATAACCATTAACGAAAAGACACTTATGACCACTGCATGGATTGTCCTGGCTACCATCGCGGGCTACTTCGCCCTGCTGTTCCTCATCTCCTGGCTTACGGGACGACGCGCCGACAATGCCGGATTCTTCAACGGCAACCGGGGCTCGAAGTGGTGGTGGGCTACGGTGGCCATGATTGGCGCCAGCATCTCGGGCGTCACTTTCATCTCGGTGCCGGGTGCCGTGCAAGCGGGAGGCTACAGCTACCTGCAAATGGTGCTGGGCTTCTTCGTGGGCTCGGTGGTCGTGGCGTGGGTACTGATTCCGCTGTTCTATCGCATGAACCTCGTCAGCATCTACGGCTATTTGGAAAGCCGCTTCGGACTACGCTCTTACCGCACAGGCGCATGGTTCTTCTTCGTGTCGAAGATGTTGGGGGCATCGGTACGCTTTTTCGTGGTGTGCGTCGTGCTGCAAACGCTGGTCTTCCATCCGTTGAACATTCCGTTTGCCCTCAACGTCGTGCTGACGGTGGCGCTTATCTGGCTCTATTCTTTCCGGGGCGGGGTGAAGTCGCTCATCTGGACGGACTCGCTCAAGACGTTGTGCCTGGTGCTATCGGTGGTGTGCTGCATCGGTTTCATAGCCTGGAGCCTGGGCATCGGACTGGGTGACCTGCCTGCTGCCGTCGCGGCGCATCCAACCAGCCGTACCTTCTTCTTCGACGACCCCAAGGACGGGCACTACTTCTGGAAGCAATTCGCGGCAGGCATCTTCATGGTCATAGCCACCACGGGGCTGGACCAAGACCTGATGCAGCGCACGCTGAGCTGCCGCAACTTCCGCGAATCGCAGAAGAACATGGTGCTGAGCGCCTTCGTCCAGATTTTTGTCATCGGACTGTTCCTGGTCTTGGGCACGTTGCTCTATATGTATTCCGAGACACGCCTGCCTGCGGCGGAACGGGTGACGGGCGACGCCCTGTTCGGCGCGGTGGCGTGGAGCGACGGTTTCCCACTCTTCATCGGCATTGTCTTCATCATCGGACTGATTGCGGCTGCCTACTCGGCGGCGGGTTCCGCGCTTACGGCACTCACCACGTCGTTCACCCTCGACATCCTCCGCGCCGACCGCAAGCAGGACGAACGCCGCCTGACCCGGACCCGCCAGCGGGTGCACGTGGCCATGTCCGTGACGATGATGGCAGTCATCCTGGTCTTTTACGAACTGAATGACGACAGCGCCATCAACGCCGTCTACAGCCTGGCGTCCTACACCTACGGCCCCATCCTGGGCATGTTTGCCTTCGGGCTGGCCTGCCAGCGGCCGGTGCGCGACCGTTGGGTGCCTGCGGTGGCCATCCTGTCGCCCCTGCTGTGCTACGTCCTCCAGTCGAACAGCGAACGTTGGTTCGGCGGCTACCAAATCAGCTTCGAACTGCTGCTCATCAACGCCGCCCTGACCGCCCTGGGACTCTGCCTGCTGATGCGACCGCGGACGCCCCGAAGAGCCCCCGAATGAATATCGAAACAAAAACTTATACAGTTATGACAACGAAACGAATCAGTTGCTTTGTGCCCTACACCGACGAAGCGCAAGCGGCAGCCCTCGTGTCCGAACTGCGCACATCCGATGCGGTAGGCGAGGTGTGGCTGCTGACCTCCGACGGAACACTGTCCCCGATGCCGGGTTGCCACCTGCTGCCGGTACAAGATTTCTCGTCCAGCGAGACCGTGCGCCGCATGGCTCGACACGCCGACGGCGACTACGCACTGTTCTACCTCAAAGAAACGCACCTGAGCCTCGGCCTGTTTGCTCTGGAACGAATGGTGCGCATCGCCGAAGACTCGGATGCCGCCCTGGTCTACGCCGACCATTACCGGCTGAGCGGTGGCCGACGCAGCGAGGCGCCCGTCATCGACTACCAGCCCGGCTCGCTGCGCGACGACTTCGACTTCGGCTCGCTGTGGCTGCTGCGCACCGACCGTCTGAAAGAGGCCGCCGCCCGCCTGACGGCCGACTATCGCTACGCCGGCTTCTATGACCTGCGCCTGAAGCTGAGCCAGCGCGCCCCGCTGGTACACGTCAATGAATACCTGTACACCGAAGTGGAAGACGACACGCGCCCCAGCGGCGAGCGACTCTTCGACTACGTGGACCCGCGCAACCGGGAACGGCAAGTAGAGATGGAGCAAGCCTGCACGGAGCATCTGAAGGAAGTGGGCGCCTACCTCGCCCCGCAGTTTGAAGAACCGGACCTCGACGCCGGACAGTTCGCATACGAAGCATCGGTCATCATCCCCGTGCGCAACCGCGTCCGCACCATCGGCGACGCCATCCGTTCGGTGCTGAACCAGCGCACCAGCTTTCCGTTCAACCTCATCGTGGTGGACAACCATTCGACCGACGGCACCACGGAAGCCATCGACCGCTTTGCCGCCGACCCTCGCCTGCTGCACCTCGTGCCCCGGCGCGAAGACTTGGGCATCGGCGGATGCTGGAACCTGGCGGCGGCACACCCACAGTGCGGACGCTTCTGCGTACAACTGGACAGCGACGACCTCTATGCGGACGAACAAACGCTGGAGAAGCTGGTGGCCGCCTTCCGCGAGCAGCGTTGCGCCATGGTAGTCGGCACGTACCGCCTGACCGACCTGCAACTGCGTCCGCTTCCACCCGGCATCATCGACCACCGGGAGTGGACGCCCGACAACGGGCGCAACAACGCCCTGCGCATCAACGGGCTGGGCGCCCCGCGCGCGTTCTACACCCCCCTGCTGCGCGAACTGCGGTTGCCCGATACGTGCTACGGCGAAGACTATGCCGTGGGATTGGCCATGTCGCGGCGGTTCCGCATCGGACGCGTCTACGACGTGGTCTACCTCTGCCGCCGGTGGGAGGGAAATTCGGACGCCAACCTGGACGTGGTCCGCACGAACCGGAACAACCTCTACAAAGACCGCATCCGGACGTGGGAACTGCAAGCGCGCATCGCCCTGAACCGACGTGCTTCAAGCAACTGAGAATAAGCCGTTTGCTCCCTCCGGACAAGAGCCGCGCCCCGTGTCCGAAAGAGCCTGGGCCCGTGCGGACAAGAACCGCGGCCCGTGTGCGGAAGGAGCACCCCAAAACAACCGTATGAACGAAGAGATAGATAAGTTTCTGAACGACCAACTGACCGCGTGGCCCACGGCGCAACGCAACTACGCCGCCCTGAGCCGGGTGCGCGTGAAAACGCTCTGCGTGGACAGCACGACCTTCCGCGTCCAGTGCAACCCGGCCCGCATCGTGTCGTCCGCCGCCCGCGTAGATGACCATTCCATCCGCCAGCGGACGTGCTTCCTCTGCGCGGCGAACCGCCCGGCGGAACAAGAAGCCATCCGGGCGTTGGAAGGACGCTATGACATCCTGGTCAATCCCTACCCCATCTTCCCGCGCCACCTGACCTTGGCCGCTACCGGCCACGTGCCCCAGCACATCGCCCCGCGCCTGGCCGACCTGTTGCGTCTGGCCCGACTGCTGCCCGGCTACACCCTGTTCTACAACGGTCCGCGTTGTGGTGCCTCCGCTCCCGACCACGCCCACTTCCAGGCGGGCAACCGGGGCTTCCTGCCCATCGAGACGCAGTGGACATCTCTCCCGGCAGAGCGGTTGGCCGGCTGCGGACGTTCGTCGCTCTACAGCCTGGACAGCGACCCGCGTCGCCCGCTGCTCATCGACGCCCGCGACGAGACGGAAGCCGTCACCCTGTTTCACGCGATCTGCCAAGCCCTGCCTGTGCCGCCCGGCCATGCCGAGCCGATGCTGAACCTCCTTTGCTGGAGCGAAGGACCGCGCTGGGTGCTCATCCTCTTCCCCCGCCGTCGTCACCGTCCTTCGTGTTATGATGCGCCGGGCGACGAACACCTGCTCTGCAGCCCCGCGTCGGTGGACATGGGCGGCGTGTTCATACTGCCCGTGGAGAAAGACTTCGAGCGCGTCAACGCCGCCGACCTGCGGCAGATACTCGGCGAAGTATGTCCGTCGGCAGCGGACTTCGACATACTGAAACAACGGATACGGTCGGCACAGGCCGCTTCCTCCTCCAACCCTCCTTTAAAAGAAAAGCCATGAATGAACCTCGCGTACAAGTAGGCATCCTGAGCCGCGAACGGATAGACTTCGTGCTGCACGGCTCTTACCGCGCCGATACTATCCCTGTCAGCGGTCGGCAAACCGCCACCCTCGAGCAAGGGCGCATCCGCTGGGGCGACACCCTCTGCGACGAACTGCTGTTCACCCCCAGTGACGAAGCCACGGACGCTTTCGACCTGCTGCAAGTCACCATCGGCATCGGCTTCCACTGGGAGCGGCACGAAGACCAACGCTTTCGCGGCGCCCTCCGCCTCCTCGTCGAAAGCGACCGCCTGACGGCAGTCAACGTTGTCTCGGTCGAAGCATACCTGACCTCCGTCATCTCCAGCGAGATGAGCGCCACAGCCTCGCCCGAACTGCTGAAGGCACACGCAGTCATCTCGCGCAGTTGGCTGCTGGCCAATCTGCAACACGAGACCGATGCACCGCTGCCCACCCACGAGGACGTGGAAGGCGGACGGCTGGTGTGGTACGAGCGCGATGCCCACACCCGCTTCGATGTCTGCGCCGACGACCACTGCCAGCGATACCAGGGCATCACGCGGGCGTCGACCGATGCCGTGCGGCAAGCCGTGACCGCCACGCGCGGACAGGTGCTGGCTTACGGGGGACAGATTTGCGACGCGCGCTTCTCGAAGTGCTGCGGCGGCGCCCTCGAAGAGTTTGCCACCTGCTGGGCCGACACGCCCCACCCCTACTTGCGACGGAAACGAGACTGGACATCGGCCGGACTGCCCGACCTGACACAAGAAGCCGAGGCCGAACGGTGGATACGCTCCGCACCCGACGCCTTCTGCCACACAACGGACGCACGCATCCTCCGCCAAGTGCTGAACAATTACGACCAGGAAACGGCAGACTACTACCGCTGGCGCGTGGAGTACACGCAGGAAGAGCTGGCCGACCTCGTCCGCCGGCGTTCGGGCACGGACTACGGGGGCATCGTCGACCTTGTGCCCGTGGCGCGCGGCACCAGCGGACGACTCTGGAAGCTGCGCATCGTGGGCACGAAGCGGACGGCTGTCATTGGCAAGGAACTGGAAATCAGGCGCACGCTCTCGCCCTCCCACCTGTACAGTTCGGCCTTCGTGGTAGACAAGACAGAAGGACGCACGCCCGAAGGCCTGCCCCGCCGGTTTGTGCTGACCGGCGCCGGCTGGGGACACGGCGTGGGACTCTGCCAGATAGGAGCCGCCGTAATGGGAGAGCAGGGGTATGCTTACGATGCCATCTTGCGGCACTACTACCCCGGAGCCACCTTGGAAAAGAAATACGAATAACAACCTGTTGCCCATGAAACCTACTACCCCCTCGACCCGCCGCTGCTCACCCTGGGCCTGGATACCGACCCTGTACTTTGCCCAAGGCCTGCCCTACGTGGCGGTCATGACCATCTCTGTCATCATGTACAAACGCCTGGGCCTGTCGAACACCGACATCGCCCTGTACACCGGATGGCTGGGACTCCCGTGGGTCATCAAGCCCTTCTGGAGTCCCTTCGTCGACATCGTACGGACGAAACGCTGGTGGACCCTGACGATGCAGGCCGTCATTGCCCTGGCACTGGCTGGCATCGCCTTCAGCCTGCCCACGCCGTTCTACGTACAGTTCACGCTGGCGGTCTTCCTGCTGATGGGACTCGCATCGGCCACGCACGACATTGCCGCCGACGGCTTCTACCTGCTGGCTCTGAACGAACACGACCAGTCGTTCTACGTAGGCATCCGCAGCACGTTCTACCGCATCGCCATGGTGGTGGGGCAAGGGCCGCTGGTCATCCTGGCCGGCCTGCTGGAAACAACGACGGGCGACATCCCGCTGGCCTGGTCGGTGGTGTTCGTAGTGCTGTCGGCCTTCTTCCTCCTCGTCGTCATCTACCATCACTGGACGCTGCCCCGCCCCCCGGTGGACACCGAACGCCGACACACCGATGTGCGCGGCATCGTGCAGGGATTTGCCGACGCCTTCCGTACCTTCTTCACCAAACGCCGTCCCTTGGAAACCGCCGCCGCCCTGGCCTTCATGCTGCTCTACCGCTTTCCCGAAGCACAACTGACCAAAATCATCCAGCCTTTCCTGCTGGACCCGACGGACCGGGGCGGCCTGGGATTGAGCACCGCCCAAGTCGGCCTGGTCTACGGAACGGTGGGCGTCATCGGCCTTACGCTGGGAGGCATCATCGGCGGCATGGCGGCCGCACGCGGCGGACTCAGGCGCTGGCTCATCCCCATGGCGTGGAGCATGTCGCTGACCTGTCTGACGTTCGTCTACCTCAGCTACGCCTCGGCACCCTCGCTGCTGACAGTGAACCTCTGCGTCTTCGTGGAACAGTTCGGCTATGGCTTCGGCTTCACCGCCTACATGCTCTTCCTCATCCATTTCTCCGACGGACCTTACAAGACCTCCCACTACGCCATCTGCACCGGTTTCATGGCACTGAGCATGATGCTGGGCATGATGGCAGGCTGGCTGCAAGAGCAGATAGGCTACCGCCACTTCTTTATCTGGACGGTGCTGTGCTGCGTCACGACCATCGGCACCGCCCTGCTGGTGAAATCGGCCTCCGGCCTCGGACAAAAAGAAAACAGGGAAACAAACTGAACGGCGAGATAGACAAGCGAATGTTTGCACTCCCATCAGAAATGTGTAACTTTACCGCCGAAATCAAAGAATCTCCTGAAAAGACAGCTTTATAAGTATGGAACAGAATCGTTACACAGAGTTCTTACGCGAAGCACAAACCTTCATTCCGCAGGAACGTATTTATACCGACGAACTGCGCCGCCTGGCCTGGGGCACAGACGCCGGCTTCTACCGCCTCATTCCGCAGATAGTCATCCGTTCGAAAGACGAAGACGAAGTGTCTCAACTTCTCCGCCTGGCCACGCGCTACAAACTGCCGGTCACTTTCCGTGCCGCAGGAACCAGCCTGTCCGGACAAGCCATCAGCGACTCCATCCTGATTGTGGCAGGCAAGCACTGGGAAGGCTACAGCATCAGCCCCGACCACGAACAAATCACCCTGCAACCGGGCCTCATCGGCCAGCGCGTCAACGAACTGCTCGCTCCCTACGGGCGTAAGTTTGCTCCCGACCCGGCATCGGTGAAGAGCGCCATGGTGGGAGGCATCGTCATGAATAACGCTTCGGGCATGAACTGCGGCACACACGCCAACAGCGACCGCATGCTGCTGTCAGCCCGCATCGTACTGGCAGACGGAACGGTGCTCGACACGGGCGATGCCGTCAGCCGAGCTTCGTTCGAGGTGACCCACCGAGAGTTCCTGCAACGCCTCTGCACGCTGCGCGACACCATCCGTGCCAACGAAAAGCTGAGCGAACGCATCCGTTATAAATACTCCATCAAAAACGTCACCGGACTGAACCTGCTGCCCTTTGTCCGCTTCGACGACGCGTTCGACATCATCGCACACCTGATGGTGGGCAGCGAAGGAACACTGGCGTTCTTGTCCCAAGTGACCATGAAGACAGAGTACGACTACCCGCACAAGGCCAGTGCCATGCTTTACTTCACCAGCATCAAAGAGGCCTGCCGCGCGGTGGTAGCCATGAAGAAACTGGTGAACGAGCAAGGCGAATGGCTGGTGAAAGGTGCCGAACTGCTGGACTACAAGAGTCTGTCGTCCGTAGATGACCCTATATATATAAAGTATAAAGAGGAAGCAGCCGACCCGTCGGGACTGACCGCCATACTCGCTGAAACCAAAGCCCGCACACCGGAGGAACTGGCTCAAAACATTGCACGGATAGAGACATGCCTCGCAGCGTTCAGCACCTACATCCCCGTGCGCTTCACCGACAAACCGGAGGAATATGGCAAGTATTGGGCCATCCGCTCGGGCATCTTTCCCTCGGTGGGTGGCACACGCCGACCCGGCACGACTTGCCTCATCGAAGACGTGGCGTTCCACATTGACGACCTGCCCGAAGCCACCGCAGACCTGCAACAGCTCATTGCCAGCCACGGCTACGACGATGCCTGCATCTACGGACATGCGCTGGAAGGAAACTATCACTTCATTCTCAACCAAAGCTTCTCCACCGACAGCGAAGTCAAACGCTACGCCGACCTGATGGAAGACGTCAAACACCTGGTAGTAGACAAATACGACGGCTCGCTGAAGGCCGAACACGGCACCGGACGCAACATGGCTCCCTACGTGCGCTACGAATGGGGAGACGAAGCCTTCGGATTCATGGAAGAAGTCAAACGCCTGTTCGACCCGCTGAGATTGCTCAATCCGGGCGTCATCTTCAACGATGACCCGGAATGTCATCTGAAGCACTTCAAACCGCTGCCCCTGCTGTTTAATGAAGAACGAAGAATGAAGAATGAAGAATGGACAACTTCCAACGAACATTCTTCATCTCCCCGCGAAGCGGGTATTCTTCATTCTTCATTAAAACGTGTAGACCGCTGCATCGAATGTGGTTTCTGCGAGGTGAATTGCGTGTCGTGCGGCTTTACCCTGTCTTCGCGCCAACGCATTGTCATCCAACGCGAAATAGCCCGATTGCGGCAAAGCGGCGAGAATCCGGCCCGGCTGGCTTTGCTGGTCAAGCAATACTATTATCCCGGTAACCAGACTTGTGCAGGCGACGGACTCTGCTCCATGTCCTGCCCCATGGGTATCAACACTGGCGACCTGACACACTTTGTCCGCCAACAATTACTTCCTTCCGGCAGTCTGGGTTACAAAATCGGCGACTACGCCGCCCGCCACCTTTCCGGCATCGAAAGCTCCTTGCGCCCCGTACTGACCCTGGCAGATACTGCACACACCGTGCTGGGAACCGCCACCATGAGCAAGCTGACGCGCAGCCTGCACCATTTACTGGGCATCCCCCAATGGACACCTGCCATGCCCAAGGCTTATAAAATGAAGAATGAAAAACGAAGAATGGAGAATGAAGAACGGGCTGCCTCCAACAGTGATTCTTCATCTCCCCGCGAAGCGGATATTCTTCATTCTTCATTAAGAAAGGTTGTCTACTTCCCCAGTTGCATCAACCAGACGATGGGATTGCCCCACAAATCGCCGGTAGAGCAACCGCTGGTGGATAAAATACTAAAGCTGCTGCACAAGGCAGGCTATGAGGTCATCTTCCCCGAACACATGGACAAGCTGTGTTGCGGCACCATCTGGGAGAGCAAAGGCATGCCGGACATTGCCGACCGGAAGAGTGCTGAGCTGGAAGCAGCTCTTTGGAAAGCCAGTGAAGAAGGGAAATATCCCGTCTTGTGCGACCAAAGCCCTTGCTTGCACCGCATGCGACAAACTATCCGGAAAATGAAATTGTACGAACCGGCGGAGTTCATCTATAACTACCTGCGCCCATATCTCAAGTTCATACCGACCAACCGTCCCGTCGCCCTGCACATCACCTGCTCTACGCGCGAAATGGGATTGGCAGACACCTTGGTCAAACTGGCCAAGCTTTGCACCACCGGACTTGTATTGGTGCCTGCAGAAATCGGCTGCTGCGCCTTTGCCGGCGACCGCGGTTTCACCCACCCCGAGCTGAACGCCTACGCCCTACGCAAACTACGACCGCAAATCGAAGCCAACGGCATACAGATCGGTTACTGCAACAGTCGGACTTGCGAAATAGGACTAACCACCAACAGTGGCATCCCGTATGTCTCTATCGCCTATTTGGTAGATGAATGTACAGAACCTGTCGAAAAAGGAAAAGGAGGAACAACAACATGATACTGATAGCAGACAGCGGTTCGACTAAAACAGACTGGTGCATGGTGGAAAAAGGGGGAAAGGCTGCCCAACGCTTCACGACCAAAGGCACTAACCCTTTCTTTCAAACCCAAGAGGAGATAAACGCAGAAATAGCAGCTTTGAAACCTCGCCTAAAAGGAAAGCAGCCCGAGGCCGTGTATTTCTACGGAGCAGGCTGCGGCTTCCCGGACAAAATAAACACAGTGACCCGCATCCTCCAGCAGCAACTGCAAACCAGCTTCGTGGAGGTAAATACTGACATGCTGGCCGCAGCCCGGGGGTTGTGCGGACACCGCACAGGAATAGCCTGCATACTGGGTACCGGCTCAAATTCATGCTTTTATGACGGAGAAAAGATTGTGGCCAACGTCTCTCCTTTAGGATTTATACTGGGCGATGAAGGCAGCGGGGCTGTATTAGGCAAGCTACTGATAGGCAATCTGCTGAAAAATCAGATGACGCCCGGACTGAAAGATGAATTCTTGCAACAAACCGGACTAACCCTGGCAGAGATAATAGAACATGTCTACCGGAAACCATTCCCAAACCGCTTTCTGGCTGGATTTTCACCTTTTCTGGCTCAACATCTCCACGACCCCAGCGTGCACAATCTGATATTGGAAAGCTTTTGCGAGTTTTTCCGACGCAACGTCATGCAATACGAAGATTACCAACAATACAAGGTGCACTTCACCGGTTCCATCGCTTTCTATTATCAAGAGATATTGTACGCAGCAGCCAACCGAATGAATATCAGCATCGGCAACATCTCCCAAAGTCCTATGGAGGGATTATTACAGTATCACACTGACCACTAATAAAGCTTTTTGATATGAATGATCTTTCGGGCAGGGCTTTTATCAATATCTCAGAGCAACCTTCGCTCTATAATGAGTTGGAAAAGAAATCAGTACGAGAAATACTGGAAGACATCAACAGAGAGGACCAAAAGGTAGCGTTAGCTGTCAAGGAAACCATCCCACAGATAGAAAAGTTAGTAAATGAAATCGTCCCTCGCATGAAACAAGGAGGACGTATTTTCTATATGGGAGCTGGTACAAGCGGCCGGTTAGGAGTGCTTGATGCTTCTGAAATTCCTCCCACCTTCGGCATGCCGCCCACGTTGGTCATCGGCCTCATCGCCGGAGGAGACAGCGCACTGCGCAACCCCGTAGAAAAAGCAGAAGACAACACCCGGCGCGGCTGGCAGGAACTGACTGAACACAACGTGACAAACAAAGATATTGTCATTGGCATTGCCGCATCTGGCACCACGCCTTACGTGGTAGGGGCTTTGCATGAAGCACGCGAACACGGCATCCTCACAGCCTGCATTACCAGCAACCCAGGAAGCCCAATGGCAGCCGAAGCCGACATAGCAATCGAAATGGTGGTTGGGCCAGAATTCATCACAGGCAGCAGCCGAATGAAATCTGGCACAGGGCAAAAATTAATTCTTAACATGATTTCCACTTGCGTCATGATTCAATTGGGTCGCGTCAAAGGAAACAAAATGGTAAACATGCAATTGACAAACCAGAAACTTATCGACCGAGGCACACGTATATTGGTAGAGGAACTCGGAGTGGATTACGGAAAAGCACACACGCTCTTATTGATGCATGGTTCTGTCAAAGCCGCGATTGATGCCTACCGAAGTACTACTTAAGAACCGCCCCATCCAGCAACCTCAAATACAATCCGATTGCTTCTTCTATCTCATGAACAAAAACAAATTCATCAGCCGTATGTGAACGGCTACTCTTACCAGGACCCATTTTCATGGAAGGAAAAGTCATTAACGCCTGATCTGACAAAGTAGGAGAACCAAACGGTTTTCGACCTAACTCAACCGAACGCTGAACCAAAGGATGTTGCGGTGAAACATGCGACGAACCAAGGCGGAAACTACGAGCACGGGCTTCACACTTCAAATGCGAAGTGATCATATCAAACAGTTCTTGATTAGTATAACACTCGTTACTGCGTATATCCACAACAAACGTGCAACGATCAGGAATAACATTATGCTGCGTACCTGCATTAAGCATCGTCACGCTCATCTTGACTGGCCCTAACAAAGACGAAACCTTCGGAAAGCGATAGTCTCGAAACCAAGCAATGTCTTCCAACACCTTGTAGATAGCATTATCTCCTTCCTCGCGTGCAGCATGTCCCGAACGCCCCATAGCTGTAACATCCAGTACCATCAACCCTTTTTCTGCAATGGCAGGCTGCATCTCAGTAGGCTCTCCCACCAACGCGAAAGCAATAGGAGGCAATTGAGGCAAAACACTCTCGATTCCATCCCGCCCAGAGATTTCTTCCTCGCAAGATGCCAAGAATAAAAGATTATACGATTGAGTTGTACGACATAGAGTAAGAAAGACTTGCAACAAACTGACAACACTGGCACCCGCATCATTACTGCCTAAGCCATAAAGCTTCCCATTGCTTTCCAGTTTCGGCACAAAAGGATCGTGTCGCCAACCACTTACTGGTTTAACCGTATCTATATGTGAATTAAGAAGCAATGTTGGTTTCCGTAGATCAAACATCGGACCAAGGCTCCAGACATTATTCCCTTTACGGCCGGTCTCCATGCCTTGACATTCAATATATTGTTGCAAATAATCCGCAGCTTTCCCCTCTTCGCGACTCACAGACGGTATAGCAATCAATGATTGTAAGAGACTAACGGCATTGGAAGTTAACTCTGTTACATTTGTTTCCATTTTGACAAATCATGATTAAATCATAATAAGTAGGTACTGAAATTTAGTTTATACATTGTGTTGTATCTGTCATGTTGAGCGGAGCGCAGCGAAGTCGAAACATCTCCTTCTTGCGCTGCCAGACGGACAGAGCCCTTAGGGAGATTCTTCGACTACG
>DXCK01000045.1 GCA_019116045.1 Candidatus Bacteroides merdipullorum | reverse complement strand
AACTTTTGGTTTCATTATCATTTCGAAGGGCTTTTCTACATTTGCAAAGTTTTTCAAAAACAAAGATAAGTTTGTTTTGGGAATAATCCACGGATTATCCTGAAAAAGATCTTTATAACCTTCTTTCACTTCTCATTTCTCTACCGGATAGCCTTCATCTGTCTTTCCACTATGCTTCAAGACTTTTGCATCGATAAAGAAGACTATTTCCTCGGCAATATTTGTGATATGGTCACCCGAGCGTTCAAGCTTACGGAAAACACTAATCAAGTCCAAACAATAATGGGCGGATTCCGGGTGTTGGGCGATGTAGTCAGCCAATATAGCAGGAGCCTCGGCATTGATTTCGTCCAGCAAATTATCTTTCGCAAATACAGAGACGGCCAGTTCCTGGCTTTCTTCCTGCAAGGCACGTTTGGCGAGTTCTAACATAGAAAGCACCTGAGATACCATCTCCTTCAAGCGGAGTTTTTCCATCAGTTCTACGTCCATGACGGGTTCGTCTGCATGGAGGGTAAAGCGCGAGATGCCTTCGGCAAAGTCGCCCAGACGCTCCAGATCGTTGTTAATCTTAAGCATCGCAAGAACAAAACGTAAATCGATGGCCACAGGGTTGTAGAGGGCGATGATGTCTTCGACGTCGCTGTCGATTTTCAGTTCGAAGGCGTTGACGCGCCGCTCGCACACGCAGACTTGCTGGGCCAGTTCGCGGTCGGAGGTGAGCACGGAGTCACCCGCACGTTCCAGTTGGTTGTAGACCAATGTCCACATCTCGTCGATTTCTTTCTTCAATAAAACGAGTTCTGATTCGATGAATTTGACCATAATCGTATTTATATATTATAGGATTAATATGAATGAGCGCTTTTATCCAAAACGTCCTGTGATATAGTTTTGAGTTTCTACTTTCGTCGGGTTAGTGAAAATATCTTTGGTGTCGCCGATTTCGACCATATTGCCCATGTAGAAGAAGGCGGTGCGGTCGCTCACGCGGGCTGCCTGCTGCATGTTATGGGTAACGATGACAATGGTGTAGTCGTTCTTCAACTCGTGAATGAGTTCTTCGACTTTGGCTGTGGAGATGGGGTCGAGAGCCGAGGCGGGTTCATCCATCAGCAGGACGGAGGGTGAGACGGCCATGGCGCGGGCGATGCAGAGGCGTTGCTGTTGGCCGCCGGAGAGGGCGTAGGCCGACACCTTCAGCTTGTCCTTCACCTCGTCCCACAGGGCGGCGCCCTTCAGCGTCTCTTCCACGCGCTGGCGGATGAAGCTTTCATCCTTCACGCCGTTGACGCGGAGGCCATAGGCCACGTTCTCGAAGATGCTCTTGGGGAAGGGGTTAGGGCGTTGGAAGACCATGCCGACGTTTTTGCGCAGCTCGTCCACCTGCACGCCTTTGGCATAGATGTCCTGCCCATCTATCAGGATTTGCCCCTCCAGACGGGTGCCGGGAATCAGGTCGTTCATCCGGTTCAGCAGGCGCAGGAAGGTAGACTTGCCGCATCCCGAGGGACCGATGAAGGCTACCACCGATTTCTCTTCAATGTTCATGCTGATGCCTTTCAGGGCGTGAAAGTCGCCGTACCAGAAGTTAACATCGCGCGTTTCAATCTTGTTCATATCTACTGTTGCATTAATATTTTAACATATTTTGGCTGTCGCACTAACGTTTAGTGCAGGGTGCACTAAACGTTAGTGCAGAGTTGCTCAAGCGTCTCGAGCAAGGTGCTCAAGCATCTCGAGCAGGATTGCGGTTTTAATTCGTCTTAATCTTCTTCTCGAAATACTTACGCAAGGCATTGGCCAGCAAATTTACGAAAAGGATAATTATAATCAAAACCAACGCCGTGCCGTAAGCAATGGGCAACTGCGCGTCGAGGTCGGTGCCACTGGTCGAGATGACGTACAGGTGATAGGGCAAAGCCATACACTGGTCGAGGATGCTGCCGGGCAGTTGCGGCAAGAAATAGGCGGCACAGGTAAAGAGGATAGGCGCCGTCTCGCCCGACACACGACCTAGTGCCAAGATAAGTCCGGTGATGATGTTGGGCATACCCATGGGCAAAATGACGTGCCAGATGGTCTGCAGCTTCGTCGCCCCCAGCGCCCGACTGCCCTCGCGCATACTGTCGGGAATGGCCTTCAACGCCTCTTCCGTGGTGCGGATGACCAGCGGCAGGCTGAGCAGACCCAGCGTAAGCGAACCGGCCAGAATGCTGTCGCCGAAGCCCAGGTAGTTGACAAACAAGGCCATGCCAAACAGGCCGAAGACGATGGAGGGGATGCCGCTCAAGTTGTTGGTCATCACGCGGATGAAGCGTACAATCCAGCCCTTCGGCGCGTATTCGTTCATGTAGATACCGCTCATCACGCCCACGGGGAAAGCAAAGAGCGCACTGCCCACCATCAGGTAGAACGTGCCCACGATGGCCGGCCAGATGCCACCCGCGGTCATGCCGTCGGACGGAGCCGTAAAAATGAAATCCCAACTGATGACGCTTACACCTTTATATAATATGAAAGCCAGAATGGCAAACAATATCACCACTACACTGAAGCTAAGCAGGCGGAACAAGCCGAAAGCCAGCCGTTGAGAAAGACGTTTCCTGTTGTACATCATGATTATTTCTGTTTAGAAGACACGGCTTCCACCGTGAAGTTGATTAGCAAACTAATGAAGAAAAGCACGACGCCTAGCATGAACAATGCGCCGTAGTGCGCCCCGCCGGCAGGAGCCTCGCCCAATTCGGCAGCAATCGTAGCGGGGATGGTGCGCAAGGGCTCGAGGATGCTGTGCGGGATGACCGCCGCGTTGCCCGTCACCATCAGCACGGCCATCGTCTCGCCCACTGCACGGCCGATGCCCAGCACGACGCCCGAAGTGATGCCCGAGATGGAATACGGTATCACCACCTTATAGATGGTCTGCCACTGCGACGCACCCAGCGCCAGGCTCGCCTCACGCATGGCTCGCGGACAGTTGCGCATGGCGTCTTCCGTCACCGTGATGATGGTAGGCAACGCCATGATGGCCAGCACCAACGCACCCGCCAGGCCGCTCTCGCCCACCGGCAGATCGAACGTCTGCTGCAAGAAAGGCACAATGACAATCAACCCGAAGAAGCCGTAGACCACCGACGGGATGCCACTCAGCAACTCGATGACGGGCTTCAGCAGATTGCGCACCCGGTGAGGGGCTACTTCCGACATATATATGGCGACGGCCAGGCCGAAGGGCAAGGCGAAAAGTATGGCGAAAAAGCTGACCCACAGCGTGCCTGTGATCAGAGGAAGGAAACCGAACTGAGGAGCAGGAGTGGCAGTAGGGAACCATTCGGCACCGGCAAAGACATCGGCCACGGAGATGGTGTTGTCTTTAATCAAGTGGACCGAGTCCGGATGTACGACGAATTGTTCGGGGATGAAGGCGATGATGCCCGGCGTGCGTTCCACCAGCGACGTGATGCAGGCACCGGCGTTTTCGTAAGCGGCCCCCAGCTCTTCTTCCGTAAAATAGGATTTCACATCTTCCAAACGAAAAAGCTGAATGGGACAGTCGGCACCGCCTACTTCTTTCCAATTAGTGATTTCTTCGTCGAAGATGTCCTTAATCTCACGCGGAGAAAGTTCATCCACTACATTTTTCTGATTCAGTGCCAACACATAGCCCTCCTCTATGACTTTGCTGCCGAACAGACCCAAAGCTTCCGAGAAAAGGAACAGGACGATGAGCACTATCGTCAAACTTGTCACAAAACCGCTGCATGTCAGCACTCCTGCAACCACTTTTTCCAATACTTTCCTCATTTCTCTATAACTTGTTAAATTTTCCGCGTGCAAAGAAACGGGATAGATGTTAAGGATGTGTGTCTGTCTGTTGAAAGAAGTATTACATGTGTGTTACAATTTCGTTACATTCATTACAGGGAGGGGATTTGTAAAAGGATTGTAACATCTGTTTGCTTATTTTGCAGGCGCAAATTTAAAGATGGAATAGAAAATGAAAACGACTACTCTCTTACTGCTCGGTTTGTTACTGGCAGGAATGTCAACTCCACTGAATGCACAGCGTATCAAAGGCAGCGACACGGTGTTGCCTATCGCCCAACAGACTGCCGAACGGTTCATGGCACTCAATCCCGAGGCACGGGTCACCGTCACCGGCGGCGGCAGCGGCGTGGGCATCTCGGCATTGCTGGACAAGACGACGGACATTGCCATGGCGTCGCGCGCCATCAAGTTCGGCGAGCAGATGAAGGCGAAGGCGGCGGGCGAAAACTTGAAGGAAGCGGTCATAGCCTACGACGCCCTGGCCGTGGTGGTGCACCCGTCAAACCCAGTCGGGCGGCTGACGCGTGAGCAGTTGGAAGGCATCTTCCGGGGGAAAATCACGAATTGGAAGGAAGTGGGCGGCGAGGACCGCAAGATTGTGGTCTACTCGCGCGAGACATCGTCGGGCACCTACGAGTTCTTCAAAGAAAGTGTCTTGAAGAACAAGAACTACATGAGCAGCAGCCTCTCGATGCCGGCCACGGGGGCCATCATCCAGTCTGTCAGCCAGACGAAAGGCGCCATCGGCTACGTCGGACTGGCCTACGTGTCGCCCCGCATCAAGACGCTGGCCGTGTCGTACGACGGCCGCAACTTCGCCGAACCGAACCTGGAGAATGCGGTCAACAAGACCTACCCCATCGTGCGCCCGCTATACTATTATTACAATGCCCAAGACTCAGCCTCGGTCGCCCCGCTGATGGACTTCATCCTCTCCGACCCGGGGCAGGACATCATCCGCCGGAGCGGCTACATCCCCGTCCGATAAGCCCGCGGAAACGCCCTTACAGAGCCGCTGAAAATGCGTAGTAGCGGAGCCAAAAACGCGCAGTAGCGGAGTTGAAAATGCGCAGTAGCGCGTTTATAACTGCGCAGTAGCGGAGTTTGAAACGCCCTATATCGCATTTTTAACGGCGATACTGCGCATTTTCACCCCCACCCAATCGCCCCAAAAATCGCCCCCGGAGCGCTAAAAACTTCCCCCGAATGGCGTTATCCCGAAAAATAGTCGTACTTTTGTAGCCAAATCTATCAATACAACAACATCATGGCAGAAATCAAGACCGAAGACGCAAGCGAAAAGAAAAGCTTAAACTTCATCGAACAAATAGTAGAGAATGACCTGAAGGAAGGGAAAAACGGAGGACGGGTGCAGACCCGCTTCCCGCCCGAGCCTAACGGCTACCTGCACATCGGACACGCCAAAGCCATCTGTCTGGACTTCGGCATTGCTGCCGCCCACGGGGGCGTGTGCAACCTGCGCTTCGACGACACCAACCCGACAAAGGAAGACGTGGAATACGTCGAGGCCATCAAAGAAGACATCCGCTGGCTCGGCTACCAGTGGGGAAACGAATATTACGCCTCCGACTACTTCCAGCAACTGTGGGACTTCGCCATCCGCTTGATTAAAGAAGGCAAAGCCTACATCGACGAGCAGACCTCCGAACAAATCGCCGCCCAAAAAGGCACCCCCACACAACCAGGCGTAGAAAGCCCCTACCGCAACCGCCCAGTCGAGGAGAATCTCGAACTGTTCCAACGGATGAACAGCGGCGAAGTGGAAGAAGGCGCCATGGTGCTCCGCGCCAAAATCGACATGGCCAACCCCAACATGCACTTCCGCGACCCCATCATCTACCGCGTCGTCAAACACCCCCACCACCGCACGGGCACCACGTGGAAAGCCTACCCCATGTATGACTTCGCCCACGGACAAAGCGACTACTTCGAAGGCGTCACCCACTCGCTCTGCACCCTCGAGTTCGTTGTCCACCGCCCCCTCTACGATCTCTTCGTCGACTGGCTCAAAGAAGGCAAAGACCTGGACGACAACCGCCCCCGCCAGTACGAGTTCAACAAACTGAACCTGAGCTATACACTCATGAGCAAACGCAACCTGCTCACACTGGTCAAAGAAGGCCTCGTCAGCGGATGGGACGACCCCCGCATGCCCACCCTCTGCGGCTTCCGACGCCGCGGCTACTCACCCGAATCCATCCACAAATTCATCGACAAGATAGGCTACACCACCTACGATGCCCTCAATGAGTTCGCCCTATTGGAAAGCGCCGTACGCGAAGACCTCAACGAACGGGCCACCCGCGTCTCCGCTGTCCTCAACCCCGTGAAACTCATCATCACCAACTACCCCGAAGGACAAGTCGAAGAACTGGAAGCCGTCAACAACCCCGAGCGTCCAGAAGAAGGCGTCCACCTCATTGAGTTCAGCCGCGAGCTGTGGATGGAACGCGACGACTTCATGGAAGTAGCCCCCAAGAAATACTTCCGCATGACCCCCGGCCAGGAAGTGCGCCTGAAGAACGCCTACATCGTCAAGTGCACCGGATGCAAGAAAAACGACGCCGGCGAGGTCACGGAAGTCTACGCCGAGTACGACCCCGACAGCAAAAGCGGCATGCCCGGCGCCAATCGCAAAGTGAAAGGCACCCTCCACTGGGTAAGCTGCGCCCACTGCCTCGAAGCCGAAGTGCGCCTCTACGACCGCCTCTGGAAAGTCGAAAATCCGCGTGACGCCTTGGCCGCAATCCGCGAAGAAAAGCAATGCGACGCCCTGACAGCCATGAAGGAAATCATCAACCCCGACTCGCTGCACGTCCTGTCCCGTTGCTACATCGAGAAATTCGTGCAAGACATGAAGCCGCTGACCTACCTCCAGTTCCAGCGTATCGGCTACTTCAACATAGACAAAGACTCGACGCCCGACAAGATGGTTTTCAACCGCACCGTAGGACTTAAAGACACCTGGAGTAAAATCAATAAATAATTCTCCACTACCACATACACTTAACCTCTATATATGAACAAAAAGAACCTGTTATCCGGTAGAGAAAGAGAATTGCAAGAAATGGCCGAACGATTCGAAGAAGCCAAACAGAAGCAACAAAGCATTTACCTCGATGCAGAAGATTTAGCCGACTTAGCCGATTGGTACAGCGTCAGACAAAAACGAGACATGGCCCAAGAAGTTGCAGACTACGGACTGAAATTGCATCCCGGCAATATTTCATTGTTGATAGAACAAGCATATCTATACTTGGATGACGACAACATAGAAACAGCCCAACAAATTGCTAACCAATTGGACAGCACACAGACTGACACCAAGATACTACAGGCACAGATATACATACTCAGCAACGAAGAATCCAAAGCCACATCGCTGCTAGATACTATCGACGAACGAGACGACGTGGACACGATGATTAACGTTGCCTATATGTACATCAATGTAGGATTGCCGCAAGAAGCTCTGGTGTGGCTCAAATCTGGAATCAAAAAATACAGTGATGACGAACCATTCTTAAGTGTATTAGGTGATGTCTATTATGGTACGAAACAATATGATAAAGCCATCGAAGTCTACAACAAACTGATAGACAAGAATCCCTATTCCGCTTTCTACTGGTTTGGGCTGGCCAGATGTTACTTTGACCAGCAAATGTATAACAAAGCAATCGAAGCTTGTGATTATGCTATCATTTCAGACGAAGATTTTCCCGACGTTTATTTAATGAAAGGGTATGCCTTCTTTTATTTGCAAAACGACGAAAAAGCTCTGGAATGTTTCAAGAAAGCAGGCGAATTGGGTGCCGTTTCCCAATGCTTTATCGACACACTGAACGGGCTGGCCAAAAGCACGGAGAAGAAATGGGAAGAGGCTCTCAGCTACCTGCAACTGGCTCTTGACGAATATGAAAACGATATCATAATCAGTCGTGCCATGTTATATGCAAACATGGCAGTATGCTATCGGAAAATGAACCAAATACAACTATCTGACCAATATTGGGAAAAGGCTCATAAAGCAGATCCGGAAGATGCGGATGTCCATTTATTGGAAGGCAGGATGTGGCTGGAAGAAAGACGTTACGACAAAAGTTTCTTATGCTGGAAGAAAGCATTACAGTATGCCCCTTATGCCCTTACATGGAACGAAATAGGCATGGCTTGCATAGAAAACTTATACTTTGAAGAAGGAAAGGAAGCCTTTGAAAAAGCCAAAGAGATGGAACCGGATTTCTTCCAAATCAACGAGAAATTAGCCACAACGTATCTATTGTTGAGAGACAAGAAAAATTTCCTGAAATACAACCAGCTATGCGAACATCCACTCACCATAGATAACCTGTTAGAGATACAAAAGCTGCTGAGCCAGGAAGACAAAGAAAGCTTTGACCAAGCTATAAAGAATCTACTTAATGCTTTACGCTAAATCATACAAGAAGGGTATGCCAGACTACGAGCTCATATATACTCGTCATAGGCATACCCCTTTTCATTCACGCTGCTGACAATCACGACATGATTTCTATCGTATATCCTCCTTCAAATACAGATTGCGGCTCCAAATGCTGTACCCAATCTTTATCTTTCAACTCACCATCATAATGAGCACGATCGCAGCGTCCATACCAAGGTTCTATGCAAACGAATGGAGCATTCTTTCCTGGAGGTGACCAAAGCCCTACAACTGGAGCGTCAAAATAAAGGCCAAGGCAGGGCTTTTGCGCATTATCATACAAAACCACTTTCTTTACCTGGCTATTTTCCAAGATAAGAGCATCAGCATCAAAAGTATGTATATCAAGCGGCAACAAGCCCTTCTCGTTCAACTGCAACGGATAGGTGGTAGAAACATCCGCACATCCTTTTTCCGAAATCAAATTATAATACAAGCCTGTTGTCCGATCAAAACCCAAATAACCACGTTGTGACTCAACAGAGTCATAGTCAGGAAAGTAAAAAGCCGGATGAGCTCCTATCTGGAAGTACATTCTCTCAGCACCCAGGTTAATCACCCGCCATGACACTTCAATGCAATGCCCTTTAAGGCGATAACCTATCTCCAGAGAAAAGGAAAAGGGATATTTCCGCCGTGTTTCCTCATCATCAATCAGGCGATATAACAAACAAGAAGGAGATTCTTCCACTAGTTCAAAGTCCATATCACGAGCAAAACCATGTTGAGTCAACTGATAAGTTTTTCCTTCGTGCCGGT
>DXCK01000006.1 GCA_019116045.1 Candidatus Bacteroides merdipullorum | reverse complement strand
GTCGCATCGTGGGGTAAGGGGATGGTGGCTACATATTGATGTTGTGCTGTTGCTTTTTACTGAAAGCTGCTACTAACGACTCATAAATCTACCCTTAATCGTGTATTGGATGATAGTTGCGGATTTTAGGTTCATTAAAAAACAGGTTGTTTTGACGCTGATATTGCAAATACTCTTGCTCCTTGCGTTCAGCAATTGTAATCTGTGCTTTGGCAGAGGTGAGTTTGGATAGCAAGGAGTTGAAATCTGTGTTTAATCCGGTACGCTTATCATAGTAGGAGTAGTAAGTATGGATATTCTTCTTGGGGTATTGACACAGGAGCTTAGCCTCTCGCCATCGGATTACCCAGCGATAACGCTCGTGTAGTTCTCTCGGTAGGTCGTAATGATATAGCACTACACGCTCACCATTCTCTTCCTTATATTCTATGGATATATATACCCATTTCTCAATTTTGAGTTCACGCTCTGCTTTTGCCAGTTCGCGAGCATATTCCCACCAGCTATCCATCTTCTCCTGTGCCATAATTTGCTTTTTACGCTGTTTGCACCTGCTTAGCCAGCCATGCCTGATGAGCAATGATCACCTCCTGTCGTTCTTTTTCAAGCAGGGCTTCCGTTTCGGGGGTGTAGCCGAGAAACTCAATACAACCGCCATTATAGCCTGTGAGTTTGCAACGGATACCGGCTTTCTCCAATTTATCCATTCGTTTTTGGGCTGTCTTGGCACTGGAGTATGATAGTGGCCAGAAGTATTTGTCGCCACTATGTCCGTAGGAATCCTCACCAAGTACCATCTTGCCTTGTAGTCGCTGGCTGTTGTGGAAACTGAAGTATGCACCGCCCAATGCCTGGCGTATTGCCTTGTGTGCAGCACCTTCGGGGTGCTTGAACACATCGGGTTTCTTGCCCTTACAATCCAATTTTGGCAGTTCTATCTTGTATGGCTTCTTATAGGTGCCTACACCTAATGTAAGGTAGAAGTTGGTACAGAAGTAGTCGGTCATCGGGTCGCTGTCATCGAAGTTGTACGACATCACAAAGTCGCAGACATTCTTCATCACCTCTTTGGCTCTATCGGTGAGCGTTTGGTCTCCATCAATGTTATAATGATTCACATCGTGGTGGAACACTACGCCCTTATCCTTCCTGAATGCCTCGAAATCAGCTTTTACAAGGTAGATATGGATAGAGTTATAATTGTGTCTTGATACAGAGAACTTATATTTGGGATAGGTCTCCTTTATCCAGTTACGCACCAGCTCCACAATCTCAGGAGTGTGCTGTCCTTGATAGTTGCAACCTTTCCAACGATATTCGTTATATACGAAGTCGGCATACTCCTTTGCCGATGCTCCTGCATAGTCGTTCTCATAACCTGAAGCATTTGCCGATACGGTGGTATCATCCTTCCAAATCTCATGGAGCCGTTCAAACTCCACATTGATCTGCTGCATCACTTCGGTGCTGCCGCCTTTGTCGGGGTGGTTTTCCAATGCCAATCTGCGGTACTCCTTCTTGAGTTCCGCCAATGAATGTATATTCTTAAAGTAAGCCATAGTAGTAAATGTTAGTAGGTTAATACCATTGTGAAATACTCCATACACTCGGACTCAATGCCGAGGCCGCTGCAAGAGAGTTCAATATCACTCTCTTGCAGGTCGTTTACCTCTTGCAGCTCTCTGAGGTGGCGTATCTCATCATTCAGATACTCCTTTGCTGTCGCTTCATCGCAACCGCACGAACCGCATATTCTCTCGATGATTTCGTTCTCAGCCATAGTAGTAAGTATTAAGATTGTGATTTGAAATAGAGTTCTCGTTGGGTATCGTAGTCTTGACCATTCCACCAATCGTTACAGGCATCTACAAAGGATTGTAAGCCGTCTTCCGAAAAGTAGTCAGTCTCGTGCAATCCTGTTATGCTCTCCATCGTAATGAAGTCGAGGTCTTTCCACCAGTCTTCCATACGCTGCTTGTAGTCGCTCAATGTGCAGAAGTTCTGACTCTGTTCACAGTCTGCACACCATTTACAATCCGTATCGTCATCATCTACATCGCTTAAATATTCTGCGTTGTTAGCATCTACCCATGCCTGAATCTCAATCTGCTTTGAACCGCAAGCATCGCAAACATATACATCATCATCGTGAGGTTCCTCTCTTAACGCCTTACCGTCATATAGTGCCACAGCACGATTGACAAGCAGTTCACGATTGTTGTCCGATAACTCTGCATAGAATCGTTCTGCCGCTCCGAGTATTGATTTGCTTGCAAGGGAGTTCCATTTCTCCCAGAAGTGCTTATAAGCACATCCGAAGGTAATCTTGCACTCTTCCTCGCCCCAAGCATTCCACATATAGTAGTGGAAGCTCGATACTGCATTTACAGGGTCTAATCTCATAGTCGTAATCATTAAGCGTTATTATCTCTGTTCTCTTCCAACAGCTGCCATACAGCATCATACATCTGTTGCAACCAATCTATGTTGGATGCTCCGAGTTCAAACGGAGTATGGCAGGTAGCCTCAAAGTTTGCCTCCTTCTCGTGGGCTATAACAGTCATACTGTTATCCGTCACTTGAATACCTGTTACCATGCACTCAAACGGGTCAGCATTATTGTCAAACCATATCACCCATACAGGATCGTACTGCTCTTCGGGAAAGGTTATCTCTGTCAGTCCGTGCGAGTAGAGCAACTGCCTTATGGCATCTATTATGTCCTTGCGGAGTGTCTCTATTCGGTCAGAGAAGTCCATCTTCAGATGCTTCGGCTTTTGCTCCTTCTCCAAATCTGTGTAGGACAGAATCTGCATATCGGGGTGAACATCGAACTCCCAATCCACCTCGTCATCATCGAGTGTCGTGTGGATATTACCACCCAATACCAGCCCGCAATCCCTTGTTACCATTGTGCGTGCTTCATTGCGGTCATCTGCCGCTACGGTATAAGTACCCTCGAAGAGGTATCTTACCTTTACTTCAATCTTCTTCATACATTGATATTTTTATTGTTAATACTGATTAGTTTGCCGGAACGATGCTTACCTGCTTGCCAAAGAAGGTATCGCAGACACCATAGACATGCTTGATGGAGCAGTCATACTTGGAGCGTTCATTGTCAAGTCGCAGGCGGAAGCCATAGCCATCCTTGCGAGCCTTATCCAATCGGATTCTGACATCGTTTTTGAGTTCCATCTCTATCAGACTGCCACCGCCATACATCGAGCTGAATAGGCCGCAGGTGTTACCTTTTGGGATAATGACCTCTTTTATTTTGAAGTCGGCATCGTAGAGGTCGCGGAGGTTTACAAGACCTATGTAGGTAAGCAGGTTGGCACCACAGCAGGAGTTCTCCAATTCTTGGCAGAAATCCTCGTAGGATACCTGCTCCTTGCCGTCACGATACTTCTTGTTCGGGAACCTACCATATACGGTATAGCCTTTCTCCGTCAATGCCTTCTTCACCTTTGCAGGGTTGAGGCGAAGGGTATCTATCATATCTCCGAAGTAACTCTCCTTGTAGCGGAAGCCACCTTGCGACTCCAACCAGCAGGAGTTGATGCAGTCGTAGTTGGATAGCATCTCCACCCGTATAGGAATATCTCTGGTATTCTTGATAAGGTCGTTTACCGTTGTGGAGTCGTCACGCTCGCGTATCTCGTCCCTTATCTCATCATCGTGTTCCTCAAAGAAGGCTTCTACCTCGTCCTCCTCAAAGTCGTGGAAGTCGATGCAGTGGCTCTTCAGTCCTTTGATAATCTCTAGTGTTGCCTGCTCCTCGGCATCCTCATACCAATCCTCGACCTTTGACCACAGATCTTCGCAACCTTGTTTTTCAAGGCATTTCTGTAATAAGTCTCGGTTCTCATCAAAACTTTCCCGATAGTCCACCCATACGAGGGTATACTTCTCGTCCATTATGCTTTCTACGAACTCCATAGCGAGTGTTTTCTTTGCTTCATTCATTTGTCATTACCTGTGTACGGCAGGATTCTGTTTCCCGTACATATGTCTATAAATGCGAAGAGCGACCTTGTGGCCGCCCTTCGGTTACTCTTTACCGTTGAATATCTCTTCGTATCTCTCTTTCTCCATCTCCGTTTCACCCTTGAAACTAAAATGTGCCGTATATCGGTATCCTGTTCGGGGATTACCTCCGAACTTCTGGATTGCCATATCTATCTCCCAATCCACTTCGCCTATGCCGAGTGATATGAGGTCATAGTGCAGCAGGTGATGAGCCAATCGCAGTGCAGAGTCGGTCTTTCTCTCTTGCCTCAGATGCTCGAAGGCTCGTATCGCTATCTCTCTGTTGGATACCTTGATTGTCGTTCCCATATTCATTGATGGTTAGTTGAATACTCTCTCATCATTCTCTTTATCCTTTGCTGCAAGCATACAGAACGGCATATCCAATATGCGATGTGAGAAGCACATATCGGAATTGTAGTCCGTGCGTTGCCACAGCGTGAACCTCTCATCGGCAAACGACCATCGGAAATATCCCGACAGTGAGCCGAATAGAGGGTTTACATTCCTTGCTATGAGATACCTGTTCACATCCATAATGTGCTTTGCAATGAGTATGATGTTGAGTATCTCCACAAATGCCAACTGCGAGTATGGGTCAATCGGCATTACCGGTCCTTTGAAACTGATTTCCATATATCCTTTATTTTAGTTATAGTTATCATCGAATATCTCGTACTGAAGAGGAAGCATATCGCAGAAGTTACCCGATATGCCTGTATATACCAAAGCATCATCGGCGATGTCGGCAAGTTCCTCTTCGGTCTCCTGTATGGTGTTACCGTATATATCCTGATAGTGCGATACCATCATATGCGGATCATCGGTTGTAATGTCATATCCGAAGTGTTCGCTCCAAGTGACGAAATACTCCCTTTCGTTCTCGTCAAGCCTTTCCATGGCATCGCGTATCTCGAAGAAGTTGGGACATATCCACTCTCGGTTTATCAGCCTGTCGGGTATGTTCTCCCACTTGGCATACCTGTACTCCGGTTCCTCTTCTTCGGGAAAGAGGTCGGAGCAGGCACAGAGGAATTCTCCCATATCGCTATAGTCGGACATCTGCACCCAGTAGTCCTTGTACTCTTTTCCGTCTAAGATGTGCTGTGTGGTTACGGCAACTTCGGCATTGTTCAAATCCATATTTTCCATAGACTCTCTGTTTAACTTGTTACTCGCTGGCTTCCCCAGCTGATATGTATCTTACCCTCGCTGTCCGTAGAGCGTATCAGCAGGCTGTCTATTACGGACATTGTGATGTCGAACTCCTCGAAGATTTCCGACTGCTCCTTCACTTCGCCCGTCTTGATGAACTCGTTGAGACGCTCTTTGGTCAGTACCAATGCCATCAGGTTTTGCTCCACGGAGTCCTCGTAGGTGACATAATGCACATCTTTCATCTCCTTGGAGTCGAGGCGTATGAAGCGGAAGTAGAACTGCTCCATCTTGGGGATGTTCCATTGCAGCGACTCCAGTATCACATCGTTGCAGGTAGGTATGTTTACCGAACTGCTCAGACTCTGCTGTGTGCATATCAGTATGCCGTTGATGGTGGAGTCGAACTCCGTCACGATGCTCTGACGCTTCTTGAACGCCACATCTCCCTTCACAACATATATCGGTCTGTCGGGAAAGCGTTCACGGATATAACTCTCATAGAGGTCAAAGGCGGCAAGTGTGGTACAGCCGATGGCTACCTTGCCCGGTATCTTGCGTATCAATGATTCTATGTATCGTGTCTTGCTCGGATAGTCATCACCGTAGTATCCCGATATGAGGTGTGGAACGGAGCAAGCCTTGATAAGTAGCTTTATCTGTCGCATAAGCCTCAGTCCTGCATCCTTCTTCGTGTCACCCGTGCTGTTGTAGTAGAGTTCGCATATACGGCAGAACTCCTCGATGATGACACGATAGACTTCGTGTTCGCCCTTTGAGGGGCTTACGGTGTGTGTCCGTATCTTGTATTTCTCACCTGCAAAGTCTCGGAACTTACGGGTGATGATGGTCTTGCCTATGAGGTCAAAGAGTTCCTCCTTGTTATAGACATCCTGATTCTGCTTCTCTATGCCGAATACCGTTGCCTTACCCGGACAGTGGCAGGCACGGAACAGCACATGACCTCTGAACGCAGGGAATGGCTCTCCGCAGTGGAGGTTTCTTTCGCACTCTATCTCCTTGTCTCGGTTCTCGTGGTAGATACTATCGCACCAGCAGGTCATATTGACCGAGTTGTTGTATAGCAACTCAAACTGGCTGTATAGCTCTGCGATATTGTTACGGGTGGTTGTTCCCGTATCGAGAATCTTATATTTGAGCCTGCGGAAGACTGCCAGGATATGCTTTGTGCGTTGTGATGAGGGGTTGGTAATCTCGTCCGACTCATCGAATACAAGGCATAATTTCCTTGAGGACAGTTTCACAAACCGCATAAGGTCGCGTTTGAGCTTGCCGACCATAGAGGTGGATAACAGCAGGAAGATACCTCTTGGCACATCTTCGAGATCCTTGTATGTGCGTATCACTCTGTATCGCTCCTTGTTGATGGCGAGGAACGGAGTCCAGGTCATATTGGTGGCAATGGCAGGGGCAAGTATCACCACATTGCGTACCTTGCCATATTTGAGTAGATATTTGGCTCTGTGATAAACCGCTGCGGTCTTGCCTGAGCCTTGCTGCCAGTTAAGCAGAGCATACCGCTTCTGAAGTACAAGGTTCAGGTCGTGTTTCTGCAACTGCGTGAACTCGCATACCTCGCCATCCTTGTTTATGAAGGTGGCATTATCGAGATACTCGGCAAGGGCATCGTCCGTTTCCATATCGGAGAATGGCTGGTTCTGTATATCATAGAGCCAACGCTTACGGCGGATAATACGCCCCGCAGTGCGTATCTGTCGCATATTCTTTTCGGTTGCTATCTCCGGCATAGGTAGTACGGTGCTATCCAAAATAAGGTCATTGATGCTTGCCGCCTTATGTTCAACCTTATCAAGCAGTCGTGGTGCATACTGCTTGAGCTTGAAGCCGTAGGAGGTCTTTACTAATGCCACCTCCTTGCGTGGTACGACATTCTGCGAGGTGATATACTTGCGTATGGTGGCAAGCACCTTGGCCGTAGTGAGTTTCTTGCGTTCCCACTCCTTCATTTGCTCGTTGGTGGCATTCTCAGGTGGCTTCTGGTTACGGAATTTGGTAACGAGTGCCACTGCCTTGTCGATATGCTTGTTGAGTCTTGCGTGAGCCTTCAACTCGTACATATACTTGGCGAGCTTATACTCGAAGTGCTCCAACTCCTCCTTGTCAATGCGGTTGGTCTCACGCATAAGGTCAAGACGCAGGCGGTGCTTCATCTCGCGGGCTTTCTTCACACGCTCCTTGAGTTCTGTCATCGAGACAAACTCCTCGGCATTGTAGGGATTCATCTTTATATGCTGTGAACGACGCAGGAAGACCATTATCTTGGTGTTGAAGTTATCTACACCTACTGATGTGAAGGCGTGAGGTGCCAACCTTGTCTGTCCGATGAAGGAGAAGTCCTCGTTCACTCTTCCTACACGGCTCTTCTCCCAGAACTCGTTCTGCATAAAGGAGGCAGGTACGATGACCATAAGGAATCCTGCTGGATTGAGCAGATGGTAGGCTTTGTCGATGTAATACTCCTGTGAGAGCCGGAAGTCGAACTTCAGATTGAACGGAGGATTACCGATGATGGCATCAAAGCGTTGCTCGGAGCGATACTGCTGTATGTCGCATTTGTCGATATGTGCATCGGGATAGAGATACCTCGCAACAGCCACAGCCTTGCTGTCAATGTCAAAGCCATAGGCATTGTGTTGGTTTGGCAAGTGGTTGAAGAAGTTACCCATACCGCAACACATATCAAGTATCATCTCCGATGATGTGGGAGAGAGTACATCTACCATATCCCGACATACCTCGTGCGGTGTGAAGAACTGTCCCATCTCGAACTCCTTCTTTGCCTCGGCATACTCGTGGTAGCTGGCGAAGTCCGACTGCTTGAGGTTGTGCAGTCCTCCGATACCCGTATAGCAGTTGTATATACTCTCCGCAGGAATCATATCCTTACCGGAATTGATGGCAAAGAGAATCTTCTCGTTGATCTCTGCACGCTTGCCTTGCGGTATCTGTTGTGGTATGATGGCATACATGGCTGTAATGATTGAAGTGGATAAAAACGAAAGACACCCCGCAGGCAGTACCTACGGAGTGTCATACATATCGTGTGGTCATCAGTTCTCGTCTCTTAGTTTGATTTCATTTAGTCGAAGTCGCTTGAAACAGCTCTCTGCCGCAGCACTGTCCTTGAACTTGACATCGATGCGGGTGTTTCCGTAAAATTTGAGACTTACGGCATTGGTCGTTGTCAGGTCATACCATCGGGAAATATCTACATCTCTGGTGTCAAGCCCCATAATCATCTCGATACTTCCGCAAAGTACATCGTCTGCACCAAAGGCAATACCTTCACAGAAGCGGCTAACCTTACGGTCTGTTTCGTATGAGAACTTATAATCCTTGTAGTATTCGTAATGGAAAGAGTCCCAAGTAACAATATCGGGGAAGATGATTTTGTCCTTCTTCAGTTCAGGCTTCACCTTGCTCCAATTAGATGGTCTCACCGTTTCAAGGAATCGTTTGATCAGCTCCTCCTCGGCAGTATCTCGGAAACTCTTGCCTCCGAGATGTTCGATAACCACATCTACATAGGTATTATATACAGGTCGGAAGTCTATCGGCAGAGTCTTCTCATCAATCTTTGGAGCTTCAACAGAGACGCTGTAGGTGTTGTTGAAATAGCCGATGATGCGGTTGATAAAGTTCCTGATAGCATTATGACGACTATCCACCAACTCATTGATGTTCTTGAAAGGAGTAAACTCGTGATGGGTATAATCCTTCTCATCGTTATTGTACCGATAGTGGAGGTCGTAGCTGCTTGTGGTAATCTTACCGTTCGGCTCATGCTTGAGTTTGATTTTACCCTCATACTTCTCGGCTTCTCTCTTGAAGATGTTGTACCACCAGGCAATCTGGTCGAGCGTCTTATACAGCTCGTCCTGCTGATTCTCGCAATAGATACGGTCTTGCTCCGTAATCTTCTCCTCGTTTCTCACTTGTACCTTTAAGATACCTGATAGTAGGTCGGTATGACCTGCTGCTTGACTGTTGTTTAATACTGCTTGTGACATAACATTATATATTTCTTGTTAGTCCGGCTATTCGGGGCCGGAGTTCCCAAACTACAGGCTCTAAAAGGTCGTGTTCTCGTCAGGCAAGGTTGTGTGGAAAAATACAGAAAGCCCCACGGGGCGAGGATGATTTTTCCACGACACCCGCAGGGCTTGACCTTGCTTGGACGAAAAGAACACGAGTTACCTTTGCCTGTGGTTTGGTGAACTCGGCTACGAATCTATTTATTATAATAATATCTGAACCTTTTCCATATCACTCATGATGGTTTGATCCAATACTCTTGCATAGTGTTGAGTCATACGGGTAGATGCGTGCCCCATCATCTTTGCAACATTCTCCAACGAAACTTTATTAGCCAAAGTTATGGTCGTGGCAAACGTATGACGGGCCACATGTGTGGTCAGATTCTTGTCAATATTGCAAAGCGTAGCAATTTGTTTCAGGTATGAGTTCATCGTCTGATTGCAGAACAAAGGCAAACAAACATCCTTTTCAATACAGGTTGGATGATCCTCATATTTCTCAAGTATTTCTATGGCAGGAGTGATAAGAGGTACATTGCTGATACATCTTGCCTTCTCCTTTTTCATCTTGTGACGACCTTTTCTAATCCACATCTTGCCATTGTTGTCCTTAATGATTTCAGTGCGTTTCAGCTCCTTTGCATCAATAAAAGCAAGACCTGTAAAACAACTGAACAGGAACATATCCCTAACAATATTTAGTCGAGCTACAGGAAATTCCATACCTGCTATTGTCTTGACTTCTTCAAGAGTCAGGAATGTAGGATCATTTTCCTGCTGGCGATATTGTATGCCGGCGAATGGATTGATTCTCATCCAACCCATATTAAGTCCCATATTGACGAATTTCTTGAAACACTTCATATATCTCACCAATGTATTTTGGCAAAGACGCTTTTCAAGACGCATGTGTCGCTCGACATAGATAATAAAGTCACGGGAAAGTTCTGGAAAGACAATATCCTCCTTTTCATAGAAAGATTGAACACAAGCCTTCAAGCAACGGTAGCAATTCCAATATCGGTTGATGGTTATCTTCTCATACTCGATACCGATAAGTGCTTCCATTGCTTTAATTTCCTTTTCCATTGTATTGAGGAAGGTTCGCTTATCACCTTTATTAAATAAGCGTTTCAATAGATGTGAAGGAGTGATAAGTGCATCTTCAAGTAACAACTCTTTGTGAAGGTTGTGAATCTTGGTTTTGAGAGATTCGATGTAATCGTTCAGTTCGATTGAAACCCTGTCTCTGCCTTTACAGCAGCCACGGGCTTGGTTCCACAAACGAGGCAATACGCTACGCTGTATGCGTACCTCGTCAGACACTCCGTTGATAGTAACACGGACTACGATAGGTGCTTCGCCGTTCTTCAGCAAGCTGCTCTTCTTGATAACGAAGAGGATTTTCATTGTTTCATGCTTCATCTTACATACATTTTTTGTGGTACAAAAGTGCTAATGTTTGATGAAACGCACGCTATGCAAATAAGTGAATATCTGTGCTTTACATATCAAATCGTGGCTTTTTTCAGTGGCTCAAAAAAAAGCCACGAATTTGGCACGATTGAAATTCCTAAATCTGCATGTTTTGCACAGTTGAAACAAAAAGAAAACCTCTGAATTCGTTGAAATTCAGAGGTTTTCATCTTTTTGCTGTGATTCTTCGTGGTGCCACCAGGAATCGAACCGGGGACACAAGGATTTTCAGTCCTTTGCTCTACCAACTGAGCTATGGCACCATTGTTTTCGTTTGCGGGTGCAAAGATAAGACGCTTTTTTGAATCTTGCAAGCTTTTGGCGAAAAAAACACAAAAAAATGCCGCTTTCGTGCGAAAACGGCATTTCTGTGTGATGTCTGTCGACGCGGCAGAGGCTTAGTCGATGTTCGGGTTGATGCTGTGCCAATCCTTGATGGGAGGCAGCACGCCCATTTCGATGACTTCGTCGCGCAGTGTGCAGAGGTGAGCGTAGCTCTTCTTCAGGTCTTCCATTTCTTCGGGAGTGCCGATAACCTCTTCGTAAGCGCAACCGTTCTTCGTGATGGTCACTTCCATGGCCATCATGATGTGGTCGAAGCCTTGGAACGAGCAGTAGCGGCCGGCAGGCCAGTTGAAGGGTTTGCCACCCATGGCTGCTGCAATCATTTCAACAGAAACGTAAGCCGGGCTCTGGAAAGAGGAGCGGCCGCGCAGGGCGATGATGTTGGAACCGCCTTTAATGACTTTCTGCTGGATTTCTGCCCACTGTTCCTTGGTCAGTTCGGGTGTGCCGATGATGTCGGTCAGCGGTTTGCCGTCTACCTTGGCTGTGGAAGCGAACACGGCCATTTGTTCGCCGTGACCGCCGTACGTGCGGCAGTTTTCTACCTTGTCCGGAGCGATGTGGAAGTGCTTAGCCAGCTCGCTGCGCAGGCGGGTCGAGTCGAGAGCGGCCAGTGTAGTAACCTGAGAGGGCTTCAAACCGGAGTACAACAGCGTAATCAGGCCCGTGATGTCGGCCGGGTTGAAGATGACAACCACGTGTTTGACGTCCGGGCAGTAGGCCTTCAGGTTCTTGCCCAGTTCTTCGGCGATGGCTGCGTTGCCTTTCAGCAGGTCTTCACGGGTCATGCCGGCCTTGCGGGCTGCACCGCCGGAGGAGATGACGTACTTCGCGCCAGTCAGGGCTTCTTCGATGTTAGAAGTGAAAGTGAGGTTCACGCCTTCGAAACCGCAGTGGAACATTTCTTCTGCCACGCCTTCCAGCCCCGGAGCATAGGGGTCGTACAGGCAGATGTTCGGAGTCAGGTGCATCATGATGGCAGTCTGTGCCATGTTGGAGCCGATCATGCCGGCTGCACCCACGATTGTCAGTTTTTCGTTTGTAAGAAATTCCATAACTATAAAAGTTTTAAAGTGGATAATGATTTCCTTTGTTCGTTACGATGCTGCAAAGATAAGTTTTTCTGGCGAAAAATGTTGCGGTCGAAGGGTTATATTTTATTGCAGAAAGTTATCTTACATGTACGATTTGACGTATCTTTGTCCCCCAGACGGCAGACATTTGTCCGTTCCGCACGCCGGCCGTGGCTCTTGTCCGCAACGGGCGCGGCTTGGCCGGGGAAGAAGCAGGCTTCTCCTCCTTTGGAACCAATCTGTTGTACCACAAGGGGATGCGGACGTCTTCCTGCCGGCTGACTTTCGACCGACACTAAAATGAACTGATATATGGAATTAGGAAAAATGAATACGATGCGCGTGGTAAAGCAAGTAGACTTCGGACTTTACCTGGACGGGGGAGACGAGGGCGAGATTTTGCTTCCCTCACGCTACGTGCCCGAAGGATGCCGGCCGGGAGACGAGCTGCGCGTCTTCATCTATCTGGACAACGAAGAGCGGCTGGTGGCCACCACCGAGACGCCCTTGGCGCAGGTGGGCGACTTTGCCTGCCTCGAGGTGGCCTGGACCAACCAATACGGAGCCTTCCTGAAGTGGGGCCCGATGAAAGACCTCTTCGTGCCCTTCCGCGAGCAGAAGGCACGCATGGAGGTGGGGCGTCGCTACGTGGTGCATGTGCATGTGGACGAAGAGAGCTTCCGCATCATGGCCTCGGCCAAGGTGGAGCATTTCTTGGACAAGGGCGTGCCGGACTATGAGGCCGGGCAGGAAGTAGACCTGCTGGTGTGGCAAAAGACAGACCTGGGCTACAAGGCGATAGTGGACAACCGCTATGCCGGACTGCTGTACGAGCAAGAAGTCTTCCGCCCCCTTCGTGTGGGCGAACACGTGCGGGGCTTCATACGGCAGGTGAGGCCCGACGGAAAGCTTGACCTGACCTTGCGCCGCGACGGGCAGGAAGGGGTGCACGACTTTGCCGGGACACTGCTGCGCCGCCTGAAGGACAACGGCGGTTCGCTGCCCCTGCACGACAAAAGCCCGGCCGACGAGGTCTATGCCCTGTTGGGCGTCAGCAAGAAAGTGTTCAAGAAAGCGGTGGGCGAGTTGTACAAGAAGCGGCTCGTGGTGTTGGAACCCGACTGCATCCGCCTGGCGGACTGACGCCGCTACGGCGGGGCGTGAAACAGCGGGTGTGCGTGCCGTAGTGAGATATTGGCACGCAGATAACACTGGTTAAACAGATTTTCGCAGATATAATATATAATCTTCTGTGGTCATCTGTTGTATCTGTGTCGTCTGCGTGCCATTTCATATCTTGGCGCACCCTCCCGCCCGTATCTCTCTGCGGCAGGCTTACTCAATGGGTATGCCTTGGTAGAAGTCCAGTATCTTCACGCGGAACAGGTATTCGTACTTTGCCTGCAACTCGTCGCTTTGTGCCTTCAGCAAGTTCTGCTTGGCTTCGTTATACTCTACGGCGTTGGCCGTGCCGCCTTCATACTTCTGGCGGGTCAGGCGGAACGAGGCGTCGCTGGCTTGCATGGCGGCGTGGCTGCTGTGGTATTTGCTGACGGCGGCTGCGGCGTTGTACCACGCCTGCTGGATTTCCTTGTACAGCGTCTTCTTGGCTTCGTCCAGTTGCAGGGCGTAGTTGTCGCGTTGCAGGCGGGCGGCGCGCACGCGGTTGCGTGTGGACAGGCGGTTGAACAGGGGGACGCTCAGGCTGAAGCCCACATACTTGCTGAAGTTGTCCTTCATCTGCTGGTTGAACGTGCGGTTGATGGTCGAGTAGTAGTTCGTGCCGATGCTGCCGTTTACGCTGAGTTGCGGGTAGTAGGCGCTCTGCGCGATGCGTATGCTGTGCAGGCTGCCTTGCAGGCGGTATTTGGCGGCTTGGATGGAGGGCTTGTCGGCCAGGGCTATCTGGTAGATTTCGTCGGGGGCGGGCAGGGGGGCGATTTCATCGAGCACCTGCGGCGCTTCCACCAGGAAACCTTCGGGCGAGTCCAGTTCGATGAGTTGGCACAGGTCAAGCACGGCCAGGCGGTAGTCGTTGTCGGTCTGCGTTACGGTCATTTCGTCTTGTGCCACACGGGCGTATGCCTCGGCCACTTCTGCTTCCGATGCCTTGCCCACGCGGCCCAGTTGGCTGATGCGTTCGTGCTGCTGTCGGCTCAGTGCGGCTTGGCTGACGGCCACTTCGTGCAGTTCGTAGTTGAAGAGCACTTGCAGGTAGAGCGAGGCAATGTTGATGGCGATGTCCTCCTTGGCTTTGTCCAGGTCGGCCATGGCAGCCTGGAGGTTGAGCTTGGCCAGGGCGTATTGGTTGGGTATCTGGAGGCCGGTGAAGAGGGGCATGCCAGCGCTCAGGCCGAAGCTGGTGCCGTGTGTCTTGGTATTGACGTACATGGTGTTGTACTCGCCTGTCTCTTCGTCGGCCACGGCTGTTTGCGACCGTCCCCAGCTCCAGTTCTGTCCGGCGCTGCCGTTCAGGTTGGGCAGGCGTGCCCACTTGGCGGTGTTCACTTCTACTTTGCTTTGTTCGGCCGTGTTGGCTGTCTGCTGGATGTTGATGTTGTGTTCGATGGCGTAGTCGATACAGCGTCGCAACGACCATCGTTCCTGGCCTGTGGCTGTGCTTGCGGTGCAGAGTGCGAGCAGGCCTGCGGCGGATAGCTTATATATAATGGATAGGTTCATCTGGTTCATGAGTGTGAGGAGGTGTTGTTAGGGTTCTTTCACGCCGTTGCGCACGCGGTCGGCCGAGGTCAGTCCGTCCAGGATGGCAATGTGTATGCCGTCGCTCATGCCCACGCGGACGGGACGGCGTTCGAACTGCTGGGTGGGCAGGCTGTCGGTGAGGACGTAGACGAAGGTGGAGTCGCCGCTGAACTCGACGGCTCCTTCGGGGATGGCCAGTGTGCCTGCGGCGTGGTCGAGGACGATTTCGGCGTTGGCCGAGTAGCCGGAGCGGATGGTGACGGTGTCGGGCACGGTCAGTGCAGCTTTGATTTCAAACTGGTTGGCTCCGTTCTGTTCGGTGGCTTTGGGGGCGATGTATTCCAGCGAGGCGTCGAACGTCATGTTTTGCAGGGCGCCGATGGTGATTTTGACGGGCATGCCTTCGTGTACGCGGCCCACCTCGGTCTCGTCGATGTTGCCGCGGAAGATGAGGTCGCTCATGTCGGCCACGGAGGCGATGGTGGTGCCGTCGTTCATGGTGTTGGCCATGATGACGGAGTTGCCCACTTTGACGGGCACGTCGAGGATGAGGCCGTCGATGGTGCTGCGGATGAGGGTGCTGGAGATGTCGGCGCTGCTTTGCGTGATGCCGTCGCGCACGATGTCGCGGTTGTCGCGGGCGGCTTGCAGTTCTTCGCGTGCCTGTTGGACGGTGACGCGGCCTTTTTCATACTCTTCGCTGCTGATGAGGCCCATCTGGTGCAGTTCTTCCAGGCGGGCAAAATCGGTTTCGGCCTGTGCCCCGTTGATTTCGGCCAGGCGCACGCGGCTTTCGGCCGAGGCCAGGGTGCCCAGTTCGGGGATAACTTTGACGCGGGCGATGATTTCGTTCTTCTTCACCTGTTGGCCGGCTTCTTTGTACAGTTGGTCGATGATGCCCGATATCTGGGGCTTGATGAGGACTTCGTCGCGCGGCTCGACCTTGCCGGTGGCGACGGTGGTCTTCTCCAGGTCGGCCACTTGGGGCGAGACGACGTTGTAGACGGTGACTTCGGGGCGTGACTTCTGCCAGAGGAAGACGAACGTCCACACGAAGATGGCGGCCACGAGGACCAGCAATCCGATTTTCAAGTACTTCTTTGTTTTCATGCGTTCTTATAAATGTTTGTTGTTAAATAATTGTCTTTGTCATTCGTTCTTAAAGTTGTCGTAACATTCATTTTCTCTGTCATCCCGAGCGCAGTCGAGGGATCTCACTTTGCGCAGTCGAGGCGTTAGGGTGATGTTTCGACTCCGCTTCAACCCCCTCTTTGCTCCCCCGTTTGTCGGGGGAGAACAACGCTCAACATGACAGGGAGAGCGATTTTTAGACCTCTCTTAATAGCGACCCCTATTTGCCGGCAAATAGTACCCGCTATTTGCTGTTGACTGATACCCATCAGTAGGCATTGACTGATACCCATCAGTAGGTATTGACTGATACCCATCAGTAGGCATTGACTGATATCCATCAGTAGGCATTAACTGATACCCCTATGAAAACATTTTCCCGGGACTGTCATTCGTCGCGTATCGCCTCGATGGGTTTCACGGCCATGGCGCGGTAGGCAGGGGCCAGTCCGGCCAATATGCCGAGGGCGATGACCAGCAGGCAGGCGCCCACGGCCAGCCAGAATCCCACCTGGTAGTGCGTCTCCACCACGCCGGGCGGGTTGGCTGCCGCCTCCACCACGTTGAGCACGAACACGGCAAACGAGATGCCCGCCATGCCGGCCACGGTGGTCAGCACGATGCTCTCGCTCAGGATTTGTTGCAGGATGTCGCGTGGCCGTGCGCCGATGGCCCGGCGGATGCCAATCTCCGTGGTGCGCTCTTTGACGGTCACCATCATGATGTTGCTCACCCCGATGGCCCCCGCCAGCAGCGTGCCCAGGCCGACCATCCACGTCAGGAAGCGCACGCCCCGCATCAAGTTGTCCATCATGCTGAACATGGCTTCCATGTTCAGCGTCAGCACCGCCTGCTTGTCCGTGGGGCTGATGTAGTGCGCCTCCTTGATGCGCCGCTCCACCTCCGGCTGCATGTCCTTCACCCGCACGCCCGGCTTCATGGTGAAGCACACCAGTTGCACGTGGTTGCCCAGGTTGTACACCTGCTGCATGGTGGTGTAGGGCAGGGTGACGGCTTCCGACGACTCCCCCTGTATGCTGACGTTGCCCTCGTTGGCACACATGCCGATGACGCGGTAGTACACCCCGTCCACCTGTATGTACCGTCCGCACGGGTCGCCCCCCTCTTTGAACAAGGCCTCGTAGACGCGCTTGCCGATGACGCACACCTTGCGCCTCTCGCTGATGTCCACATCGTTGATATATCGCCCGTAGGCCATCTCCTGGTGTTCCAGCTTCGCATAATTGGGGAATAGCCCGCGCACGCTGCACTCATATTTGTTGCCCTCGTAGGCCGCCGTCTTGCCCCATTGGGCAGTGGTCGGAGTGGCCATCTCCACCCCGTCGATGCTCGCCACGATGTCCACGTCGCTCACCTCCAACTGCCACCACCGCCCCTTGCGGAAGCCCTTGTAGGCCTCGTTCGTCTTGTTGGCCACAACAAAGGCCGAGTTGGTGGCAAACCCCTCGAACTGGTGTTGCAGGCTTTCCTGTACGCCCCGTCCTCCGCCACTCAAGGCCACCAGCATGAAGATGCCCCAGAACACGCCGAAGGCCGTCAGCAGGCTGCGCGTCTTGTTGCGCGTGATGGTGACGAGTATCTCCTCTAATGTATCTTTGTCTACTTTCATAATCTCTGTTGCTTGGGTGTTGGTTTATGAGTTTTTGAGTTTTTGAGTTTATGAGTTTTTAAGGAGGCAACGAGGTTCACACTATTTCTCATAGCCTTAGCAACTCATAAACTTATTAACTCACCAACTCATAAACTTATTAACTCATAAACTCAAAAACTTAAATCAATCCGCCCTCAGCGCCTCAATAGGCCGTATACGCACCGCCTTGCGTGCCGGGAACAGTCCCGCCAGCGTTCCCGCCACGATGAGTGTCACCGTGGCCTGTATGGCAATGCCGATGTCCACCGTCGGGTTGCTGAACATCTTCGTCTCAAACATGCCCGCATCCATCGTCTGGCTGCCGAACGCCGCGTTCATCCACTCCGTCGCCCCGATGCCCGCCACCATGCCGATGTAGCCGAATGCCGTGGTGATGACCACGCTCTCCACGATGATGAGCCACAAGATGCTCCTGGGTTTTGCACCCAGCGCCTTGCGGATGCCGAACTCGTGCGTCCGCTCCCTGACGGTGATGAGCATGATGTTGCTCACCCCCACGATGCCGCTCAGCAGCGTGAAGATGCCCACCACCCAGATAGCCGTGCGCAAGATGCCCATCGCCCCCTGTGCCTGCATGTAGCTGGTAAAGCGGTTCCAGAGCCACAAGGCACCATCGTCCGTCGGGTCGAAGCGGTGGTTGGCGCCGATGACCGTACGGTAATCCTGTTCGAAACGCTCGTTCTCCTCCACCGTCTCCAGTCCCTTGGTGGTGAAGATGATACTGTTCAGGTAGTTTCCTTTATTATAGATGCTCTGCAAGGTGCTGAACGGGATGATGACAATGCTGGGTTGGCTGTTGCCTTCGTCGCGGTAGACGCCCACCACTTGGTAGGCCACTCCGCCAGCGTTGACAAACTTGCCTATCGGGTCGGTGTGCGTCTTGCCGAACAACACCTCGGCCGTCTTCTCGTGTATCACCATCACCTTGCGCCGCTCGCGGATGTCCGTCTGGTTGATGAATCGTCCCTTGCATACCCGTATCGGCTCGACCTCCGTACAGTTGGGATACACTCCCTCGAGCGACAGGTTGACATACTCCGCTCCGTAGCTGATGTCCGTGGCCGCCTGGCTCAGCGTGGCGCCCGCCTCGTCCACCCGGTCGGTGAAGAACGATTCCGTATCCTCCAGGTCGCGATTGTCCATCTGTATGTATCGTCCTTCTTTCAGCCCGTCGTAAGGCTTGGTTGTCCATCCGCCGAAGACGCGGATACTGTTCAGCGCCCGTTGCGATGAGTTCTCCTCGAAGGCATGTATCAGTCCGTTGCCCGCGCCCAGCAGCACAATGAGCATGAAGATGCCCCAGGCCACGGCAAAGCCCGTCAGAAAGGTGCGCAGCTTGTTGCGCTTGATACTTCCGTAGATTTCTTGCCAGATGTCAATCATTTCATCAGCCCTCCCTGCCCGAAAGGCGACGCGTCGTGCCGCAGGTTCTCCTCGATGCTGCCGATGACGCCGTCTTTAATGTGGATGATTTTATCCGTCTGGTTGGCCACGCCGCTTTCGTGGGTGACGACAACGATGGTCATGCCTGTTGCGTGTAGTTCCTTGAGAATCTGCATCACCTCGACCGAGGTCTTGCTGTCCAGGGCACCCGTGGGCTCGTCGGCCAGTATGATTTGCGGTTGTGTAATCAGTGCTCGGGCGATGGCCACGCGCTGCTTCTGTCCGCCGCTCATTTCGTTGGGCATGTGGTGCGCCCAGTCCTTCAGTCCCAGTTTGTCGAGGTATTCCAGAGCCAGCGCGTTACGCTTTTTCCGCCCTACGCCTTGGTAGAAAAGAGGGAGAGCCACGTTTTCGACGGCGTTCTTGAAAGAGATAAGATTGAATGATTGGAAGATGAAGCCAATCATCCGGTTGCGGTATTCGGCGGCCTTGTTCTCGCTCAGGTTCTTGATGAGCATGCCGTTCAGGTAGTAGTCGCCTGTGTCATAATTGTCCAGTATGCCCAGGATGTTGAGCAGAGTGGACTTGCCCGAGCCCGAGGCTCCCATGATAGAAACGAACTCTCCTCGTTCGATGTGCAGGTTAATGCCTTTCAGCACGTGCAGGGGAGCACCGTTGTGATAGGTTTTGTTGATGTCTTTTAAGTGTATCATGCTGATGTCTCTCTTAATGCCTTGGCCCGCCTCTTCTTCTTTTCCCAAAGCTCTGCCGGATGAAGCCGGATGTTTTTGCCGTGCGTCAACCGCAGTGCTACGTCTTTACGGCGTGGCACTCTGCGTGACAAAATGTGAATTGTAAGCAAGCCCTTCGGTTTATTTTTGTTTATTAGACGCTGCAATGTTACGAAAAGTTGCAGTATTGCAGAAATTTTTGTGCAAAAGATTTTGCCGTTTCGTTTTTCTTTGTGATTTTTGTAACCAATAATTAATATTTATCCTTTTAAAACAAACTCATATCATGAACTCTAACATGGAAAAGCCCTATGTTGTGGGCATCGACATTGGTGGTACGAACACCGTATTTGGAATAGTAGACGCACGTGGCACAATCATTGCAAGCGGTTCTATCAAGACCGGCGCATATCCTGAAATAGATGATTACGTGGATGCCGTGTGTAAGAACCTTTTGCCGCTTATTGTCGCTAACGGCGGCTCGGATAAAATCAAGGGCATCGGCATCGGCGCGCCCAACGGCAACTATTATAGTGGCACGATAGAATTTGCTCCTAACCTGCCGTGGAAGGGCATTATTTCGTTGGCAGCCATGTTCGAGGAGCGTTTGGGCATTCCCACTGCATTGACCAACGACGCCAATGCGGCTGCCATCGGCGAAATGACCTACGGCGCAGCACGTGGTATGAAGGATTTCATCATGATTACTTTGGGCACAGGCGTCGGCAGCGGTATCGTTATCAACGGGCAGATGGTGTATGGCCACGACGGATTTGCCGGTGAACTGGGACACACTATCATCCGCCGCGAAAACGGTCGTCTCTGCGGATGCGGCCGTAAGGGCTGTCTGGAAACCTATTGCTCGGCCACGGGTGTGACGCGTACGGCTCGCGAGTTCCTGGCTGCACGCACCGAACCCAGCCTGTTGCGCTCTATCCCCGCTGAAAGCATTACGTCGAAAGACGTGTATGACGCAGCCGTCAAAGGTGACAAGTTGGCGAAAGACATTTTCGACTATACCGGCCAAATCCTGGGTGAAGCTTTGGCAGACTTCATTGCCTTCTCCAGCCCCGAAGCCATTATCTTGTTCGGCGGACTGGCCAAATCCGGCGACTATATCTTCAAGCCCATTCAGAAAGCCATCGACGAGAACATCTTGCCTATCTATAAAGGAAAGACCAAGTTGTTGATGTCCGAGTTGAAAGATTCTGACGCAGCCGTGCTGGGTGCCAGTGCTCTGGGTTGGGAGTTGAAAGACATCAAGTAAAAATCATACACTTTTAAAGTTTTCATTTTATATTCTTTCCCCTTGTGCCCGCGACGGGTGTGAGGGGATTTTTTTGTGCTTCCGCGTCCTGTGAAAAGGAGGAAGACTGGGCCGCGGTTTTTTTTCGGTGTAGTCTTGCCTCTTGTTCAGCGTGGCCCTGCTTCCTGTTTGGTGTGGAGACGGCCCTCTGGCAGAACTTGCAGTCGTGTGACAAAAAAGCGGGATGAAAGCAAGCTTCCATCCCGGGCACTCTCTCTATCCAGTCGTTTTTCCTTGTCCTACTGACTTGTTCCTATCATTAATCTAAACAAGTGTCATTTCAGTGACGGCACCTCGTCGCGGGTGATGACGCGCTCGTCGTCCATCGTTGTGCGCCACCATGCGGCATCGGCATGGGTGTGGCTATCTTCGGAGAAGGCGGACGAATTGGTGTCGTTGGTACGGTCGTAGTCATACCACGTGACGAACCACGACCAGCGTGCGCCGGCTTCCCACTGTTCGGCAATCGAAGGTATCGAGCCACATTCGCTCATGGTCACCATCTTGTCGGGCCACAGTCGGGTGAGCAGTTCGTAGTAGTCGGCACACTCTTCCACGTTTCTCTCATAGATGTCGATGCCCACGATGTCTACGTAGTCATCTCCCGGATACCATTTCGGGCCTTCCGTTTCGTCGTCTTGGTTCCAAGCCACGGCTTCGGTCCAGACCCATATCAGGTTGTTCAGGCCCTTTTCGCGGAAACGGTCGTACATCACGCGCCACAGCGTCTTGCAGGCCTCTGCATCCAATCCCCACCAGAACCATTGTCCGCCGGCTTCGTGCAACGGACGCCAGATGACGGGGATGTTCTTCTGCTGGAGCAGCAGCAGGTAGTCGGCCACCCGGTCGATGTCGTTCATCATGCGGGCATATTCTTCGGACGTCGGGTCGTTGATTTTCCTGACGTCAAACGACGTCTGTCCGGGTTCGCTGCCGGGAGTAGTCGTATAGGCAGTCCCGTCGTTGGTCGGCACGTTCCAGTGCCACATGGCTGCCACGATGCCGTTTTCTGCCCACCAGTCTTCCATGACCTGCGTCTGCGAGTAGTCAATCCAGGCACCCGGCTCGGAAGCGTACAGGTGAATGTAGTCTATGCAGTTGATGGCGGGCCATTTCCCTGTCTTAGTGTACACCCAGTAGGCTTCGTTGTTATTCAGGGCGACGTTGGCCATGGCGCCCGACAAGATTTGCTGGCCGTAGATTTCCTTTAGGTAGTTCATCAGCTTGACGGCCTCGGGGCTGCGTTCCGCAGCAGGTATCTCCGAGCGGCAGTTAAAGCTGGCCACATAGTCCTCGGTCGACACATAGCCGCCCACCGATTGGATGGCGCCGGCTGCCAGCCGGACTTCATAGTCGTTGCCCGTCGAAGCATCCACGTTCAGCAACACCTCGTTGCCAATGGCAGCCACGGCATTGATGGTGTCGCCGTTCACAGTAATCTTGTTCTTGTCCAGCAGCCAGACGTCTTGCTCGAAGCCAAAACGTACCACTATCGTGCCGGGCAGTACGCTTTCGCCCGCAGCAGGATAGACAGAAGTCTGCACCAGCGGTGTGTTGTCCGAAGTGACGAAGTACCGCTTCATGTTGTCGTCTGAACAAGCTCCCGTGAGGAAGCTTGTCAGAACCACTAAAGTATTAAGTAAGATATGTTTCATAATACGTTGTTCTTAATAGTTATTCGATGGGGTCCAGGCGCAAGTTGTCTATGCAAATGCCTACGGGGATGTTGCCACCGTACATGCCGTTGGTTATTGTTCCTATTTCGAGTTCTCCCGTCAAGTCCGATATGTCTGCAATGTTGCGCGATACCGTAATCCACTTGCCGTCGGTCGATTCCGGGAACAACCCTTCGCCTATCCACAGCCAGTTGTCGGCCAGAACAAATTGCATGGTGGCAGCCGAAGCTCCCGTCACACCCTCTTCAATCATCAAGTCAAACTTGATGGCATAATTCTCAATGTTTTGTACTGTTCCGCAGTCTACGTGGTTGCAGTTAATGAGCCAGATGTCGCCTTCTATCGTTTCGGCCAAGCGGCAATAGACGTTGCCATTGGCTTCCGTCGGGAACTCCAGCGTGACACCTGTCGTCCAACTGCCATCCCAAGATGAGTTATGGCTGCCGTTGTCTTCGAAGTCGTTCAGCATGATGGTTGCGTCCGTGATGGGGTCACGTTGGTCTTCATCGCCGTCTTCCACCCAAACCGTAGTGAACAACGTTACACGGGTGACGGTGTAGTTCTGGCCGGAGATAATCAGGTTGTTGCTGCCTAATGCAGTGATCATGTCCGCAGTAAAGGTGCGCATGTAGTAACCGGCGGCTATTTCATCGTCTGTCAGGTCGAAGTATTCCAACTCCGGAGACAATGCCGGCCAACCGTCTGCCGAACACTTAAGCGAACCTTGTGCGCCGCTTGTCACATCGCTGATGTAAACTCGGATGACGTCGCCTTCTTTGAGGTTCGTAAGCAAGCTGTTTGCAATCTGCATAGAGCCCCAGTTTCCGATTTCTACCGGTTCGCCTTCATACAGCGTCACTTCGCTTTCTACCCATGAACCGCCTCCGGTGCCTTCGATGACATTAATGTCCGGCAATGACATAGTTGTGCCGTTTTTGAAGGTGAGGGTCACATGGATGCCTTCGCCGACGGGACAATCCATTGGTATTAGGATGCGGATGGCGTCTGTTGTCTTGCGCGACATTTCAAGAGCCGGGATGATAATCTCTGTTTCGTTGTCCGACAGGGTCAGTGCTTCTACCAGCAACAGGTCGCTGCCTTGAATGGTCATCTCTGTGCCGGTCACGGCTCCCTCGTTGTCTGTGTAATTGTATTGCGTGAACGCAGGCCGTGCCTCGCGGATGCTCTGACGGCTTTGTGCCTCTTCGCCTTCCGCCCGCACGATAAGGGGTTCTGCTGTTTCGCTCACTCCGGTTGGTGCAATGACGGTCAGTCTGCGGTCATCTACCACCGTGAAGTTTGTTGTAGTTATTCCGCCGGGAAATACTACTTCTGTCACGCGGCTCATGGCCGTACCGTTCACTTCGACTTCCGTCCCGTCCATCACGATGGTAGGATAGAACGATGCGATGGACAGGTTTTGCGGGGCTCCACTCTCCAGTTCATCCGAGCACGAGGTGAAACACAGGCAGCCGCACAAGGCCAGCAGGCTGCATATACTTGTTTTTATCTTCATAACTCAGTCTTTTTTATTGGTTGTTGCTCGTTGTCGTCCAACCGGGGTTTTGTTCCAAGTTGGGGTTCATATTAATCTCAGAGAAAGGTATGGGGAAGAAATAATACCGCTCATACCAAGGTCTGCTTTCTTCGCTGCGTGTCAGTATAAGGTCACCGTTAGAGGCCATTTGCAACTGCGCCATCTTGACCGGAGTAGTCTCTTCTCCGCATTTCCAGCGGCGTACGTCCCAGAAACGGTGGTCTTCGAAGGCCAGTTCCACCAAACGTTCGCGTTTGTAGCGCTCCCACCAATCGGTTGACCCGCTCCAATGGGGCATCTGCACGTCAGCTCGGTCGCGCAAAGTGTTTATGGCACCATTGGCTGTCAGGCCAAATTCACCTGCTGTTTCTGCATTTCCGTAATATTGCCACATTGCTTCAGCGAAGTTCAAGTAAAACTCGCCCAAGCGCATTACTATCCAAGCGTGTGTGGAACTGGCATTCTGGCTGTTGGTCGAGATGTCCACGCTTCCATCACAATATTTGCGCAGGTAGTATCCCGTTTGGGTGGCGTTAAGCAATGGTATACCGTTGAGACCGCCTACGTAAGTCTCTATCGATGTCGTGTTGTAGTTCGGCCACATATCTCCGTTTCTCACCACGGTCATGGCAAAGCGCGGATCCAGTCCGCTGTAAGCATTCTCGGCTGTGATGTTTACGGTCGTAGAGCTATGGCGTTGTCCGAAGGTTTCGCCCGTGCCGTCGGCATATTCGTAAGCATCTACTAAGGTCTGGGTGGGACACATGCCGCCTTGACCGTTTTCTACACCGATGGGATAGTTGTAAGTTTCCCAACTGTTGATGGAACCCTGTTTCGATGCCATAATGATTTCCACACCATCGCCGTTGTTAGCTCCCCACAAGTTGGCATAATTGCCTAAACTAATGCCCCATTCGTTGGCGTAGCGGATTACGTCGTAATTAGCTCTCGCGGCGTTCAGCCACCATTCTCGGTTGTTGTCCGTGTTGAACAAAGGTGAAGCTTTGTACAGCAATGTACGTGCCTTCAGGGCTAAACACATGGGACGTGTAGCACGACCGATGTCTTGATTTAACTCTGTGCTGTACGTAATGGGTAAGTATTCGGCAATCTGGTCCAGTTCATCCACAATCCAGTCCATAATTTCAAGGGCTGGGCGACGGGTCATTGTGTTGGCTTCTCCCGGTGCCAATGTCTTCAATGTGAAAGGTACGGCACCGTATGTGCGAACCAGTTCGAAGTAAAAATAGGCTCTCAGATAGCGCACTTCGTATTCAAACAGTTCAAACTGTGCCTTCATGGCTGCATAGTCCGTATTGCTTTCATAGTCGCTCAAGTCTATCTTGTCCAACTTCTCCAAGAAATTATTGGCTTCGGCGATGGCACTGTATGAATTTTCCCAAGTGAATGGAAATGCGTTCTGAGGACTCCAGGCACCGTTGTAGAAACGATGAACCGATGAACTTGAAATGGAACAATCAGCTTCGTCCGTGGCTGCTGCCAGTGTAGAGCCGCTTCCGCCTTCGTAGTTCTTGTCGAAACCATTGGGAATACGGGCGTAGACACTGGTCACCAGACGTTGTACGCCGTACACCGGGCTCTGGTAAATCCACTCCTCGTCGTTCGTGGTTACTTCGGTATAATCCAAGTCTACGCAACCGCTCATACCGAAGGTTAGCAGTGTTATGGGTAAGATGTATTTTGCAAGTTTCATACTTCTATTCTTTTCTTTGTTAGTGATTAGAATTTTAAGGAGAAACCGATGTTCACACCCATCAGTGTCGGGTAGTTGGTGCCGATGTTCTCGGGATCCATTACCGGCAGGTTGGTCAGGGTCATCAGGTTTTCACCTTTGACGAATACACGGCATTGCGAAACTCTTATTTTCGACATCCATGTTTCGGGCAGGTAATAGTAGACTTCACAGTTCCTCAGTTTCAGGAAATTTACGTTCTTGTACCACGTACTGTTGGCGCGGTAGTTGTTATTGTTCGTTTCTGAGGTGAGACGTGGGTATTTCGGATTATCGCTGTAGTCCCAGCAATTTTCCAGGTATTCTTGCGACAAGTTCGCACCGCCTACCATCGGCACCCATACACCGGTTGTTCCTAAGTAAGCCGTATAGTGTGCGGCACCTTGGAACAGGGCGTTGAAGCCGAAGTTCTTATAGCGGAAGCCCAGATTCAGCGAGTAGTTGATTTCGGGGATGCTTGTGTCGTAGCCCATCTTTACTACATCGTCTTCGTTGATGATATTATCACCGTTCTGATCTTTGTATTTGAAGTCGCCAGGGCGAACTACATCGAAGTTCTGCGTAGGCGAGTTGGCGATGTCTTCTTCGTCCTTGAAGAAACCGATGACTTCCAGTCCCCAGGCTTGGTTGACACGACCGTCCACGGCCGACAGATAGTCATAAGCTACATTCTCGATGGTACGTAGTTGCTTGTTGCGTCCCCAAGTGAAGTCTGCTCCGATGTTGAAGCTGATGTCATCGTTGACCTTCTTTACCCAGTTGGCGCCTATTTCTATGCCGTAGCTGGCCACGCGACCCCAGTTGACGTAGGCAGCCGGAATACCCATGACGGACGAATAGAGGTTATCGCCGGAAAGCAGGATGTTGTCGCGGTAGTTATAGTAGGCATCTACCGTCAAATCAACCTGCTTGAACAGACGGAAGTCTCCACCGATGTTGAAGCGGTAGGCTGTCTCCAGCTTGAAGTTTGAGGTCGGTTGATAGCCGATGAAGGTGCCCCAGTCTTGCGAGCCGGTGCCCGAGCCGAAGTAGTAGTCGCCGCCACCGCCGCTGTAGTTTTCCAGCCAAATGCCTTGGATGGGTACATAGTCGATGTGCTGGATGCCGGCAGACAGGCGAATCTTTGCCAGATTCAGGATGGGGGCGTTCGCGTCGTTTTGGGGAATATAGCCCAAAGACAATACCGGCGAGAAAGCCCACTTTTCCGGATAAGAGCGGTTAGAACCGTTCATGGCCAATACTAAGTCGGCAATGTACTTCTGCTTCAGGTCGTAGTGCAAGCTGGCCATGACGTTCATTCGGTTGTACGTCAGGTGCCGGTCGGACTGTCCCACGGGTTTCGTGGTCGAGTGCTTCTGATGCCAGATTAACGAAGCCGTAAAGTTGTCGTCATCGCGGAATGAAGTGACATAATCGGCTGAGATGGCCAGGTAAGACGAACTGTTGTGCTGATTGATGTAGTAGTTGTACTCCATGTTGCTCGTGAGGTTGCCGGCCGAGTAATTGGTCAGTCCCGTTGGAATGCCATTTGAGTCAAAAGTATATCGTTGGTTACCGTACATGTAACCCAAAGCATTCGATTCGTAGATTTCGGAGAAGTTATTATACCCGACCTTACCCGACACGCTCAAGCCTTCCACCCAGAAACTCAAGTCTTGCTTCAGGCTGACGTCGCCCTGGAAAGAGCGTGAATGGCTCTTCAGAAAACCCGATGCCCGTACTTGTGCCGCCGGGTTGTTCATACCGTAAGTGGTGTTACCGCCCCAGATACCTGCCAGTGCTCCGTTCGGGTCATTCATCACGGGGAAGGCCGATGCAGGCGTTTGGTAGAGCATCCAAGTCAGTCCTGCCGGGTCAGCTCCGTTGGGACGGTTGGTCTCGATGAATGAACCTACAGCATTGACTTGCATTTTGGTCGTCGAAGTCAGTTGAGCGTCCAAATTAGCACGGATATTGGCCTTCGAGAATTTCAATTGCGAAGAATATTCTCCGCGGTCGGCATCTTTTAGCAAGCCGCGCCCGTCGGTATAGTCTAGCATCGCGAAATATTGTAATTTCTCGTTGCCGCCTTTCAGCGATACGTTCACTTGGTCTTCCGAACCCATGTTTTTGAAGAGTTCGTCTTTCCAGTTTACGTTCGGATAATAGTACGGATCCAGTCCTGTGGCGAAGGCATTCAGTTCGTAGGCATTGTACATAGGTGTCAGTCCATCGTTGCTGCGAGCTTTGTTGATGGCGTTGGCGTATGTATAAGCATCTACGAAGTCTGCTACGCTGGGGTTGAATGTAAACTTATGGTCGTACGATACTGACACGTGATGTTTGCCATCGCTTGTACCGCGTTTGGTCTTTACGAGGATGGCTCCGTTCGTAGCTTGATAACCGAACAAGGCCGTGGCGGCTGCATCACGCAAGATGGTGACAGACTCCACTTCGTCTAAAGTCATGTAATCAATCGAACGCTCGATGCCGTCAACCAGAATCAGCAAATTGTTTTCCGTGGTGGTCTGTGCACCGCGCACGTTCATCGTGGCTCCATAGCCGGTTTCGCCCACAAAGCCTCCGCTTTTCAGGGCGGTCAGGCCCAACAGGCGTCCGTAGAGAGCATCTTTCAGCGAGACGGCTGCTGTTTTTTGCAACTCTTCTCCGCTGATGGTTTCTGTGGCGGCAGTCGACATCAAGAGGCTTCGCTCGATGCCCATGCCCAGGTCTACCTTGCCGTTCTCATAGTCGGTCAGGGTGCTCTGTGCACTTACGCCGCAAGCTGCTGCCGCAAACAGGGCAGCCAAACTTATTTTAGTTGTCAATCGTTTCATTAGCTACAGATTTTAAAGGTAAGATATTAATACCAACCGGGGTTCTGCGTCAAACCGTAGTTTTTGTTGATTTCGTCAGGTGGCAGGGGAGCCAGAATCCATTTATTGGACCAACGGCTCGGGTCGTCCCATACGAAGCGCGGATTAGCTCCCGTAATTTCGTATTCCTCGTATTCGAACTTGGTGGGGAAAGGTTCACCCGATTCGGTGCTCCACGGTTCTAATACCCGTTCGTTGTTGTCGTTCAGACGATAGATGTGCATGCCGCGCAGGTGTTTGGTGAAGTCGCTGATAAGCAAGCGGCGGTTCATGTCGTGGAAGCGGGTTTCACATTCCAGACCCAATTCGCAGGCACGTTCGCGTAGAATCTCTTTAATCAGGTTGTCTTTGTTCGACGTCAGGTTTAGTTGCGGGTTACGTACTTCGATGTCTCCCAGACCTACGCGGCGGCGTACGATGTTCACCTGTTCGACGGCTTCGGAGAGGCGTCCCATTTCGGCCAATGCTTCGGCATAAATCAGGTACATTTCGGCCAGGCGCAGGTAAGAAATCTGCATTGGCTCGTCGTCAATGATGCCCTGTCCGCCTTGGTCGTTGGAACCATAGTCCAGCATATACTTGAAGCAGGGGAATCCCCAGGGTTTGCAAGACGTGCTCCAACTGGTGCTGCCGCAAATCAGGAACTGGCCGCCTTCCCACATCTGCACGGGGTTGTCCGAACCATAATATTGCCATTGCAGGTCACGTTTCTGCACCACCATTGTCTCGTACAAGCGAGGGTCGCGATTGGCGAAGATGTCCACTTCGGCCGGGCGCTGTCCGTAATATTTCTGTCCGTCGAAGTCGCGTCCGTCGGCCCAGGGGAACATTTCCATCCAGTCCAGCGTGGGCGAGATGGCTCCGTTGTGTGCCACGTTGCTGGGGCATTGGTCCCAGTCGGTCAGGTACACGCGGTCGTGCACCTCGATGATGACCTCCTTGTTGCCGCGGGCACGATAGGCGCGGCGGTAAGCCATGCGGTAGCCGTTCTCAGTGGGCTCTGAGGCTTGCACCAATTGGTAGTAGTTGCCGTTGGCAGCATTCATGTCGAAGAAGTCTTCGCAGGCATCCACCACCTTCTGCCAACGCTGTTGGTCGTAGTTGCCGTACCACACCTCCAGCTCGCGTACAGCGTCCTGCGGCTCTTCCGTACAATAGGGAGTGTCGTTGTTAAAGATAGGGCTGGCTGCATAGTGCAGTATCTTTGCCTTTAGTGCATAGGCGGCACCTTTTGTCATACGGCCGGCCCATGTGGCCAAGTCAGAATCAGGCAGTGCCCACGGCAGATTGGGTTCGGCAATTGCTTGGTCCAGCAGGCCGACGGCAAAGTTAACTGTTTCTTCGATGGACGAACGTCCTTCGCTCAGTTGTTCTTCGCCGCTGAAGGCATGGTCTACGATGGGCAGGCCGCCGAAGTGACGGATGCCGTCGAGATATTTGCAAGCCAGGATTATCTTGGCCTCGGCTGTATAGCGTGCTTTTTCGGCATCGGTCATGTCCGGCACGCGGTGGATGTTGTCAATCAGCAGTTCGCAGTCGCGCACGCAGTTCCAGATGGAGCGTTTGCTCTGATTGCTCATGTTTTGGATGCCACCTTGCGAGATGAATGCGAAGCGGCTTTGCACCCAGCCCGAGTTGGCATTGGCGGCGGTCAGGTTGCCGGTATAGAACATACGTCCAATGTCGTCCCAGCCCAGTTCCGAGTGCAGGATGTCCGACAGGGCCTCCATGACGCCCGAGTTCAGCGTGTAGCAACTCTTGAAGGGCGAATACAGGCCTTCGTAACACTGCCACAGCAGATATTCCGTATAGACTTTGCTGGAAAAGATCAGGTCTTCGTTGACGTCTTCACCTTCCGCTTTCTCCAGAAATCCGTCACCTACCCGGATCTGGTCTACGCAAGAGGTGGTTGTCAGCAGGCCGCCGGCCAGCAGCAGGGCGGCTGCGTAGTATGTAAGTTTTTTCATCTAAGTTCAGTTTTAGAAGTTAATTTTCAAACCTAAGTTGAAGACACGCATCAGCGGGTACTTGATCCAGCTGCCATAGCCGCCGCCCGTGTTCTCCGGGTCGTTGGCATCCAGCGGCGAGAACACCAGCAGGTTGGTGCCGTTGGCATAGAGACGCAGGTTGCAGTTTTTGGGCAGCCAGGAAACATCGTGGAAGTTGTAACCGATTTCTAGGTTTTTCAAACGAATGTACTTGGAGTCGTAGTACCACACGTTGGAGTTCGCTTGGTTCTGTTTTTCGTTGGCAAACGTGATGCGGGGAATTTGGGCATTGGCCGCATTCTCCGGCGTCCACGCATTGTCCACTACCCATTGCAGCAGGGCCGAGTTATACTGTTCGCCGAAAGGCTGGCGGTACACACCGTCCAGGTTTCTGGATACGTGCCCGGCTCCCGACCAAAGCATCGAGAAATCGAAGTTTTTGTACTGCATGCTGAAGTTCAGCGAGAACGTATATTCCGGGTTATCCGTATAGCCCATGTACATCTGGTCGTATTCCTCCGTGATGACACCGTCGCCGTCCAAATCCACATACACGGCATCACCGTTCATCAGGTTGGCTACCAGTTGTGTCGGAATGTCCTGTCCGAAAGCTTCGCGATATTTCTGTTCTGTCACGCCTTCCTGGTAGAAGTCAAAGAACAAGTAACCCTTGCGCGCACCGATGGAATGTCCCGTGCTGTACGTCCACGTCGGTTGTACTTCAGTGTCTTCCGTCAGCCCCAGTTGTTTACCCATGTAACTATCGGCCGTCACCAGTTTGTCAGGCTTTGTGATTTCGGCTTGTTCGATAATCTTGTTCTTGGCATAGGCCATCGAGGGGGTGATAGTGAACGAGAAGTCATCGCCAATCTTATCTGAATAGCTCAGTGTGATTTCATACCCGTGGTTTTTCACACGGCCGTAGTTGATGTACGATGGGCGCAGGGCCGTAGGAGCCTGAATCATGTTTTCGTTGTTGATCAGGATGTTCTTGCGGTCTTCCTTGAAGTAGTCGAACGTCAGACTGATTTTGTCGTTCCAGAACTTGGCATCGACACCAAAGTTGTACTTCACGGCCGTTTCCCACGTCACGTCCGGTGAGGCGGAAGAGTATTCGCGCGCCACGTTGAGAAATGTCGTGTTGGTCGTACCGAAGTTATAGCCGGCATAGTCGCCGATGTTGTTGTAATAGCCGGTGGTGATGTTCCATGCAGCCGGCAGATACAGGAAGCGGTAGCCCTGACAGTTGTCATTACCTACGGTACCGATGGAGGCACGCAGTTTCAAGAAAGAAACATACGGCTTGATAGGTTTCCAGAAGGGTTCTTCCGAAGCCGCCCAACCAATAGAGGCCGAGGGGAAGAAACCGTAGCGTTTACCTTTGGCAAAGTTTTCGGAACCGTTGTAACCCATGTTCACATCCACCATGTAGCGGTGCTTCCAGTCATACGTGGCACGAGCCACCAAGCCTACGTAACCTTTCGGGATGGAAATGTATTGGCTGTTTTGTGCGTCCCACTGATAATAGCTCTTTGACTGGTTGTACAGCAAAAGGGCCGATACGTTGTGGTCACCGAAACTGTTGGCATAGTTGAGACTGGCTTCGGCATACCAGTCGCGGTTAGGCCAAGAACTGTCTGAATAGCCCAAGTTCCAGTAGTCACCTGTGCGTTGCAGCTTGATTTCGCCATCCGTTCCTATATAGGGCATGTATTTGGCTGGAGCGCCGCACGTACGGTCTTTGCGGGAATAGTATGTGGAATTGTAGGAACCCTTGATGCGGAAGTCCAAGCCTTTTGTAATGAAGTCCAACTTCAACTTATAAATCAAGTCGGCGTTCAATACGTTGGCCGTAGTGGTCCGGTAACCTTGTCCGTAGAATGTGTACAGACCGTCTTGTGAGTTTACGGCACCTTCGTCACTGATTAACGAAGGGTTGGTCACAATCCACCTGCCATCTACGATACCTGCGCCGGAGAATGGTTGTGCACCCATCAGATAACGGAAGATGTATTCTTCACCGTCGTCACCACCGTTGTTACCGATGGTGCGTCGGTTTTCCACACGTCCACCCAGATTGATAGACAACTCGTGCCATTTGCCCAACGTCAAGTCCAAGTTGGCGCGGTAGTTGTAACGACGGTAGTTGAAATTCGATTTCGGGTCTTCCCCAAAGGTCTTGAACAGACCGTCCTGGTCCAGCATACCCAGCGATACGAAGTAGCGGGCCACTTCGTTACCGCCGCTCACCGAGATGTTGTGCTGGCTCTGCAGCGCAGCGTCTTTCATGATGTAGTCTATCCAGTCGATGTCCGGATAAAGCAGCGGTTGGTCGTGCGTGCGGAAGTGTTCGATGACTTCGTCGGAGAATCGCGGCGCGTTTCCGTCCGACAAGCGGGCCTGGTTGAACGTCGTGGCATACGTGTACGAGTCGGCCAAATCCAAGAAATTGGTCACTGTCTGTATGCCCCACGACGTAGATACAGATACGTTTGTCTTGCCGGCCTCACCGCGCTTCGTTGTCACCAAGATGACACCGTTGGCACCGCGCACACCGTAAACGGCCGTTGCCGAGGCGTCTTTCAGCACCGTAATGTCGGCCACTTCATTCGGGTCGATCTGAGTAAACGAGCGTTCCACGCCGTCTACCAACACCAGCGGGTTGGAACCATTCAACGAAGCCTGGCCACGAATGAAGATGGTCGGGTCGTCTTCGCCCGGCAGACCGGAGTACTGCACCGTCGACAAGCCCGGCAACTTACCGGAAATCGCGTTACCCAACGACGCCGCGGGCGATTTCAGCAATTCCTTGGAGTTGACGTTTGAAATAGAACCAGTGACCGTCACCTTCTTTTGCTGACCATAAGCGATAACCACCACTTCGTCCAGCATCTCATTGTCAGGTGTCATCGTCACCTTCAGGATACTGCCGGTCACTTTCTCCTCCTGGGTCTTGTACCCGATGTAAGAAAAGACCAATGTACTGCCACTGGAGACGGACAACGAGAAATTACCGTCCAGATCGGTAATCGCGCCTGTTGTCGTCCCTTTTACCAATACGGATACGCCAATCATGGTTTCCCCATTTTCGTCCGTAACCGTACCTTGCACCGATATGTTCTGTGCAAGGATCATTTGCGGAATCAAGCAGAATACTGCTATCAACCAACTCAAAACTTTCTTGTTTTTCATCGGCATTTTGTTAATATTACATTTGGATTTTGTTTTCGTTGGCAAATTTAGGGGTTAATAATATTGGATAATGATATTATTTTATCTTAATGTAATACAATTCTGTTGATACGATAATTTTTTTGAATATCAAATATGTTGTACAGCATATTTTGAGGCAAAAATAAAAGCTCTGTTGGTTTACAATCGTGTGGTTGGCATTGGCCTGACCTGCTTGGAAAACAGGACTGACAGCTTGTAGAGGGGAGAAGAAAGTGTTGAAAGAATCTTAATATTGAGTTACAGTGAGCAGTCTTTTCGATGTTCTTTCGTCCTTTTGATAAATTAAGAATGGTGTTATGGAACTGACTTGTGCTTTGCTGCATCCGGATGTAAAGATGATTGAAAAACTACAGGAGTGGTCAAAAGGCATGCCTTTTTTGCATTTGTGTGGTTGTTATACCAATTCGTTGGAAGCACTGAAGGATTATTGCGTATCAAAAGTGGATGTTTATGTCATCGGGCTTGTTTCTGTTCCGGCTGGCGAGGTGGGTGGCATGGATTTCTGCCGCATGTTGTCGCCACATACCCGGGTGATTTTCATTGCCGATACGGCGGAGCATGCTGCCGAGTGTTTCAGGCTGGATGCCTTGGATTATCTGGTGGAAAAAGACCTTCGTTTTGCCACGTACTTTCAGGCTATCAACAAAGCCATGCGTTGGTTTACATGGCAGAAGGGTGGAGATGCCTTGCCACCTAATCTGTTGAAGAAAGAAGAATGGGCGGAGCAGGTCATTTATCTGCGTTCGGACAGCCGCATCTTGCGGCTGGAATTGAAAAGCCTGGATTATGTGGAGAGCTGCGGGGACTATGTGAAAGTCTATTGCCACGAAGAGGCACGTCCTTTCCTGATATTGTGTACGATGAAGTACATGGAGGAGAAGTTGCCCCAGACGGCTTTCGTGCGCATCCACCGCTCGTTCATTGTTCGTCTGGGGGCGCTCAGTGCCATCGGTAGTAACGAGGTATATATCGGTTCGCGCGAGTTACCCATCGGGCATGCTTACCGCGAGAGGCTGAAACCTTTCTTGTCTAACTTGCCGCTGCTTTGAGCAGTGTCAGGAGGAGGTGTCAAAATAGAGATTACCTGTCATGCTGCTATCCCGAGCTGGCCGAAGGATCTCAAGATGGGTTAAGTGAGATGCGTCGACGTGTGAAATGGCACGCAGATAACACTGATTAAATGGATTTTCACAGATTTCTTCGATGATTTATAAGCTGTGGTCATCCGTTCTATCAGTGTTATCTGCGTGCCATTTCATACGTCATTTGAGCCGGCTCCGCGACAACCTTTCGCCGAATGTCAGGTTTAGGTTGAGGCTCCAGCGGCTTTCCTGCATCAGTGTGCTGCTGCTGTCCATCTGCCGCCGCCAGCCCAGCGACAGCGACAGGAACGATTGGCGGATGGGGATGCTGATGCCTGCGCTTGCCTCCAGGTAGTGCATTTTCCGGCCTTTCATGCTGATGTAGGAGTTACTGTATCCGATTCCCCCCATCAGTTCAGTGGAACGCGGGCGGCGAGGGTGCAGGGTATATCCGGCTCCGAGATTCAGCTTATGTTGGTTCGTATAGTCAGCCGAGCTCTTATCCGATGTGTTGCGGCTCCAGTCCACGTAGTTGTAGTCGGCAGTCCATGTCCAATGTCCCGTATTCATGGCCACGCCTGCCCCCAAGTGTAAGGGCAGGTATTCTTGGGAACTATGGTAAGGCTTCTCCAGCCCTTCTTCGATGGATGAGTTTTCATACGTCAGTTCATTATCATGGCTCAAAGGCATGAAAGGAGCGAAAACCACTCCGACCGACCATCTGCGCTCTCCTTGGGGATTGAAGTCGTAATGCACTCCCAGGTCGACGTAAAAAGCCCGTTTCTTCGATTCATACTCAACCGTAGCACTCTCTTGTGTTTCGCTCTGTGTCACCGTTCCCAGCACCATGCCTACGTTGAGCCCTACCGACAGCCTCGGGCTTAACCGCACGGCATTTGTCAGGTAGCAGCGGTACAGTCCTCCTTCGCCTTGGAAACTCGAGTAAACATACTGGCCGGGCAACCCTTCAACGGGTTCTTCGGTACGGATGAGATAGCCCACGCTGCTGTAAGGCGCCGCTCCCAGCATCATATACCAACGCCGCCTCAGGCGGAATCCCAGGCTGAAGCGGTTCGGGTTGGCCGTCAGGCTGCTGCTCCGGTCGCTCAGGTAAGAATAGCGCGCATAAGCTCCCGATGCCCCCACATCGAAGGTAAAGCAAGTGCTGTCCATCTGCGTGATGGCTGCCGGGTTCAGTGTATTCTGGAAACCCAGACGATTCAAGGCAATGCCTACATTGCCCATGCCGGACAAACGGCCTCCGTCTCCCGGGCTCAATTCGCCGATGCCGTACATCGACGTAGGCAGGTTGGTCGAGTTTTGTGCCTGCAAAGGGAGCAGCATCGTTCCGGTCAGGCTTAGCAATCCAAAAGTCAGGTATAGTTTTCTCATTGTTCGTTATAAGTTTTAAAGCGCACGTCCAGGCGACATTGTCTTTCTTCTTCCGGGTCGTTGCTGAAGATGACCTGGTCGAAACAGGAAGATGCATCGTCGTCAGGCATGTTCAGCAGCAACTTCTGCCGCATCATCCCCCACGTGCCGAGATTATTGCGGATAAAGTCAGTCAGGTCGAATGAATAGTAGGTATCCTGGCCGAATACTTCGTCAACGGTCAGGTTGCCGGTCTGTACCGTCACTCCATCGCTGCCATATACGTAGTCTTCCAACACGTTGTTCTCGTTGGTGATGTACAGGCGGATGTCTTCAGGCAGTTGGTTGGTCTTGTTATAACTTCCTTTCAGTGGATACAAATAGAGCGTGGCGCTTTCGATGGAGACAATCTGTCCGGCATCTTGCAATTCGTTCAGGTATGGAAACTCCAATTGGTTGTAATATCCCGTCAGGCCTTGCAGGTAGGCGCGGTGCCCCAGGTCGGTAGAATGTACATAATTCTCTATACCACTGGGCACATTGCCCAGAATCGTGTTCGTGCAGTCATGCCGGATGCCTGTATAAGCATAATCCATGTTGACGCTGAAGGTCAGTTGTTTCTCTTCCCGCTGGCTGGAAATCTCCTGGTAGTGTAAGACAAGGCACATCGATGAATCGCCCACCTGGAAACCGCTGATGCACTGCCCGCTTTCGTCCGGCACAAAGGCCAGTCCGGGAAAATGTCGCTTAAAGTCTTCTTGTGACGTCAGATAATCTTCTTCGTTCACCAGGTCATCCAGCAGTTGCTGTCCCCAACTGTCCGGCAAGCGGATTTCATGTACCCTTTTCTGGCCTGGCCTTGGGCGGTAGGTAAAACTGCCCAAGGGCGTGCCCTCTATGTCCAAAACGCTGTGATTATACAGATCTGCGTCGTCGGTCAGTTCGATGGGGTTTGACAATTGGTAGATCCAGATAAGCGGTCGCGTCAGCGTGTCGCCCCAGTAATGCCCGCTGTGCACCATGCGGAGCACCAGCGAATCGAGTGTATAATCATAATCCTGCTCAGGTGTAAAGTTGCTGCAGTTGTATTCCGCATAATAGATGGCGCTTACCTCGCCCCAGTCGCCTTCTGCATAATGCCCGATTTGGCAGACACTGTCGCCACGCGTCACAATGGAATCTTCCAACACGGTGCTGATGTCTACCGTACAAGTATCTACATATACATTATAAAAAGAACTGTCGACCAAGGTCCGTCCCAGCTCTGAGTTTTCATCGACGCAAGCGTTTGCTCCCAGCATGAGAAGCGGAAGCCAACATACACTTCCCGTTTTTCCCTTTTTATACATAAGCAGATGAACCAATTAAGTTTATATCATAATATATCTGTCATCCCTGCCGGTTCTTCATATTGATATAGTTTCGGCAGTGCCTGTCAGGGCAGATATGAATCTTTTTCTATCCCCGGTTGGAGTTTCGGCGGACAAAGGAAGGGGTTTGAAGCAGTTTTTCCTATTGAAATCGACTGTTGGGCCTGCTTCTTCGTCGAACGTGTTTATCGGATTTTCTTGCCCGTTCGTCGGTTCTTTTTGCACGGGTGCATGCAACGGATTACTTTCGCGGCATAATCATAGAAATGTATAAACAGAAAATGGATATGAAACAGACTTTTGGAGGAATTGTGCTGATGGCTCTTGCCTGTCTGCCTGCCGGATGCACGGACGACGACGAATATACGCAAGGACAGTGGATACGGCGTTCGGATTTCGACGGCGTGGCGCGTTGCAATGCCAGCAGTTTTACCATCGACGGCAAAGGTTATCTGTGTTGTGGCTACCGTGGTTCCAACCGCGATTTGCTGAAAGATGCGTGGGCTTATGACATCGAAGGGAATTACTGGACACAGTGTGCCGACATGCCCGACGAAGCCCAAGGTAGACACAGCGCCGCGGCTTTTGCCCTCAACGGCAAAGGCTATGTCACCACCGGAGCCCTTAAAGACGAGCCGGAGTATCTGGCCGACACTTGGGAATATGACCCGACCACAGACACGTGGACGCAAAAAGATGATTTCGCCGGAGGCATGCGCTATGGCGCATTGGCTTTCTCCGTGGGTGGATATGGCTATGTGGGCACGGGGTATGATGACAACTACCTGAAAGATATCTATCGTTTCGATCCCAATGCCGCTTCGGGCAGCCAGTGGCAGATTGTCAACGGTTTCGAAGGCTCCAAACGTGTCTACGGCACTGCTTTCGTCATCGACGACGTGGCTTACATAGGTTTCGGAACCAACAACAACTCGTATGTGACTGACTTCTATAAATTCGACGGTTCCACCTGGACGCGCCTGCGCGACATTGCCGATACCAACGACGATGAAGATTATGACGACGACTACGCCATTACCCGCAGTCAAACCGTGTCCTTTGTCATAGACGGACGTGGCTATATCGCCACGGGAGACCGTAGCGGAGTGACCAGCGACTACTGGATGTACAATCCCGATGAAGACTTGTGGTACGGCGATGCCGACGACGATTACACGCCGCTCACCAACGTGCACTACGGCACAGGCGGTTCGTCGCGCAAGCAGGCAGTATCCTTCTCCACCGGTACGCGGGGCTTTGTCCTGACCGGTTCGTCGGGAACCAGCTATTTTGACGATGTATATGAACTGCTGCCTTATGAGCAGGAAGATGATTGATAGAACAACCGCTGTCTCTTAGAGCCTGTTTGGATTTTCATTTACTCTGTCATTCTGAACATTGTTCTCCCCCGCCAAACGGGGGGAGGTAAGAGGAAGTATCGAGGAATCCCACTATGCGCATGAAAAGTATTAGGGAGATGTTTCGACTCCGCTTCACTCAACATGACAGAAAGTGATTTTTGAACAAACTTTTAGCAGTGTGGCAGCCAAAAAGAAATTCCGACTGGGTTTTAATAAGATTTGCTTTGATTATGGTACTTAGATGGCAAATTTGGGTAGGGATAAGTCTGTCGTTGATGACATGCTTATCCTGTTCTCATGCCGGTATCGACGGATTGGATTGCTGTGTTTTGCAGGTGCCCGGAGGCTATGGCTACGTGGTCCGGCAAAACGGTGACACGCTCATCCTCCAACCTTATATGCCGGCCGTGGGACATCGTCAAGCCTTCCGGACGGAGGCGGAGGCCTTGCGGGCAGGAGAGTTGGTGTGCCGCAAGTTGCGTCGTGGCTTGCCCCCTACGTTAACTTGCGAAGAAGTGGAAAACTGCCGGCAACAGGCCGGGCGATGATAAAAAAGAGGGATGCTCCACGCAGGAACATCCCTTCTTTTATAAGGCTTACTTTTAGATTATCCGTTGGCTCTTTTCTCTTTGATTCTAGCCTTCTTACCGGTAAGGGCGCGCAGGTAGTACAACTTGGCGCGGCGTACTTTACCAATCTTGTTCACTTCGATGCTGTCGATGGCCGGAGATTCGATGGGGAAGATACGTTCTACACCCACAGTGCCCGACATCTTGCGTACGGTGAAGCGTCTCTTTTCACCATGACCGGAAATCTTGATAACAACGCCGCGATAATTCTGTACGCGTTCTTTGTTACCTTCCACGATACGATATGCCACGGTTACTGTGTCACCTGCCTTGAAGCTGGGGTGCTGTTTGCCCGTAGCAAATGCTTCTTCTGCAATTTTAATTAAGTCCATTGTCTTTTTGTTGGTTAAATTGTTATCGTTACTACGCAACATACCAGGCTTTCTCTGTTGTTCCTGACAGCGATTGCGCGAAAGCGGTTGCAAAGGAACGAATTATTCCGCAGATACACAAATTATTCGCCCACAATTTCGTTTTCATCTTTTCTCGACTTCCCGGTTCTGAAAAAAAGTTTGGCCAAAAACGAAAACAGAAGGATGGGCAACAGCGAGGCCAAACCCCAGTAAAGAAGGGCGTCGGCGAATAAACCCTGCCAATCGCCATAAGGATTTGGGAACAAAACTCGAATAGCCGCCTCTATGACGCCATAGGCAAGGGTGGCAAATAGAAAGGTATAGCCGGCCCGTTTCCAACCGCTGTTGCCTTTGTGGACCAACCATGCGATGCTGCCGCCCGCTAAGCAGCTTATCACGTAACACAGCACTGTCGCAGGAATCAGTCTCAGGCTAATGCCGAAGTTTAAGGCATAGAGCCAGGCAGACAGAAGTCCGCACAGCAGCATCATGCCTTCCCATATCCCGAATCTTTTGTCTTTTATTCTCATGATATGTATAGATGAAACCCAGCCACAAAGATAGAAAGTTTTTCATTTGCGGTTTTTTTTCTTGCAAGATTTTCTCAGGAAGAAAAATGTCCGCTTTTTTTATGGAATGTTCTGTGGTAAATCCGTGTTCTCCCCGGTATATTTACCCCTGGCAGGCAGGGGTAGACCTGAGTCGTACCCGGCTCGTACCCGGCTCGTACCAAGTTCGTTCTATTTTCGAGCTCTTAGAAACGAACATCACTCGAGCATGCCTTGAGTTTGGATGAACTTTGTAACGACTTGCCTGTAAACTTCATTTGATTTTCCTCTTTTTTATGACTACCTTTGTCCGGCATTTAAAAAAACATGTAAACAAGATGAAGAAATACATTGGATTTGTATCTCTGCTGCCGGGTATGGCTTTGGCGGTGTGCCTGTTGTTGGCCGCTTGCCGTCCGGCATACGAGGTGACGAAGGTGGAAGGCCGCTTGGTGGCGATGGATTCCACGTGGGATGCCCGGCCCGATTCTGCGGCAGTGGCTTTGTTGCTTCCCTATGTGAACAAAGTGGACAGTGCGATGCAGCATGTGTTGGGAAGGGCTGCCGTGTCTATGGAGGCGGGCCGGCCGGAAAGCCTGTTGTCTAACTTGATTGCCGATGTGTTGCGCGAGGCTGCTGCAAAAACCTTGGGCCGGCCGGCAGACATGGGCTTGGTGAATATGGGCGGTTTGCGTAGTTCGCTGACACGCGGAGACATTACCCTGGAGAATGTTTACGAAATATTGCCCTTTGAAAACACGTTGTGTGTAATGACGCTGAAGGGAAGGGTGTTGAGGCAACTGTTCGAGAACATCGCCGTGCGCCGGGGCGAAGGCGTGAGCGGCGTGAAGCTGGTGGTGTCGGAAGACGGGCGCCTTTTGGAAGCATCTGTGGGCGGACAGCCGGTGGATGACGAACGGACTTACACCGTGGCCACGTTGGATTATCTGGCCGAGGGGAATGACGGCATGTATGCGTTGCGGCAGGCCGAGAGCAGCGTCTGTCCTCCCGATGCTACGCTGCGCTCGTTGTTCATTGGCTACGTGGAGCGGCTGGCGAAGCAGGGGAAGGCTGTAACGGCTCGGATGGAAGGCCGAATTGTCCTGACCGGCAGTGCGCCGAAATAAGTGAATAAAAACATAGATGACCAATCAAGAAAACCGGATGAAACAGATAGGATTCATTTTGATGGGGCTGGCAATGCTTGCGCAGCCATTGTTCGCCCAGCAGACCAAAGAGTTAGATATATTGCATACGAGCGATACCCATAGCAGCATAGAGCCCATCGACCCGCAGTCGGCCGATAAACTGGCGGGGCTGGGGGGCGTGTTGCGCCGCATCGCTTTTGTCAAACAGTTCAGGCAGGAACACCCGGACATGTTGCTTTTCGATGGGGGCGACTTCTCGCAGGGTACGCCTTATTATAACTTCTTCCAGGGCGAACTGGAGGTGCGGATGATGAACCTGATGCGCTATGATGCCGTGACGATAGGCAATCATGAGTTCGACTTCGGACTGGAAAACATGGCCCGCCTCTACCGGATGGCCTGTTTCCCGGTGGTGTGTGCCAACTACGACGTGACAGGCACCGTGCTCGAAGGGTTGGTAAAACCCTACGTCGTGTTGGAGCGTGGGGGATTGCGCATCGGCGTCTTCGGGCTTTCTCCGCAGTTGGAGGGGCTGGTGCAGGCATCGCGTTGCGAGGGGATTGTCTATAAAGACCCTGTGGTCACGGCACAGGCTGTGGTCGATACGTTGCGCGGGGCCGAGCGTTGTGACGTCGTGATTTGTCTTTCCCATTTGGGCCTGTTGGGGATAGATTCAAAGGTGCCGGGCGATGAAGTATTGGCTGCCCGTACTCGTGGCATCGACTTGATATTGGGTGGACATACGCATACTTTCCTGGAACAGCCTGCCTGGCTGCCCGATGCCGACGGGGACCATGTCCCATTGATGCACACCGGAAAGAATGGGGCTTATGTGGGACAGTTGAAAATGTTGTTGGAAAAAGAGTGAGGCCGGCAGCAGATAGTGTATGGTAAAATGTAAAGTAAAGAAAGGAAAACGATGTTTATGAAGAGAATCGTATGGCTGTTTGTATGGGCCGGTTTGGCCGCTTTGTGGGGAGCTCCTCTGCAACTGATGGCGCAAGAGGGGTGGGTGATTGTTCCGAAACCTGTCGATGAGAAAATGAACCAGTGGGTGGATTCGGTCATGGACGGACTGAGTCTCCAGGAACAGGTGGGGCAGTTGCTGATGGTCACTTTCCCCACCCGGACAGATAAGGCTGCCCGCAAACATTTGCGTACGCTGGTGAAGAAATACAAGATTGGAGGCCTTGTTTTTGCCGAAGGCTCGGCAGAAGAACAGGCCATGTTGACCAATCTGGCACAGAAAGATGCGCGGGTGCCCCTGCTGATGGCCGTGGATGGAGGAAATACCTTGGATACAGGACGGAAAGGACAGCCTCGTTTCCCGGATAGCAATGCTTTGGGGTGCATCACAGATGACCGTCTGCTGGAAGAATATGGAACTGAAATAGGCCGCGAACTCCGCCTGCTGGGCGTGCATGTACAACTGGCCTCGGTGCCTGCTTCGCTGGAGGCTTATGCCCGGGGGCTGGTGGGCGAAGGACTGTTGTCTGTGCCTTCAGACTTATGTCTGCTGGCCGATAGCCTGGTGCCTTCTGCTGTCCTCCATCCGGAAGCGGCCGATTGTCTGGAGGCCGGCAGTGACATGGTGCGCCTGGAGTTGGACGCCCAAGAGGCAGTCGCCTCTCTGCATGCTGCCCTCAAGTCCGGCAAGCTGACGAAGGAAGATATCGGGGAACGCTGTCGCAAGGTATTGACTTGTAAGTATCGTGCCGGGTTGCACCAGCGCCCGGGCAAATTGCAGGTGAGTGGCATGAGTTTCCGTATCGGCACGGACGAAGCCCGGCGTTTGGCAGCGCAGTTGCGTGAGAAGGCTGTCACGGTATTAAACAATTATTTTGACGTTTTGCCCTTGTCGCCTGCCTCTGATGGCCGGGGGATAGCCGTGTTGAGCCTGGGAGCCCAGGAAAACGATTCGGCTTTTGTGAAGGCCATGCAAGAGTATTCTGGCGACATCCGTTGTTTTCGCTTGCCGTGGGGCGCGGATGAAAGCGAAAAAAAGGCCATGCGCCGCCGGTTGCAGGAGTTTGGGCGTGTGGTGGTCAGCCTGGCAGGTGTCAATTATGTGGGCGAAGCCGACGTGGATTTCTTGAGAGAACTGAACCTGCCGGCGCCGCTGGTTTATGTCTGCTTTACGTCCGGCCGTTTGCTACCGCTTCTGTTGCCGGCTCTGTCTCAGGCCAATGCCGTGGTGTTGGCCCATTCGGCCGAACCCGATTTGCAGCAGCGCATAGCGAAAGTGCTTTTTGCTCAGGCCGAGGCCTGCGGCCGTCTTTCGGTTGCAGTGGGTAGAAAGTTTCCCAAAGGCACGGGTTGTGACATTACGGTGGGCATGGAGCCGGTGGCCGTGTTGCCGGACGATTATGGCATGAAGTCGTACGTGTTGCAAGGCATAGATGACATTGCCCGCAAGGGATTGGAGGCAGGCGCTTATCCCGGTTGCCGGATTTTGGTGCTGAAAGATGGACATCCCGTGTATGACAGGGGCTTTGGCAGCCATTCGTACACGGACACGACTGCCGTGCGTCCGACTGACCTTTTTGACTTGGCATCCTTGACCAAGGTGACGGCCACGTTGCTGGCAGTGATGAAACTGTATGACGAGGGACGGTTGAAGCTGGAAGACCGCGTTTCGAGCTATTTGCCGTTGTTGCGTGGCACGGACAAACGGCGTATAACCATCCGCGATTTGTTGTTGCATGAATCCGGACTGCCCCCTTATATCCGTTTTTATTTGTCTGCCATCGACCCCCGGTCGGTGCATGGGCCATATGCGCAAAGCTGGCCGGATGAATGGCACCAGACACGTGTGAGTGAGCATAGCTATTACAGCTCTGATTTCAAGTTCCGCAAAGGCTTGATGGCAGACAAACCGTCGGGCAGGCATACATTGCACGTGGCCGAAGGCATGTGGCTGGACAGAGATTTCAAACAGACCATGTTGCGTGAGATAGCCCGGTGTAAGTTGGGCGAGCGACGCTATGTGTATAGCGATTTGGGCTTTATCCTCTTGCAACAGGTGGTGGAAGAAATCACTCAGTTGCCCCTGGATCTTTATGTGGCTAAGGAGTTTTATGCACCGATGGGTTTGCAGCGCACGTTGTTTTGTCCGCTGGAGAAATTTCCGAAGGCAGACATCATGCCGACGGTCTTTAATGATTTCTTGCGCCGACAGGACTTGTGCGGATATGTGCACGATGAGGCGGCGGCCTTGTTGGGCGGCGTGGCCGGTCATGCGGGTCTGTTCTCGACGGCTGCTGAGGTTGCAGCCCTTTGCCAGATGTTGCTGGACGGTGGCGTGTGGAAGGGCAAACGGTTCCTCAGCGAAGAGACTTGCCGTTTGTTTACTACGGAGAAGTCGTTGCTCAGTCGTCGGGGATTGGGCTTTGATAAGCCGGATGTCGCTATCGTGAAGCGCAGCCCTTGTGCCCCTTCTGCGCCGGAGGCGGTGTATGGGCATACGGGATTCACGGGAACGTGTGCTTGGGTCGACCCGGGAAGCCGTACGGTGTATGTGTTTCTCAGCAACCGTGTTTGCCCGGATGTATGGAATACCAAGCTGAGCGACATGGACATTCGTACGGATATTCAGGAACTGATTTTCAAAAGTTTGGTGAAGGAGGAGAATTTATGATGCGGGAAAAAGAGAAAGGCCGTTGGGCCAAATGGTGTTTGCTGGCCTTGTGTGCTCTGCCGGCAGTGCTTGGAGCGCAGTGCCGTTTCTTGCCCATTGACTCTTTGCCGTTGCCTCACGAGGTACCGGTGCTGGTAGAATCTTTGCAAGGCAACGAACCGTGCCGACAGTGGGTAGACTCTGTGATGCGTCGCCTGAGCCTGAAAGAGCGTATCGGGCAGTTGTTTATCTATACCATAGCTCCGCAGACAGACAAGGCGAACCGGGACTTGCTGCGTAAGGTGGTGCGGGAGTATAAGGTGGGCGGATTGCTCTTTTCGGGTGGGCTGGTGCAGAATCAGGCGGTTTTGACCAATGAAGCCCAGCAAATGGCCGCTGTCCCCTTGCTTATGACTTTTGACGGGGAATGGGGGCTGGGCATGCGCCTGAAAGAGATTCCTTCGTTTCCGCGCAACATGGTGCTGGGTTGTATTCGCAACGATACTCTATTGTATGAATACGGGCGTGAGGTGGCTCGGCAATGCCGTGAAATGGGGGTGCAGGTCAATTTCGCTCCGGTGGCCGATGTGAATGTCAATCCGGAAAATCCGGTTATCAATACACGTTCTTTCGGAGAGAATCCGGTGGAAGTGGGGCGTAAGGTGGTGGCCTATTCCCGTGGGTTGGAAAGTGGCGGTGTCTTGTCTGTCAGCAAGCATTTCCCGGGGCATGGTGATACCAATGTCGATTCCCACAAAGCATTGCCTGTCTTGTCCTTCACGCGCGAACGCCTGGACAGCGTAGAGCTGTATCCTTTCCGCCGCGCGATTCATGCCGGATTGGGTGGCATCATGGTGGGGCATCTGGAGGTGCCTGTGTTGGAAGATGAGGCCGGACTGCCGGCATCGCTTTCGGAGAAGGTTGTGAGCGGACTGCTGCAAGACGAATTGGGATTTAAGGGCTTGGTCTTTACTGACGCGCTGGCTATGCGGGGTGTTGCCAATCATGAACATTTGTGCTTGCAAGCCCTGAAGGCCGGGAACGATATGTTGTTGGCACCGCGTAGCATAGCCGGTGAGCTGGAGGCTGTGTGGAAGGCGGTGCGCAGCGGCGAACTGACAGAGGCCGAGATTGACCGCAAATGTCGTAAGGTGTTGACCTATAAATATGCTTTGGGGCTGACACGCCGTCCTCACATACGTCTGTCGGGTTTGGATGTGCGCCTGAATGTGCCTCATGCACGCGATTTGATGCGCCGGCTGAAGGAAGCATCAATAGTCGTGGCGGGTGATACCCGAGGATTGTTGCCTTTAGGGGGAGCGGAAGCCCGTGTGGCAGTCTTGCAAGTGGGTGAGGCTGAGACGTTGGCTCCTTTTATGGACGAATTGTCGAAGGCGGTGCATCCGGTGGCTTTTCGTCTGACGAAAGGCATGTCCGAGGAGGCCATGCGGAGTCTGCAAAAGAAACTGGCTGCTTACCCATGCCTGCTGGTTTGCCTGACCGAGCGGAAGATGGAAGCTTACCGTCCGTTTTTTACCCGCTTTTTGCCGCAGGGAGTTCCGTCTGTCTGTGTAAACTTTGTGTCGGCATTGCAGGTGCCGCGTGATTTCGGGTCGAGACCCGATGTGTTGGTGCAGGCACACCAGTCTGACGAGGAGATGCAACGGCGGGCGGCGGATGTGCTGACGGGGTGTGCCGGGGCTGACGGCCGTTTGTCTGTGGCAGTGGGCAGTTGGTTTGCGGCGGGCGAGGGTGTGGATTGCCTACCTTCGGAGGTACCGCCTCGCTCGCTGAAGGAGTTGGGGGTGGATGCCGCGCGTCTGGAAAAGATTGACCAGATTGCTTGCGAGGGTGTCCGCGAGGGAGCTTATCCGGGCTGCCAGGTCGTGGTTTGGAAAGACGGACAGGAGATTTACAACAAAGCCTTCGGCACGCACCGGGGAGGCCGGGGGATGCGGGCTGACACGATGCAGGTTCGTCCGGACGATGTGTATGACATCGCGTCATTGACAAAGACCAGTGCGACACTTTTGGCGGTGATGAAGCTGTATGACCGGGGACGCATCAGTTTGACTGACCGGGTGTCGGATTATCTGCCTTATTTGCGGGGGACAGACAAACAGAACATCACGGTGCGGCAGCTTTTGTTGCATGAATCGGGCCTGCCGTCCACCATCTTGTTTTACCGCGCAGCCATCGACGAGGAAAGTTGCAAGGGCGGTTTGTTTCGCGGGAGGCGCGACTCGTTGCATACGGCACGTATCGGTGCCCGGACGTGGGCCGATGCTTCTTTCCGTTTCCGCCGTGGACTGACTTCGGCGGTGCGTACCGATTCGTGTACGTGCCAGTTGGCCGATAGCCTGTGGCTGAATCCCCGTTTCAAGCAGGTGTGTTTGCAGCAGATTGTAGAAGCGCCTTTGCTGAGTCGCCGTTACCGGTATAGTTGCGTGGGTTTCATCCTTTTGCAGCAGATGGTCGAGGCGCGGGCCGGGATGCCGATGGATGCGTTTCTGGCACAAGAATTTTATCGTCCTTTGGGTTTGACGCATACGGGTTTCTGTCCTTCGACATGGGAGAAGTCGGTGCGCATTGTCCCGTCGTCGGTAGATGGCTTTTTGCGGAAAGATACGTTGCAGGGGTTCGTGCATGATGAGTCGGCGGCGTTCTTGGGTGGTGTGTCGGGCAATGCGGGTTTGTTTTCCAATGCCCACGAACAGGCTGTGCTGTATCAGATGTTGCTGAACGGTGGCGAATGGAACGGGCGTCGCTTCCTCAGTGCCGAGACGTGCCGGGTGTTTACTACGACTTTGTCCCGTACCAGCCGCCGGGGACTTGGCTTTGACAAGCCCGACAAACGTAATCCCCGCCGTAGCCCTTGTTGTGAGGAGGCTCCGGCCTCGGTCTATGGACATACAGGGTTCACAGGCACTTGCGCCTGGGTAGACCCGGATAATCATCTGGTCTATGTTTTCCTTTCCAATCGAATCTTTCCTCATGTGTGGAACAATAAGCTTTCGAAGCTCGATATCCGCACGCGCATCCAGCAAGCCATTTATCAGGCTTTGTAATCTCTTTCTTCCTTCTTGTAATGCTTGCTTTCCGGCGTGTGGCAGGCGTTTTTCTTTTGTCCGCATGAAGCATGCTTTGTGTCCGGACGAGGCGTGACTTTTGTCCGGCGTTTCTGTCGGGCATGTACTTGTCTTTCGCTGAAAGATGTCTGATTGAGAAAAATTGTGGTGTTTTATTTGGTTGTTTAGAAAGTAACCTATAATTTTGTAACGTGATTTAGAGAAAACCTAAATAACGTGAACAAGCAATAACTACTTAGGCTGTTTGAAAATCGTTCTTTCTGTCGTGTTGAGCAGAGTGAAGCGGAGTAGAAACATCTCTCTAACGTTTCTTATACGCATAGTGAGATTCTTCGACAATGCTCGGAATGACAGAGGAAATGAATTTTAGACGAACTTTTAGGCAAACAAAAACAAACAACAGACCCGTAAACTTCTCTGAAGTGCGGTGCCTGCCTATAATAAATGCTATTTATGATTCGGACATCCCGATTATTATTCACGCTGCTGGCCTGCGTGATGTGCTGTCCCC
>DXCK01000005.1 GCA_019116045.1 Candidatus Bacteroides merdipullorum | reverse complement strand
TACCGTCCCCGCCGTCGCCGCGGCCATTACGGACTGGACATCAAGGTCTACGTGGGCGATACCATCCGTGCAGCCTTCGACGGCAAGGTGCGTGTGGTGAAAAACCAAGGGCGCCGGGGCTATGGAAAATACCTCGTCATTCGTCATGACAACGGTCTGGAGACGGTGTATGGACACTTGTCCAAGCAACTGGTGAAAGAAGACCAACTGGTCAGGGCAGGCGAGGCCATTGCATTGGGCGGCAATACGGGGCGTTCTACCGGCTCGCATCTGCATTTTGAGACCCGCTTCCTGGGTATTCCCTTGAATCCGGCTCTGATGTTCAACTTCGAGAAACAGGACATCGTGGCCGACACATACACGTTCCATAAAGATAAAGGAAACTCGCAAAAAGGCTCTTCATCGAAAGGCTTGTTCTATAAGGTCAAACGGGGAGATACATTGTCCAAGATTGCCCGCAAGCAGGGAACGACAGTCAGCCAGTTGTGCAAGCTGAATCGCATCACGCGTCGCACCGTTTTGCGTCCGGGGCAAGTGCTGCGTTGTTCATAAAAACGTAAACAATCATACGCAGAAGAGGGTACTTTAATATAATTTAGAGTGCCCTCTTTCTTTATTCCTTATATTATTCCTACCTTTGCACGAACATTTCCAAGGATATGAAAGATACCAAGCAACAGTTTGAACACGTCATCGCCATCTGCCGCGACCTCTTTGCCAAGAAATTGCATGATTATGGCCCGGCGTGGCGCATCCTGAGGCCGGCTTCTGTCACCGACCAACTGTTCATTAAGGCCAACCGCATCCGCAGCATCGAGATTAAGGGAGTTGCATTGGTGGACGAAGGTATACGGCCCGAGTTCATGGCCATTGTCAATTATGGCATTGTGGGCCTGATACAGTTGGAACTGGGACATGCCGATTCGGCCGACATCAGCAACGACGAGGCGCTGTCTCTCTATGACAAATATGCCAAAGCTTCCTTGGAACTGATGTTAGCCAAGAACCACGATTACGACGAGGCGTGGCGAGGCATGCGCATCAGTTCGTACACCGACTTGATTCTGATGAAAATCTACCGTACCAAGCAGATAGAATCGCTGGCTGGCCAGACGTTGGTGTCCGAAGGCGTGGACGCCAACTACATGGATATGATTAATTACGCCGTGTTTGCTTTGATAAAGATTGAGTTTGGAGACTGAACAGAGACATATCATACGCAAGGTCGCAGTCAATGTGTGCCGCTTTGTGCTGGGAGCCACTTTTATCTTCTCCGGTTTTGCCAAAGCGGTAGACCCGTTGGGCTTTTTCTATAAGATAGAAGATTATCTGGCTGCCTTTGGCATGCCGTGGGTGCCCCACATCCTGATTCTGTTGTCGGCCGTCGGCCTTTCGGCCATCGAATTTTGTGTGGGCATCTTCCTGTTCATAGGTGTACGTCGTCGTTTGGCTGCTTTCCTGGCTATGCTTTTGATGCTGGTCATGACTCCGTTGACGCTCTACCTGGCCTTGTTCAATCCCGTATCCGATTGCGGTTGTTTTGGCGATGCCTGGGTGTTGACCAACTGGCAGACATTCGGCAAGAATGTAGTGCTTCTGGCCATGGCCATTGTGGCCTATAAGTGGAAGGCGGACGTTTTCCGCATCATTACGCCGAAGATTGAATGGATGGTGTCTACCTACACTTTTCTCTTTATCTTTGTGCTGTCCTTCTATTGTTTGTCTTACCTGCCCATTCTTGACTTCCGCCCTTACAAGATAGGTGTTAACATCAAGGAGGCGATGGAAGTTCCCGAAGGGGCCAAACCCAGTGTCTTTGAACAACGCTTTGTGCTGGAGAAAGACGGAAAACAGCAGGAATTTACGCTGGACAACTATCCGGACAGCACGTGGACTTTTGTGGAGGCGCGTTCTGTCCTGGTGGAGAAAGGCTATGAGCCGCCCATTCAGGATTTCAATGTTCAGAGTCTGGAGACGGGCGAAGACCTGACCGGACGTATCTTGGCCGATACGAACTATGTGTTCCTGCTGGTGATGCACCGGGTGGAAGAGGCTGACGATAGCAACATCGACCTCATCAACGAGATATATGATTACAGCGTAGAGCATGGGTATGCCTTCTATGCGCTCACGTCGTCTTCTGTGGAGGCTATCGAATTGTGGAGCGACCGGACGGGCGGTGAATATCCTTTTGGCATCGTGGACGATATTGTGCTGAAGACTATCATCCGTTCCAATCCCGGCTTGCTTTTGCTGAAAGGGGGCACCATATTGAACAAATGGAGCGATAACGACATCCCTGACGAATATATGCTGACGGGGCCTCTTGATGACATCCCCTTGGGGCAACAAAAGGCTGTGGATGACTGGCGTACGGTTGGCTATGTGCTGTTGTGGTTCATCATTCCCCTGATGTTGGTCATTTTCCTCGATGTGTTCGTGGTGAAACGCCGGGAACGGCACAGGTTGCAAGGCCCGGTGCAGCCATAGGCGGCAGATGAAAAAGAAATGATTCATTAACCATTAATTATAGTAACAATTATGAGAAAAAACATTGTAGCAGGAAACTGGAAAATGAACAAGACTCTCCAAGAGGGTATTGCTCTGGCAAAAGAACTGAATGAAATGTTGGCTAACGAAAAGCCTAATTGCGATGTGATTATCTGCACGCCTTTCATCCACCTGGCTTCGGTGACTCCGTTGGTAGATGCCGCCAAGATTGGTGTGGGTGCCGAGAACTGTGCTGATAAGGAATCGGGTGCATACACGGGTGAAGTTTCTGCCGCTATGGTAGCTTCTACGGGTGCGCAATACGTCATTCTGGGTCACTCCGAGCGCCGTGCTTACTACCACGAAACGGTTGAAATCTTGGCCGAGAAGGTTAAACTGGCTTTGGCCAACGGTCTGAAGCCCATCTTCTGCATCGGCGAAGTGCTGGAAGAGCGCGAGGCTGGCAAGCAGAACGAAGTCGTTGCCGCTCAGTTGGCATCCGTCTTCTCGCTCTCTGCCGAAGACTTCTCGAAGATTATCCTGGCCTACGAACCCGTCTGGGCCATCGGTACGGGCAAGACCGCTACGCCCGAGCAGGCACAGGAAATCCACGCCTTCATCCGCTCGAAGGTGGCCGAGAAGTATGGACAGGAAGTGGCCGACAACTGCTCCATCCTGTACGGTGGAAGCTGTAAGCCCTCGAACGCTAAGGAACTTTTCGCCAATCCCGACGTGGATGGCGGCCTGATTGGCGGCGCCGCACTGAAAGCTGCTGACTTCAAGGGCATCATCGACGCTTTCAACTAATCAGTGAAGATACGGAGAATGAAGAACGAAGGCTGAAGGATGGGAAGACTCTCCTTGTGGCGGCTTTGTCCTTCATTCTCCCGTTTTCGTTCCGCTCACCGGTTGGTCCTTTTTTTGGGGTGCCGCAACCTATCCCTTTCCGGGTGTCGCAACCTATCCCTTTCCGGGTGTCGCAACCGATCCTTTCCGGATGCCGCAACCGATCCTTTCCGGGTGTCGGAACTTATCATTATTAAAAAAAGAAAATGAAGAGACTTGTTTTACTTTCAGTGCTTTGCCTGGCCAGTGCTGCCTCTGCTTGGGCGCAGAGTAACAACAGCATCTTGAACAGCCTGCAACGCGACGTGCCCGGACAGGGCAAGGTGACCATCCATCAGGACGCCCGCATTGCCTCCTTGGTCGGCTCGGATGCCGTGCCCGTGGCCACAGACGGCACGCGGGTGCTGAAAAAGGCCGGTTACCGCATCCAGATTTATGCGGGCAACAACACGCGTGCGGCCAAGAACCAGGCACACGAGGTGGCTCTGCGCGTTAAGGAGCTGTTTCCCGACCTGCCTGTCTATACCACCTTCAATCCTCCGCGTTGGCTCTGCCGGGCAGGCGACTTCAGCAGCATCGAAGAGGCCGATGCCGTCATGCGCCAACTGCGCGCCCTGGGCGGCGACTTCAAGGCCGTGTCCATCGTCAGGGAGCAAATCAACGTCCCGCTCTAAGTAGTAGTATCACACACATAACCCCACTCATTCACACACACATCATGTTAGGAAAAGAAGAATTTCCCTCACCCCATCTGGACGAGCTTAAAGAGCATTACCGCCGCATACTTACCCTGCTGGGCGAAGATCCTACCCGCGAGGGGCTGCTGAAGACGCCCGAACGCGTGGCCAAAGCCATGCTGACCCTGACCCACGGCTATGCCATGGACCCGCACGAGGTGCTCCGTTCAGCCAAGTTCCGTGAAGACTACAACCAGATGGTCATCGTCAAGGACATCGACTTCTTCTCTCTCTGTGAACACCACATGCTGCCCTTCTACGGCAAGGCGCACGTGGCCTATATTCCCAATGGCTATATCACGGGTTTGAGTAAGATTGCCCGTGTGGTAGATATCTTTTCGCACCGTCTCCAGGTGCAAGAGCGCATGACGCTGCAAATCAAGGAATGTATCCAGGAGACGCTTAACCCGCTGGGCGTCATGGTAGTGGTCGAAGCCAAGCACATGTGCATGCAGATGCGGGGTGTGGAGAAGCAGAATGCCATCACCACAACCTCCGACTTCTCCGGCGGCTTCAATCAGGCCAAGACGCGCGAGGAGTTTATGAACCTCATCAAGCGGTAACCAGCATCAGTCCCACGCCGCGCACGGTCTTTATCTCCACCCGCGGCTCGTCTTCCAGCAGCTTGCGCAGCTTGTTGACAAACACGTCCAGGCTGCGCGAGGCGAAGTAGTCTTTCTCCTCCGTGCCCCACAGGCGGCTGAGGATGGCTTCGCGGCGCACGGTCTGGTTGCGGTTTTCGGCCAGGAGTTGCAGCAGCTGGGCCTCGCGCTGGCTCAGGGTTTGCAGCTCTTCTGTCTGGTCGTCGCGCAGGATGGCGTGCGGGGCGTCCAGCGTGTAGCGGCCCAGGCGGAAGTGGCCGGTCTCGTCCGTGGTCTTATGGCCTTCGGTCAGCTTCAGCAGGGCGTGGACGTGGGCGTCCAGCTCGTCGGGCACGAAGGGCTTCTTCACGTAGTTGTTCACGCCCAACTTGTAGCCCTCCTTTACGTCGCGGGGCGAGGTGAGGGCCGAGCCGAAGATGATGGGCGTCGTCTTGTCCGTCTCGCGGATGCGGCGCACCATGTCGAAGCCGTTCATCACGGGCATGTCGATGTCGCTCACGATGATGTCGGGTTTGTGTGCCTCCCATTGTTTCAGGCCTTCTGCGCCATTGGGGGCGGTGAATACCTGATAGCCGCCGATGAGGTCCTCGAGGGCGGTCTGCACGATGTAGCTCAGGTTCACGTCGTCTTCTACGAGTAATAGTTTTACCATATAAATTAACGTGAGTTCGAAATAAGAACAAATATATTTTCCTGATAATTAGAAACATAGTAATAAAAGTATTAAATTTATAGTGAGCAATTATAACATTTAAACGATTACCACTATGTTTCCAGAGTCTAAAGTT
>DXCK01000044.1 GCA_019116045.1 Candidatus Bacteroides merdipullorum | reverse complement strand
GCGTAGCGGTGTGCAGCGGCAAATTGGGGGGAAACGGAGTTGTTGAAACTGAGGCAGACGTCGGCGGCAAACTCCATGCCCCGGTGCACGATGGCGTCCCACGTGCTTTCGTCGGTTTCGTTCAGTGTCTCCAGGCAGACGTTCTGCTCCAGCAGGCCGAAGATGATGCCGGCATTGAAGTTGTCTCCCGCGCCGATGGTACTCACGGGCTGGAGTGGGGTGGCGGGATAGTCCTTGGCGAAACGTGCCGTGCGCAGGCAGACTTGTCCGCCGCCGCTGGTGCACAAGAAGTTGGGGCAGTAGAACTTGATTTTCTCTTTGTAAACCCGGTCGGCGTCTTTCAGCCCGTACATGTAGAAGAAATCTTCTTGCGAGCCGCGTACGATGTCCGCATACTCCAGGTTTTCGATGATGGTCGGTGCCAGCTTGATGGCCTCTTCCTTGTGGGGCGCGCGGAAGTTGGGGTCGTAGTAGACGATGGCGCCCGCCGTGCGTGCCCTGTCCAAGAGTTCCAGCACCTTATCGCGCAGCACCGGATTCAGTGCGTAGTAGGAACCCAGCACCACCACGTCGTCCTTCGCCACGTCGGGGAAGGCCACGTCCAACCGTTGGGCGGGGTAATTCTTGTAGAAGATATATTCCGCGTCGCTGTGCTCGTCCAGGAAAGCCAGCGATACAGGCGACTTGCCGTCGGGAAAGACATTGACGTGGTCCGTCGGGATATGGTTCTCCCGCATGAAGCGCAGAATCAGGTTGCCCACGCGGTCATTGCCCGTCTCGCTGATGAAACATACCGGGACGCCCGTGCGCCCCAACGACACGATTCCGTTGAACACCGACCCTCCGGGCACTGCGGCCGAGGGCTGCTCGTCGCGGAAGATGATGTCGAGGATGGTTTCGCCGATACCGATTACTTTTCGCATAACAGTGATCTTGATTTTTCGCCCAGATAGCCCCCGTGATGGCGTTTGGAGTAGTCTTCGATAGTGAAGCCGGTCTGCTTCATCGTTTCCACCACCAGGATGTCGCCGATGACGGTCATCACCGTGGTCGACGTGGTGGGCGTCATGCCCAGGGCACATACCTCAGCCGGATGGCCGGTGGCCAGGCACACGTCGGCCTGCAAGGCCAGCGGGCTGTCGGGATTGCCCGTGATGACGATAGACTTCAGCTTCGGGTCCAGGTTATGGGCCAGTTGGGTCAGTTCTACAATTTCGCGCGTTTTGCCCGAGTTGGATATGAGCAGCAGCAGGTCGTTCTCCTGCAAGATGCCCAGGTCGCCGTGCTGCGCCTCGCTGGGGTGCAGGAATACGGCAGGGATGCCTGTCGAGCAGAACGTAGTAGCTATGTTCATGGCTATTTGCCCGGCCTTGCCCATGCCCGATGTCACCAGTTTGCCCTTCCGGCGGTGCACTTGTTCCACAATCAGTGCCACGGCCTTTTCATAGGCATCCGTCACAGGGATGTTCAGCACGGCTTGCGCCTCTTTCTGCAATAGCTCTTTGATGTCTGCGGTCATTGTCTCAAGTTTTAGGTGTTTCCAATGTCGGTCCCGCAGGGATTTTCCCTTCGTTACCACCTGCAAATATCTGCAATTTTCCATAAACCGCAATAGCTTTTGTTGTATTTTTGCGCGGTAAACCGTTTGCTGCATGAAATGAAATCCAAGACAGAAGATATCGCTACACCCAACGTACATGTGCTGCCCAATGGCTTGCGCATCATTCACGAACCCTTGCGCTCGAGGGTGGCTTATTGTGGTTTTGCCGTCGACGTGGGCACCCGCGACGAGCGGGAAGAGGAGCACGGGATGGCGCATTTCGTAGAGCACCTGCTCTTCAAGGGAACTGCCCGGCGCAGGGCATGGCATATTCTGAACCGCATGGAGAACGTGGGCGGCGACCTCAATGCCTATACCAACAAGGAAGAGACGGTGGTCTACTGCGCCTTTCCCGCCGAACACTTTGCACGCGCTTTCGAGCTGCTGGCCGACATTGTGTTTCATTCCACCTTTCCCCAGCGTGAGGTGGAGAAGGAGACAGGCGTCATCCTCGACGAGATACAATCTTATGAGGACACGCCTTCTGAACTGATTTTCGATGACTTCGAAGACCTTATCTTCCGGGGGCATCCGTTGGGGCGCAACATCCTGGGCAACCCCGAGCGGCTGAAGGCCTTCCGGGGCGAGGACGCCGCGGCTTTTACCGCCCGCCTCTACCGTCCGGACCGGATGGTTTTCTTCGTGTACGGGGCTGTGGACTTCCGCCGGGTGGCGCGCTTGGCCGAGAGGCTGCTTGCCGATGTCGTTCGACCTTCAGAACCGGAATCTGACGCCCGTTGCCTGCCGCCGCCCTATGTGCCTGCCCGCCGCACCTTGCACCGCGACACCCATCAGTCCCATGTCATGATTGGCGGTCGTGGCTACGATGCCCATTCCCCGCGCCGCACGGCTCTTTATCTGCTGAACAATCTCTTGGGCGGCCCCGGCATGAACAGCCGGCTGAACGTGGCCTTGCGCGAGCGCCGTGGGCTGGTCTACAATGTGGAGGCCAATCTTACGTCCTATACCGATACGGGCACCTTCTGCATCTATTTCGGTTGCGACCCCGACGACACGGACACCTGCCTGCGCCTGGTTCGCAAGGAGCTGAAGCGTCTGCGCGACCGCCGCCTGACCGCCGCCCAACTGGCTGCCGCCCAAAAGCAGCTGACAGGCCAGTTGATTGTGGCTTCGGACAACAACGAGGCCAACGCCTTGGGCATGGCCAAGACCTTCCTGCATTACAACCGCTACGAGACCATGGCCGATGTGTTCCGTCGCATCGATGCGCTGACGCCGGACCTTCTGCTGGACGTGGCGGGCGAGATGCTGGAGGAGGAACGCTTGTCGGTGTTGCTATATGACTAAGTAGGCGATGTCGCGTTATATAGTGTGAAAAAAGATAGCCCGGATTTGCCAATTCCGGATTTATGTGTACATTTGTTGCGCTCTTTGTGAGCAAAAAGAAAGCGTTTTAGGCATTATCCAGCGTTCAGGAAATCCCCAATTTCAAAAACGACAACACCGGATAATACAAGAAACGCTCCACGGACTATATAGAATAGATATAGGCGTGGGGCTTTATGTATTACCACGTTGTTGTCAAGTATGGGGATACTTCTGAGCGATGATAATACTAAAGTTCCCCACGCTTAACTTTTTTATCTAAACCTTTGTAATGGCTTGGAGGGGAACGGGCATCGGTTATGGTTATGGAAACGGGCAAGATTCTCCAAGTGCTCCGTCCCTTTGGGGACGCTTCTTTGCGGCCGCATATCGTGCGGTCACGTCTCTCTCATCTTTTCCGCATGGTCAATACCGACCCCGCGCATCCCCCGTTATGCAAATTATGTGCCGACTATTCCCTTTAATCTTTTTAATCCCTAACCAACATGAAGATAAGATGTACCCCCCGCGCAGGAGAAGATGAGGCGCGGGGGGAAGCGCAAGCTGTTCGGAAAGCCGCTGGAAAAGCTTCGGAAAGACAATCGTGCAGTCATTCGCAGCAATTGGCGGTCTTGTTAAGTCGGCTCGACCGGATGGAACACCGGTTGGACGCCATGCTGTCATTACTGTCGCAATGCTGACATTTTGTCCATTATTGAAGCTGGAATAGGCTGGTTTGTTCGGAAAACGGCAGAAAATACGACA
>DXCK01000004.1 GCA_019116045.1 Candidatus Bacteroides merdipullorum | reverse complement strand
TTTAAGGTGGCAATAGCCCCTCGAAGGGGGCTATTGCTATTTTGTAATGTCTTGTATATATATAAATTAGGGAATTTTGGAGAATACTTTTCTAAATTCCTTAAGGTAGGATTTTGATGTCCTTTCTTTCTGTATATGGCATTGTTGTACTTCTTCGAATCCTAATGAGAAGCTTGGATGTTATTTAGACAAAATCTATATAGTGCTCGTGCTCTACTTGTCCTTTCGACCGAATAAAGAGAAGTGGACGTAGCGTTTGGGGTGTAGTCTCAGGTCTTCTAGCAAACTTGCTGCGTTGGCTGTGGTTGCGCTTAAGTTGTTGTACAAGGTCGGGTCGTTGAGCAGGAGTCCTACGGTATTGTCTTTGCGTCCCAATTTATCTGTAATCATTTTTACGTTGGCCAGTGTCGAGTCTACTTTCTGCATGGCGGCTGCGTAGTCTATTTCTTTCAGGTTGCCGGAGATGGTGGCAAAATTGTCACTGATGGTGTTTAGCTTTCCGGTCAGTTCAGGAATGTCGTTAGACATCAGTGTTTGCAGTTGTTGACTGCTTGCGGCTAAATTGGCAGTCAGGTTTTCTACGTTATGCAACGTGGCTGGGATGGCCGGGTCTGCTAACAAGGTATTTAATGAAGCCATGATAGAGTCTAGTTTGGGAAGCATCTTTTCCAGTTGTGGAACCAGATTGCCTACCTGTCCCATCATCCCGTTGTTCAGGTTGCCGGGGATTGTATCGCCTGTCTGATATTTTTCGCGTGGGTTATTGGCAAGTAGGAGGTTCATGCGTACGCCTCCCAACATTTCGGCTGCTAGTTCTGCAGAACTGCCTTTGGGGATGCGCAAGTCGGGAGCTACGTCGATTTCTGCGAGCACATTGCCTGGATGTTCGTAATCATAATATAGTTCTCGTACGATGCCTACCCGGAAGCCATCGGCAAAGACGGGACTGGACTTGGTCAATCCGTTTACGTTTTGAAATTTGACGTAGAAATAGCTGGTAGGTTTGAACAGGTGGATGCCTTGCAGGTAGTTAATGCCGTATATCAATACGCAGAGGGCGATGATGCCTGCAATTCCTATTTTAACTTCTTTGGTGAAAAACTTTTTCATGACGTATCTTTTTTGTATGATTCTTATTAGGGTTTATTTATGCTCGTTATATTCCTGTATGGCTTGGTGTATGTCCATTTTTTCTCCTTTCTTGAAAGCGATGATAAAAGCGTCTTTAAATTTGGTTGCGATGGATTGCTTGAGACGTAGTATCTGTTCGTAATCGTTAGAGGAGCCGTAGGTGTATTTATACAGACCTTTTTCTTTATAATGTTTTACATCTTTCAGCCCTTTCAGCCTTTTGTCATTGTTGCGGAGAAGTTCGGAAGAGGTCAGAATCTGTATTTTGAATACTGGCAGGCTGACGGATGCCGTGGTTTTGGCAGCTTTTTGTGGTTCATTACTTGCTGCTGTTGTTGCGGGGGCAGGTGTTGGTGTTCGTGCCTGCTGTTCTTGCTTGTAGGCCAGGAAGGCACGGAAAATGCCTTGGGACAGTGTGTTGATACCTTCTCTCGAGTTTAGGTAGCGTTCTTCTTCGGGGGTAGAGATGAATCCCAGTTCTATGAGGATGCTGGGCATTGCGCTGGCTTTTAGAACCAGGAATCCTGCTTGGTGTACACCTCTGTCGATGCGTTTGCAGGTGCGGTGCAGTTGTTGTTGCACCAAGGAGGCCAAATGCACGCTTTGTGACATGTATTTGTCTTGCATGAACTCGAAGATGATGTATGATTCTGATGAGTTGGGGTCGAAGCCTGCATAACGGGTCTTGTAGTCGTCTTCATACAAGATGACTGCATTTTCGCGTTTGGCTACTTCCAGGTTGGCTTGCGATTTGGCCAAGCCCAAGGTCCATGTCGAAGCACCTTTGGCCGTGTGGTTTTTAGCCAGTGAGTTGGTGTGGATGGAGATGAACAAGTCGGCCTTTGCATCATTGGCTATTTGGGCGCGGCGGTTCAGGGGGATAAAGACGTCACGTTTGCGTGTGTAGATGACTTTCACGTCGGGACATTCTTTTTCTATCAGTTCACCCAGTTGCCGGGCTACTTTCAGGTTGATGTCTTTTTCTTTCGAAATCCGGCCTACGGCTCCCGGGTCATGTCCTCCGTGACCGGCATCGATGACGAGTATAAAGTCTTTGGCTTCGCTGTTCCCGTAACAGGGGGGCGAAGCGAGCAAACAGAGCAGGCCGATGCAGGCGCTCATATATAATATGTATAACCCATTCCGTTGCATATCAGAAAGTCGTTGCAAATTTAATGTAATTTTGTAGAAAACTCGTGTGTGTGATTTAAGTTTTATGCTTTTTGTACGTATTTGCAGCAGTTTTTAGGTATCGGAGGCTATATTTCCGGAAGAAGAACGTATTTTTGCGCGCTGAAAACCGGGGGCTTGGGCAGTAGCTTTCATTGGAAGCCGGAATAGCTGTGGCTTTTGTTCGGAACGAGCGTGGCTTTTGTTCGGTTTGGCTGACCCCTTGTTGTGTTCCGGTTTGTGGCTTAAATAAAAGAGAGATATGTTTGTTCGTTTTCTAAAAGATTGGACGCTTCCCGTAGCTATGCTGACGGGTACGTTGGTGTATTTCTTGTTTGCCAAAGCTTCGTTTTTGGCTCCGGCAAAGCCTTTGGTCAACGGTGTGGTGTCGGTGTTGACGCCGTTGCTGATTTTTGCCCAGCTTTTACTGACTTTCTGCAAAGTAGAAGTGCGCGATTTGAAGCCGAAGTGCTGGCACGGATGGCTTATTTTGTTTCAGTTGCTGGCTTGTCTCCTTATGGCCCTGTTGTTGGTCTATTGTCCAATGGACATGGTTTACCACGAGGTTTTCGAAGCGGCTATGGTATGCTTGATTTGTCCCACGGCCACCGCGGCGGCTGTCATTACGGGCAAGCTGGGGGGGAGTGCTTCCAGTCTGACCACCTATACGTTGCTGTCCAATCTTCTGGCAGCAGTGGCGGTTCCAGTGGTCTTTCCTTGGGTAGAGCCTCATGCCGAGGTCACGTTCCTGGCCGCTTTTCTCAAGATTCTGAGCAAGGTGTTCCCATTGTTGTTGTGCCCCTTCTTGTTGGCTTGGTTTTTGCGTGTTTTTGTGCCTCGACTTCATGCTTGGCTACTTGGCTTTCACGATGCAGCTTTCTATTTATGGGGGGTAGCATTGGCCATCGTGTCGGGGCAGACAGTCCGTTCGTTAGTCAACAGTACGGCTCCGGTTTCGGTAGAGTGGCTCATTGCTTTGGCGGGTTTGGTCACTTGTTGCTTGCAGTTCTACCTGGGTAAGCGTATCGGTGGGCATTATAAGGAACGCATCAGCGGTGGACAGGCTTTGGGGCAGAAAAACACCGTGCTGGCCATTTGGATGGCCTATACTTACTTGAATCCCTTGGCTTCTGTTGGGCCGGGCTCGTATGTCTTGTGGCAAAACATCATTAATTCATGGCAATTGTGGAAAAAACGCAAGCGCGAAGAATCCCGGCCGCTTGAATAAAAACAGGATTGTCCAATCTTGTTGCGTTGCTTCCTTACGTTAATGTGCAGGCAATAGGCAAGATTGTTGGAGAATAATTTGTACTTTTGCACCCCGTAAAGTAAAGAAGCTAATGAATCATCCTATCGACATAATCAATAAGTATTATCCGGGAGAGAGCGAACTAAAGCACATATTGTTGGTACATAGCCGTTCGGTGGCCGATAAAGCCTTGCAGCTTGCAGACCGCCATCCGGAGTTGGCTTTGGACAGAGACTTCCTTTATGAAGGAGCTATGTTGCACGACATCGGTATCTTTCTGACAGACGCTGCCCCAATCTTCTGTTTCGGTGACAAACCATACATTTGCCACGGCTATTTGGGAGCCGATTTGATGCGTGCCGAAGGCTTGCCACGTCATGCCTTGGTGTGCGAACGGCATACGGGGGCAGGCCTTTCGTTGGCTCAGATTATCGCGCAGAATCTGCCAATCCCGCACCGCGACATGCTGCCCGTCTCGTTGGAAGAACAGTTAATCTGCTTCTCAGACAAATTCTTCTCCAAAACTCATCTGAAAGGGGAAAGAAGCGTCGAGAAGGCCCGGAAAAGCCTGGAGAAATATGGCGAAGACGGCGTGAGACGTTTCGACAATTGGTGCAAGATGTTTTTATAGGATTTAAATTTCTGTAAAAACCAGGAGAATCCATATTATTTTCTGTACTTTTGCCCCGCCGAGTGCAATTAATTTACTAAGTGACGTCATTGAAAGCGAATATATTCATATCAATCATCATTTTGTTTCTGTTGCTTCTGATTTCTTCCGAAGCTGATTCCCAGCGCCGAGGTAGAGAACGCAGAATACGGCAAGACCGTGTACAGCCTACTTCACAGTTGGGCGATTCGCTGTCTATCGACTCGTTGGCGACTGATTCGCTGATGCTTGATTCGTTACAGGCAGATACCGTTCCCAAGAAAAAAGAAGGTCTGGATGCCCCTGTCACATACGAAGCCAGCGACTCCATTGTCTTCACTCAAGACGGCTATGCCCATTTGTACGGCGAGGGAAAGGTGAACTATCCTCATCAGAACATTGAACTGACCGCAGAAGTCATCACTATGAACATGGATAGCAGCACGGTCTATGCACATGGCGTGGAAGATTCGCTGGGCGTGATGCAGGGGTTGCCCGTGTTCAAGGATGGGGAGACGCCCTACGAGACCAATACTATCCGCTATAACTTCAAGAGCAAGAAAGGCCTTATCAGCAACGTGGTGAGCCAACAAGGAGAAGGATATGTGACCGGCAACAATGCCAAGAAAGGTGCGGGCGACGAACTCTATATGAAGAAAGGCCGCTACACCACTTGCGACAATCACGAGCATCCGCACTTCTACATGCAGATGACCTACGCCAAAGTGCGCCCCAAGAAAAACGTGGTGACTGGTCCAGCCTATCTGGTTGTAGAAGACGTGCCGCTGCCCTTGGCTGTTCCTTTCTTCTTCTTTCCTTTCTCCAGCAGTTACCAGTCGGGCTTTCTGATGCCTACCTACATGGACGACTCGAGCCGCGGTTTCGGATTGACGGACGGCGGATATTACTTCGCCATCAGCGACCAGATGGACCTGAAGTTGCGCGGAGATATCTTTACCAAAGGCTCGTGGGCCATCAATGCGGAAAGCAATTACGTGAAGCGCTATAAGTTCTCGGGCATGTTCCAGCTCAACTACCAGGTGACAAAGACCGGCGATAAGGGGTTGAGCGACTATTCAGTGGCCAAGGACTTTAAGATTGTCTGGTCTCACAGGCAGGATGCCAAGGCCAATCCTAACTCCACGTTTTCGGCCAGCGTGAACTTCTCTACCAGTAGTTACGAGCGCACCAATATTGATAACTTGTACAATTCGCAACTGATGTCGCAGAACACGAAGACGTCCAGCGTGAGCTATTCGCGCAACTTCTTTGACAACCTGCTTAGCATCTCGGCCACGGCCAACATCGCCCAGACCATGCGTGACTCGTCTATCTCGGTGACTTTGCCGGACTTGAACATTTCGTTGAGCACCGTGTATCCTTTCCGCCGCAAGAACCGTGTGGGGGATGAGAAGTGGTATGAGAAAATCTCTTTGCGATATACGGGACGTCTGACCAACAGCATCCAGACGAAGGACAACCTGCTGTTCAAGTCGAGCTTGATACGCGACTGGGAGAATGCCATGCAGCACAACATACCCATAAGCGCCACCTTCACGCTGTTCAATTACTTCAACGTCACCCCGTCGTTCAACTATACGGAGCGGTGGTACACGCGCAAGATTTCGAGGGATTGGGACCAGCAGGAACAGGAGGTGGTGAATACGGATACGGTGTTCGGCTTCCACCGTGTGTATGATTACAGTGCCAGCATCGGTATCAACACGAAGATTTATGGCATGTACAAGCCGTTGTTCTTCCCCAAGAAGGAGATTCAGATTCGTCATGTCATTACGCCGTCCATCACTATCAGCGGTTCGCCGGACTTCGGCTCGTCGCGCTATGGATATTATGACTCGTATGTCCGCACGGACCGCAACGGGGTGCCGACGGATACCGTGCGCTATTCGTATTACGCCGACCAGCCGTTCAGCCCGCCCGGGACGGGGAAGTCAGGGACTATCTCTTTCGACTTGTCGAACAACCTCGAGATGAAGTATAAGGACAAGAACGACTCGATACGCAAGATTAGCTTGATTGACGAGTTGGGGGTGGGCATATCGTATAATATGGCTGCCAAGGAGAAGCCTTGGGGTGACTTGGACTTCAACCTGCGCCTGAAGCTGACGAAGAATTACACGCTGAGCATGTCGTCGCGTTTCGCCACGTATGCTTATGAGTTCGACGAGAACGGCAATGTCTACGAGGGCAACCGCACGGAGTGGTCGTACGGGCGCTTCGGCCGATGGTCGGGCTACGGCACATCGTTCAGTTGGACGTTGAACAACGATAGTTGGAAGAAGCTGGTCAAGCTGTTCACCGGCAAGGGGGACGATGAGAAGGATGAGCCGAACAAGGACGAAAACTCTGCGGAAGGGGACGGCACGGAGGAGTCGTCGGACGGGTTGAACAAGAAGAAGACGCAGCGGGCCGAGGTGGATGACGACGGCTACCAGGTGTTTAAGATGCCCTGGTCTATCAACTTCAGCACGGGCTTCAACATCTCCGAGGACCGTACGAAGCCTATCAACCGCGAGCGGATGCGCTATCCGTATAAGTTCAGCCTGAATGCGTTGAATATCAACGGTAACATTAAGATTTCGAACAAGTGGTCCATCAACTTCAACTCGGGTTACGACTTCAACGAGAAGGAAATCACGCAGACCACCTTCAACATCACGCGCGACTTGCACTGTTTCAGCATGTCGGCCAGCGTCGCGCCCTTCGGCCGCTGGAAGTACTACAACTTCACCATCCGCGCCAATGCCAGCATCTTGCAGGACTTGAAGTACGAGCAGCGCAGCCAGACGCAGAGCAACATCCAGTGGTATTAATCCCCCGCCTGACGTTTCGCCAACGCCGGTGTGACAGAAGTTTGTCCGCCCCGGTGGAAAGGTTGTGTCGGCACGCGTCGGAAACATCCCTTCGCAGTGCCAAGTTCTTTATATCACGGCGCGCTATATTCATATCACGGCGCGCTATATTTATATCACGGCGTGATATATTCATATCACGGCGCGCTATGAATTTCTCCTGCCTTCGGCGCATAATTTTTCCCCCGTCCGCAGATGAGGTTCTCACGCGGGCGGGGGAACAATGTTTGACCGGGTGTGCCGATGGCCGGCGGTGGGGCGTCAGCCGCGTCGCGCTACCACTGGATGGGCGTCTCGCCGTGCGCCGCCAGGTACTCGTTGGTGCGGCTGAAGTGGCGGTTGCCGAAGAATCCGTTGTAGGCCGACAGGGGTGAGGGGTGGGCGGAGGCCAGCACGAGGTGACGGTTGCGGTCGATGAAGGCGCCCTTGCGCTGGGCGTACGCCCCCCAGAGGATGAACACCAGGTGCTCCCGCTCCTGGGCCAGCAGTCGTATGGCGGCGTCGGTGAAGGTTTCCCACCCGTGGCCCTGGTGCGAGCCGGCCTGGTGGGCTCGCACGGTCAGCGTGGCGTTCAGCAGCAGCACGCCCTGTCGGGCCCAGCGGGTCAGGTTGCCGCTGGCGGGCATCTCGGTGCCCACATCAGCTTTGATTTCTTTGAAGATGTTTTGCAGCGAGGGCGGGAAGGGCACCCCGTCGTTCACCGAGAAGCATAGCCCGTGCGCCTGTCCCGGCCCGTGGTACGGGTCTTGGCCGATGATGACCACCTTCACCCGGTCGAACGGACAGAGGTTGAAGGCGTTGAATATCAGTCTTCCCGGCGGATATACAGTGCCTGTCTGGTATTCTTCCCGCACGAAGTCGGTCAGTGTCTTGAAATAGTCCTTGTCAAACTCCGGCTGCAACCGTCGTTTCCAACTGTCTTCTATCTGTACGTCCATGGTTCGCTGGGGTTAAATCAGGTGAATGTGGTGCTCCTTGCAAGTCCGGCGCATCTCCTCGGGCCAGATGCTTGCCTGTATCTCTCCGATATGCGCCTTCCGCAAGTAGAACATGCACAGGCGCGACTGCCCGATACCTCCTCCGATGGACAGGGGCAGCGTGTCATCCATCAGCCGCTTGTGGAAATACAGCTTCAGCCGTTCTTCTTCGCCCTCCAGGCGGAGCTGGCGCACCAATGCCTCCTTGTCCACACGGATGCCCATCGACGAAAGCTCGATGCTGCGCTGCAACACCTCGTCCCACAGGACCAGATCGCCATTCAGCCCCGGCAATCCGTTCAGCCCTGGCGTGGTATAGTCGTCATAATCCGGTGCGCGCCCGTCGTGCTTCTTGCCGTCGCCCAGTTGGCAGCCGATGCCGATGATGAACACCGCGCCGTACTTCTGTGTGATGGCATGTTCCCGGCATTTGGGTTCCAGGTGCGGATACAACTGGCGCAACTCTTCCGCATGGATGAAATGTAACTTCTGCGGCAGGCAGGGCTTGATTTGCGGATACATCTCGTAGACCATATATTCCGTACGCACCATGGCGGCATAAATCCGCGTTACAATCTCCTTCAGGAACTCCACATTCCTGTCATCCCGGGTGATGGCCCGTTCCCAGTCCCACTGGTCGACATACAGCGAGTGGAGGTTGCCCAGCTCCTCGTCGGCCCGTATGGCATTCATGTCCGTATAAATGCCGTATCCCGGTTCTATGCCATATTCAGCCAGTGTCAGCCGCTTCCATTTGGCCAGCGAATGTACCACCTCGGCCTGTGCGTCTCCCAAATCTTTTATAGGAAAGGTCACAGGGCGCTCCACTCCGTTCAGGTCATCGTTGATGCCCATCCCTTTCAGCACAAACAAGGGGGCAGTGACACGTCGTAAGCGTAGTTCGGAAGAAAGATTCAGTTGGAAAAACTCTTTTATCTGTTTGATTCCCAACTCAGTTTGTTTCAAATCCAGCAAAGGTTCATATCCCTCGGGAGTTATCAGATAGCTCATAAAATATACGCATTTTGTTAATTTGTTCGGCAAATATATGAATAATATCAATATCTGCTATGCTTTTGCTGGAATAAATAGCAAAATGTTTGATTTTTCCTGCGCGTTTGCATTTTTAAGACTAATTAGTCATCCGGTGCAATAAAAAACGGAGAAATATTAGGATTGTGCTATCCTTTTTTATACTTTTGCAGCCGCAATCAGGCTCCGTAGCTTAGTGAATAGAGCGTCAGATTCCGGTTCTGAAGGTCCTGGGTTTGAGTCCCAGCGGGGTCACATAAAAGTCCTTGATAATCAACAGCGATTATCAAGGACTTATTACATATGAGCGGTAGAACATTATAAATGAGGGTGTGTCGTAAGGACAAACGATTATCATTTTGTCATGTTGAACGTTGCGAAGCGAAGTCGAAACATCTCACTTGACCAATCTTGAGATTCCTTGGCTACGCTCGGGACGATAGAATGATAGATAATCCCAGTTTTGACACATCCTCGTCTTTAAGGCAAACGGTAAATGCGGTTGTCTTTATTTCAACTGACTATATTCTTTATCTGTCACAGGCTCTAACCATTCATTGGACGTATTTTCTCCGGGTATCCCAAATGCCAAATGTGCGAACCAACTGTCTGCGGCTGCCCCGTGCCAGTGTTTGACATTGGCAGGGATGTGGATGACATCTCCTGGAAGCATCTCTACGGCAGGTTTCCCTTCTTCTTGATACCAACCGCGTCCGGCTACGCAAACCAGCATTTGTCCGCCGCCTTTGGTGGCATGATGAATGTGCCAATTGTTGCGACAACCGGGTTCAAAGGTCACATTGCTGAAGGCAACCTGTTCAGTAGAGATTGGAGCCAGATAGCTGTTGCCGATGAAGTATTGGGCAAAGGCAGTGTTGGGCTCGCCGATGGGGAAAATCATTTCACGTTGGAAAGCAGCTTTGCCATTGTCGTCTGTGGCATCTTCTGCCCACACATCTTTGGCCAGGCGGAAAGCACCCCAGGCATTGGGCCATCCGGCATAGAAGGCAATGTGTGTCAACATTTCCGAAATCTCGGTGCGGGTCACGCCATTTTGCTTAGCGAACTGCAAATGGTGCGTCAGCGATGAGTCGATGATGCCTTTGCCCACCAGCGTCGCAATCGTTATCATGCTGCGGTCGTGAGGGCTGAGGCCCGGACGATTCCATACCTGTCCAAACAAAACATCGTCATTCAATTCTGCAAATTTAGGGGCAAACTCGCCCAACTGCATGCGTCCGGCTGTTTGCGTAATCTTTTCTTGTGACATAATAAATAAGGTATTAACAGTTAGTAGAACCAAAGATAAAAGACAAATCTTCTTCATAAGGCTAAATAGTTTTAGGGGTTATAAATCGATTACGCAGCAAAGTTACCCCGTCTTGCAGAAATAGATGCTATCCAAATCTTGGATGCTTGTATCAATTTTACTGATTTTGCCGGGTTTGTGTCTTCGTTTCGGCCGTTTTCGGGTATACGGTCTTTTTCGTTCACATCTTGGCGGTTGCATACGGCTTCATCTGTGCACTGTCGGGCGTCACCAACTCGTATTCGTAAGACAGCGTACTCCCCGTCTGGCTGGACAGGGCCGTAGGTGCCGACATCTTGAACTCTGCCATCAGCATTTCCTCTTTCCCTTTGATTTTGATTTCTTTGAAAAAGCGGTAGCGTCCCGGTCGGTTTTTGTTTATTTCCGGATAGAGGTTGGCGTTGAAAATAGTTTGGCCATCCGGCAACATTTCTATGAGCTCCAGCGTAAAGAGCCTGTCTGTGGGCAGGTAATACCATTGTCCATCCTGTTCATACGCCAAATCATAGGCCGAGCCATAGCCGATGGTGTCATTGCTCCCGTTGTGCAAGACGAAGCGGACTTGGTGCGTGGTGACTGGGACGACGGCCTGTTCCGCCTCCAGACTCACGCCGAATACTTCGCTTACTCCCTTCAGGGCGCACACCTCCCGACCGTCAGGCCCGTCGAACTCCAGTGCCGGTGAATCCATGATTTCCCTGCGGAAGCGTTCGCGCCACTCCGCAGTGTTGCGTAACAGGTCTACTCTTATCTTGTGGCCTCCGCGGCCGTTGCCAAAGGCATTGGTGCGTAAGGCCGTGTCCGTGGTCGCATCCAGTCGTCTGCGCATCTCTGTCAACAGGCTGTCCAGTTCTTTTTGCGAATAGACTCCGTTGCCCACCTGTTCCAACCGGAAGTTGTTGCTTCCGGCAACTTTGGCCAATTCCTTCCTCGCCCGCAAGGTGTCGCCCCGTATTTGCAACACCGGCGTACCTCGGTCGTCGAAATACCTGCCCTCTACGTAGGCCGGGTAATCATCGCCATAAGCTTTGTCCAGATTGCCTAACACTTCCCAGCCCGCCAGTGCTTTGTTTTCCTGATTCGTTTTCCGGAGATTGCAACCGTTTAATGCCAATAGGCAACCGGCCAGTACCGTCCAAAACATAGTCTTTTTCATACGCATGAATTTTATTTATTGTGCTATGCCAGCTTTGTCGATGTAAAACCATTCACTGCTGTCCCAATAGCGGTGCTCACCTTCTTGTTTCCAACTTCCAGAGAAAGTGGCCTTGGCTTTCCCATTCCTGAAAGGGGTGGCAAACTTGTATTGCGGCCTGATAAGCACCGTACCCAACGTATCGGCAAAACCTATCCGTCCCTCTTCATCGGTGATACGGAAAACGCCTTCTTGCGCGTAGTCAGGCCCGTTGTCATAGGGGAAGACGTAGAACAGTTTCTTTCCTTCGGTGTCCAGACAGATAATGCGCGGCTGGTGTGCTTTGTTCTCATACACGAAGCCGATGCGGCGTATCGTGTCTGTCTGGCAGAACCGGTATTTTCCGTAAGGCACGATGGTGTCGCCCCGTTCATTCAGGTAACAGACCGGAACACCTGCTTCCAAATGTTTTTCCGCCGTATGGGCTATCAGTCTCTTGTCATTCCTGAAAATGAACGGCAAGGCATAATACTCGTCCCGATATTCCCCTTTTCCCCGGCTGTTGGTGGCCGGAATCCATCGCGGCATACTCCGAATAATATCAATTACCTGCTTGTCCCATGCTTCGATGCCGCAACTTCGTATGACCTTGGTTTCTTTCACTTCTCCATAAGAGTCGATGCTGATGGAGTAGACGCCTCGTGTCTGCGTTTTTTCGCCCAATAGGCTCGGGTCATACTTCAGCCGCCGGGCGATGTAGTTCCGGATGGCCAAGGGATTTTTGTCCGGGAAGCGGGCAGGAGCATCCCAGGTGATGAACATCTGTTTATGCTCCTCTTCGCGGATGCTGTCCGCCTTCAGCCGGTCGCGGTAATGCTGGGGCAGGAAGGGAACATACACCGCATACAGACATTCCATCCGTCGTCCTGTCGCATCCCAGCACGGTTGTCCGTGGGGCAGCTCTTTCAGCAGCCGGACAACTTCGCGCCCGAACTCCTCCCGCGTGCTTGTCAGGCAGTTGATGCCTCGCGGCAATCCCAAGGTATCTACAGTGAACATCACTACGGAATAGCCCGCCCGGTTTTGCTTCAACAACGCTTCGGGGTATCTCATTTGTGAGACGAAATACCGCTCCAAATCCTCTCCCCAGTTGACCCATCGCGGACGTTCGATGGCCGACGTGTCCCTCATCGGCTTTCCCGATTTGTCCAACACGCCCAGGTTCCAGATAAGTTCCCGTCGCCAGATGCTGTCCAGGCGATGTTCATTGGCCCGTTGTCCGGCTGCACTGTTGTCCGTAGTAAATTCCACCGGGCCCACTCCTATGGTCAGGCTGGTGGGCAGGTATCGGAAAACGAGGGTGCTGTCCGTCAGTCCCAAGATTTTGAACTTTTTCCCTGAGTCTGTCTCTTCGAGCGTATCCCGCAGCAACACGTAGGAGCGAATCATCTCGTGTCTTTCACCTTGGTATAGGAGGGCAGATATCCATTGTCCATCGCGAAATTCCGTTTCATAGGCTGTTTGGGTGTTTTCCGGAAGTCGTGCTTTCCACACCTTGTTTTCCAGCAGGGCGAGCGAGTCCCTGTCATCTTTCACTTGTGCCGCAAGCAAGATGGCGGTTGCAAGCAGAGATAAGAATACAGAAAGTCTCTTCATATCGGACATTTTTTCTAATTCCGCCTCCAAGGTACGAAAAAAAAGTCATCCGGCCTGCCATTGCCGTACCAAATTCGTTTCTCCTCCCTACCTCCTCCCTACCTGGTCCTTGTTATAGGATAGGGACGAGGTAGGGAGGAGGTACGAATTTGGTGGAAGTCTTTAAGATCTTCGGGCCTTTCTCAGTGCGGCTATATGCCCATTTCCGCCTGTCCGTAGAAGAAAGAGGCAGTGGCGCCGCCGTCTATCAGAAAGTCTGCTCCCGTGATGAAGGCTCCTCGGTTGCCCATCAGCAGTTCGGCCACGTTGGCTACTTCGTCCGCAGTGCCCGGACGTCCGGCCGGACATTTTTGGAACATCTCTGTGTAGAATTGTCTTCGCGGCCCGTTAAATTCGTCGAGGGCCAACGGAGTCACGATGATGCCCGGCGAAATGGAGTTGAGACGGGCCCCACGCCGACCCCACTTGACAGCCTCTGCCATGACGCGCTTCACGTTGCATCGTTTGGCCAGTTGATAGGCATGGAGCGTGTCTTTGATGCGGTCGGGTTGTAGGATGTCCAAATTTAGCAATCGTTCGGTTGGCGTGCAGGCCAATAGTCGGTCCGTTTCCGGGCTGAGTGCCGGTAGGCGATGTCCCGATTGGCTGGAGATGGTAACTCCTGTTCCTCCCGGTCGGATGACCTTGCCCACTTCTTCCAGCAAGACAGCCGTTCCGTACAAGTCGACTTTCAAGATACTTTCCACGGAAGCTTGTGAAGGAGATACACCGGCAGCGTTGACCATCATCGAGACTTCTCCGTATTGTCGCGCCGTAGCTATCAGTGACAGGATGGAGCGTCGGGACGACAAATCCATCTCGACCGGCTGCGTGTCGAAGCCCGCCCGGTGCATCTCTTCGGCTATGGCCGTGGCATGCTCTGGACACTTGTCTCCGACGATGATTTTCATTCCGTATCCCATGCGTCGGGCTATGGCCATCCCTATCTAGCCAGCCCCGGTAAGAATCATGACGTCTTTTCCCATGTCGTTCTGTTCTAAGATCAGTAACCCAGTTTCTTCAGCCAGTTGTCCACGCTCCGACGGACCTCTTGGGGCGATCGCTGTGCGGTAGCTCCCCGCACGGCCAGTCCTTTCAGCACGGTAGCTCCCTGGCAGGCAATTCTCAGCTTGCCTTCCGTGCCCGACAGTCCGCTGCCTTCGTGTGTGCAGAATGGGATGACGGTCTTGCCTTCCCACCGGTGCTTCTCTATGAAGCTATATACAGCCATCGGCATGTCGCCCCACCAGTTGGGATAACCGATGAAGATCACGTCATATTCTTCCACTGTCGCATCTCCCTGGATGGCCGGGCGTGCCTGCGTGTTCAATTCTTGTTTGGCCACTTCCGTACATTCCGTGTAGTCTTCCGGATAGGGCTTGACCGGTTCGATGTGAAAGAGCGTACTTTGGGTCTCGTGGGCAATCATTTCGGCAACTATATGCGTGTTGCCTTTCTCGATGTGGCCGACAGTGTAATTCTCGCCTGCTCGGGAGAAGAAGGCCACGAGCACTTTCTTTGTCTTCATATTCTCTGTTTTTGTTGGTTGAATGGGCGCACCTGCTGCCTCATGCAGTGACGCTGACAGCAGCATGGTTGCGCAAACAAGTAGGGTTCTCAGTTTCATAAATTTTTTATGGTTAAATCATCTGTCTCCTTTTTCTGAGGGTCAGTCGGCCTTTGCCGCCAGCGTTCTCGTGAAGAACGTGGCCAACTTCCCGACGGCTTGGTCGACATAGGGCGACTTGTCATACAGGTCGATGTGCGAACACCCGGCAATGGTGAATACTTCCTTGTCCTTGCCCGGCAATACCTCGTAGAAGCGTTTTGTCTGCCATTCGGAATCTGCCTTTTCTCCTTGGATTAGTAACACGGGTTGTGTCAGCAGGTAGATGTTTTCAATGGCCGAGAAAGCCATTTTGGTGGCTTGGCTGCGGCGCAGGTAGAAGTTATCGGCACGGGGATGCCACGCACGCGAGGTACGGTAGTATTCATAGCCTTCGCGGAAGGAAGGAGCCGTCTCGGTCGTCGGTTCGGGACACATGTAGACTTTCATCAGTTCCTCACCGCGGGCTTCTCGGGTGCGCTGTTCGGACACGTCCTCCAACAGCTTGATTTGCTCCTCGGTGCTTCTGCCCCGCAGCCAACTTTCACGATTGGCAGCTCCTATGTCGGCCGCGCTTACTCCGGCAATGGAGCGGATCCGCCGTTCGGTAGGAGCTGTGGCTATGGCGTATCCCCCTCCGGCACACAAGCCGAGGGCACCGATGCGGCACTCGTCCACAAACGGAAGCGTGACGAGGTAGTCCACTGCATAGCGTATGTCTTCCACCCGTTCGTATGGCGCTTCCGACCAGTGCGGGCTGCCGCCGCTCTCGCCTGCATAGGTGGCATCGAAAGCCAAGGTCACAAACCCGTGTTCGGCCAGACGGTATGCGTAGAGTCCGGCAGATTGTTCTTTGACGCTTCCGGCAGGATGAATGCTCAGGATGGCAGGATAGCCTTGAGTCTTTTCGAAGTTGCGGGGCAGGAAGAGATTGCCAACCAGCACGATGTGGTTGCTGCGCAGGAAGGAGACCTTACGTACGGTTACGCCGCTGGTGGTGTCGACAGGAGTCACGACGTAGGCTTCGGTCTGCGGCACACCGGGCAGATTGTCGTTTTGCTGCTGCGCCTTGGCTGCCGATGAGGCAAGCAATAAGGCGATGGTGTAGAAAATCAGTTTTCTCATAGACTATTTTTCTGTAAACGGGTGGATGCTTCAGGCCAGGGGCGGCACGGATGAATAGACAAAATGCTGTTCGCGTTCGGCAATCCACCAGCGTCCGTCCAGCTTGACGTATTTGTCGTAGTAGCGCACGGCGTGCAGGGTCAGCTTGTCTGTGCCGTTCTCTTCGGTGACGAGGGTGGCGATGGCATAGCAGATGCCGGTGGCATGGCTTTCGTCGGTGAAGTCCAACACTTGTTGCCCGTTCTGGTGGAACGAAGCTTTGGCAGCCCCGAAAGCTTTGTATTGGACAATCATGTCCTCCACGTTGTGGATATCCATCCCCAGTTGGTCGCCGAAATACACCTTCAGTTTTACGTTTGGGCGGAAAATGTTACGGTAGTAATCTTGATTGTTTTTGTCCGATTCTGTGGCATAGCGGTCTACTAAGTCC